>JANQOE010000007.1 GCA_028279245.1 Alphaproteobacteria bacterium
GTCGGCGTTCAACGTGACGTCGACGCGATCGCAGTAACCCGCCAACGCTTCGTCGATGGCGTTGTCGACAACTTCGTAGACCATGTGATGGAGACCGGAGCCGTCATCGGTGTCGCCGATGTACATACCGGGGCGCTTGCGCACCGCATCGAGGCCGCGCAGAACCTTGATCGACTCCGCGCCATACTCGCCATCGCTGGCTTCAGGTAAAGCCATATCGGTCATACAAATCGTTCCTGTCAGGTTATCGTCGCGTTGACGACCGTCAGGAATTGCGCGCGCCCGCGCAGTTCCCGGAAGACGCCGATTTCCGTGCCGGTCATCCACGCCTGGATGCCCATGTCCAAGATGCGCGCGAAGAACGCGGCACGGTGCGCACCGTCGAGATGCGCCGTTACTTCATCGAACAACAGCAGTGGCGTTTGTCCCCGCGCCCGGGCCAACAGTTCCGCATAAGCCAGCATCAGCAACACCAAAGCCGCCTTCTGCTCGCCGGTTGAGCACATGCCGATGGGATGGCCGTAGCCGACATGGGTGGCGCGCAAATCGCTGCGATGCGGGCCGACCAACATGCGTCCGGCTTGCGCGTCGGCCGCGCGGCTGGCGGCAAGTGCATCGCGCAACCGGTCCTCCACCGCGAGGGCGCGTGCCTCTTGCAGCCAGGTTTCGACATCCCCGGCGAGGGCCAACGCAAGGCGCGGGAAATCCGTTGCCGTTTCGGCCAGAACGCTGTTCAACTGGGCCACCAATTCGTTGCGGGCGGCGGCGATGGCGACACCCAGTTCGGCCAACCGTTCCTCGATCGCTGCAAGCCAGGCCTGATCGTGAACGCCGTCCGTCAACAGCTTGAGGCGTTCGCGCCGGGCCTGGTCGTAAGCCGAGATGCGGCTGGCATGTTCCGGATGGAAGCCGAAGACAAGGCGATCAAGAAACGGACGGCGCGTCGCCACCGCGTCTTGAAACAGCCGATCCATTTCGGGTGTCAGCCAAACCGCACTGGCGTAGGCGGCGAGCGCCGCCGGCGTGCCGTTGTCTCGGTTGATGCGCACGGTGCGGCGGGGCGGCGTGACAGCGCCGTCGAACCCCGTGCCCAATTGTACGTCACCATCAGTATGCCGGATACGTGCCGCGACCGCCCAGTTCGGCCGGGCAGCCTCACCGGCGGACCGATACGCCATCTCGGCGAGGGGCGCGCGGCGCAGCCCGCGGCCCGGCACCAACAAGGACAACGCTTCGAGCAGATTGGTTTTGCCAGCCCCGTTCGGACCGGCGAGGACAAGCGGTGATGATGCGACGTCGAGACGGAGGTTTTCGTAGTTGCGGAAGTTCGTCAGATCGAGACGGGCCACAGAGCCGCGGGGCGTCGTTGCCGTGGACTCCGAGTGACCGCCGGCGGTCGGCACCGCCGGCTGGGTGTGGCGCAGGGGAAACACGGATGAACCGCGCGCGTCAGACCCGCATGGGCATCAGCACGTACAACGCGCTGGCGTCGCCGGCGTCCCGCACGATGGTCGGCGACGCCGGATCGGCGAACGCCACCTCGACATCGTCACCTTCGACCTGCTGGGTGATGTCGAGCAGGTAACGCGCGTTGAAACCGATTTCCAACGCATCGTCGTCGTAGTCGACTTCCAATTCCTCGCGCGCGTTGCCGGCATCGGGGCTGTTCGCGGTGAGTGTCAGGTTGCCCTCGCCAACGGCCAGTTTCACCGCACGGCTTTTCTCCGTGGAGATGGTCGCGACCCGGTCGACCGCGGACGCAAACAGGCCGCAGGGCACCTTCATGATTTTTTCGTTGTTGGTCGGAATCACCCGTTCGTAGTCGGGGAAGGTGCCGTCGATCAGCTTCGACGTCAGGGTGATGTGGTCGAGGGAAAACTGAATGCGTGTTTCGCTGAGGCCGATCTCTACACTCTCGTCGACCTCATCAACCAGTTTGCGCACCTCGTTGATCGCCTTGCGCGGAATGATGATGCCGGCAAGTTTGGCGGCGCCGTCGGGCAAGCCCATCTCCACCCGGGCCAAGCGGTGACCATCGGTGGCAACGGCCCTCATCACCGACGGGTCATCGCCGGTCACATGAAGGTAGATGCCGTTGAGATAGTAACGCGTCTCCTCGGTCGAAATCGCAAAGCGGGTGCGGTCGATCAGACCACGCAGATTACCCACCTCCATCGAGAAACGGATCGGCAGATCGCCACTGCTGGGCAGCGGAAAATCCTCGGTTGGCAGAGACCCGAGCGCGAAACGCGACCGTCCGGCGCGGACCACGAGCTGGTTGCTGTCCGCATCCGTCTCGAGACTCACCTGGCTGCCCTCCGGCAGCTTGCGGGCAATATCATAGAGGGTGTGGGCCGGCGCGGTCGCTTTACCCGGCTGCTGGATATCGGCGGCGACATGTTCATTGATCGTCAGATCCATGTCGGTCGCGGTCAGCGCCAGAGTCGTCTCCTGGGCATCCAGCATGACATTGGCAAGAATCGGGATGGTATTGCGCCTTTCGACGACGCTTTGCACATGGGCCAGCGCCTTCAACAGGGCGGATCGCTCGATGGTGAGTTTCATGACCTAACCGGGTCCGTCATTACAAGTATTGCGGATGACCGCCTGACTGCCGGGCATCGACCGAATGGCCGATTTTCGGCTGTTCGCACACCCATTCCGGCGGGTTCCGAAACCAGTCGGGAACATATCAGAAAATACTTGATTCTACACGCAAAATGGTGGCAGCGCGCCGGATTTCCAGAGGGAACGAAGGCGGAACCTTCGGCTAGGTTTCGAGCATCCGGCGCAGTAGCTCGACATCCTCATTGAAACTGCTGTCGGAGGCCCGCAGTTCCTCGATCTTGCGGACCGCGTGCATCACCGTGGTGTGGTCCCGGCCGCCGAATTTACGGCCGATCTCGGGCAGGGAGCGAGAGGTCAGTTGCTTCGACAGGAACATGGCCACCTGGCGTGGCCGGGCAACGGCCCGCGCGCGGCGGGCGGAATGCATATCGGCCAGCCGGATATTGAAGTGTTCGGCCACCCGCTTCTGGATTTCGTCGATGGTCACCCGGCGGTCGTTGGCGCGCAATAAGTCATGCAGCACCTCCTGGGAGGTCTCCAGGGTGATGGGGCGGCCGACCAGGGTGGTGTGCGCCACGATGCGGTTGAGCGCACCTTCGAGCTCGCGCACGTTCGAGGTGATCTTGTGGGCGAGGAACTCTAGCAGCTTCGGCGGGATCTCCGCATCGAGCTGTTCGGCCTTCGATTGGAGGATGCCGAGGCGTAGCTCGTAATCCGTCGGGTGAATGTCGGCCACCAAGCCCCAACCGAGGCGCGACTTCAGACGTTCCTCGAGACCTTCGATGTCGGAGGGCGACTTGTCGGCGGAGATGACGATCTGCCGGTTGCGGTCCACCAGCGCGTTGAAGGTGTGGAAGAACTCCTCCTGGGTCGAGTCCTTCCCGGCTATGAACTGGATGTCGTCGATCATCAGGACGTCGACGGAGCGAAATTGCTCCTTGAAGTCCATGATCGTCTTGTACCGAAGCGCGCGGATGAACTGGTACATGAACTTTTCGGCGGACATGTACAGGACGCGGCGGTCCGGCGAACGGCGGCAGATGTGCCACGCCATCGCGTGCATCAGATGGGTCTTACCAAGACCAACACCGCCATAGAGGAATAGCGGATTGAACGGCACCTCGTTTGATTCAGCAACACGGCGCGCGGCAGCGTGCGCCAACTCGTTCGAGCGGCCAACCACGAAGTTCGTAAAGGTAAAGCGCGGGTCGAGTGCGGCGGAGTCCTCGACGCTCACCGGGATTTCGCGGGACGGCACCTGTTCCGCTGCCGGCAATGGCAGTTCTTCCGCCTCTTTGACCGGCGCGATCTTCGGCCCCGTTGTGCTTGCCGGTGACGGTTCGACGATCACCTCGACGTCGGCGATGTCGGCATTCTCCTGCTGCCACAGCTCGATCAGCCGGCCGCGATAGTTGGAGTCGATCCAGTCGCGCATGAAACGGGTCGGGACGGCGACCCGGACGCTCTGGTCGGCCACCTCACTCAGCGACAGGGGTTTCAACCAGCTGTTGAACGCCGCCTCGCCGAACTCCGCGCGCAACTGGGCCCGCACCCTGCCCCACTGCGCAATCATCTCGGCGTCCGGACGCCTCCACATCGTCATATGGCCCACTTCCGTCCCTGCGCGTTGCATAGACGCGGCTGCCCAATGCAGCCGGTTTGCAGCGGCAATTACACGCACACCACCTGACGACATGCTCGACCTTGCACCATGCCGTACAGACGCCAGACGCCGGGGTTAGGGGCTGGTTACTAGACCTGGAAAGAACTTGTCAGACCTCGGCCCCATTCTACCTGATGGAACCGGAATATGAGCTAGTCCCCCTTAGTGGATCGTCCTCCGCCAACTCCCCCGCGCCTTCATTACCAAATATTCGAACGCATATTTACTTGCGTTTTATTTGCCGACCCGAACTTTGGTAACACTCGGAGGATACATATGCGGTTCACGGCTCGCAACGGAATGGTGACGCGGGCCGGAATTTTTTCTGGGGTGTGCCTTAGTGGTAACGCCCGGCACACCCGCGCGATCAGGACAGTGCTTTGACGCGCGCAGAGAGTCTGGAAAGCCGCCGGTTCGCCGTGTTCCGATGCAGCACACCCTTGGTCACACCACGGTGGATTTCCGGTTGTGCAGCCCGTAGTGCAGTCTGTGCACCGGCCTTGTCGCCGCTGGTGATCGCGGCTTCAACCCGCTTGATGAATGTGCGAATGCGACCGATGCGATCGCTGTTGATGCGGGTCCGCCGCGCGTTGCGGCGAATACGCTGTTTGGCCGAAGCATGGTTCGCCATGGCAGCTTAGAACTCTCTCAAGATGTCGACGAACCGCGGCTTATAGACCCATGACCGGGCCTGGTCAATCGGTCCGCCGACCCGTTAACGGTGTTTGAAGCTGGGCTGGCGCTTGTCGACAAAAGCCGACATGCCCTCCTTCTGGTCCTCGAAAGCAAAGGTCGCATGGAACAGCCGGCGTTCGAAGCGGACGCCTTCAGCAAGGGTAGTTTCGAGGGCGCTGTTCACCGCCTCCTTGGCCATCAGCACAATCGGCCGCGACATCTTGGCGATGGCGTCCGCCGCCTTGATCGCCTCGTCTACTAGTTCCGCTGCCGGAACGATCCGGCTGACCAAACCAGCGCGCTCCGCCTCCTCGGCGTCCATCATCCGGCCGGTGAGGCACATCTCCATCGCCTTCGACTTGCCGACCAGGCGGGTTAGCCGCTGGGTGCCGCCGATGCCTGGAATGGTGCCGATGGTGATCTCCGGCTGGCCGAACTTGGCGGTATCCGCCGCCAAAATGAAGTCGCACATCATTGCGAGTTCGCAACCACCGCCGAGGGCGTAGCCGGCCACCGCGGCGATCACCGGCTTGCGGCAGGTCGACACCCGCTCATAGGTCGCCAAAAAATCCTCGGCATAGAGATCCGGGAACTGGCGATCCGCCATCTCCTTGATGTCGGCGCCGGCGGCAAAGGCACGGTCCGATCCCGTCAGGACCATGCAACCGATATTGTCGTCAGCTTCGAACTGATCGAGCGCCGCGGCCAACTCGGCCATCATTTCCGCGCACAACGCGTTCAACGCTTTCGGCCGGTTGAGCCGGATCAGGCCAATGTGGCCCCTGGTTTCGACCTCGATGTGGCTATAGGCCATGACTTCTCCCCGATGCCCCGCCGACGCTATTACTTAACGCTGCAGTCGGGAGCAATAGAAAGTCGAGCGACCGCCCTGGGTGAAACGGCGGATCTCACAAGTGGTGTTCCCTGCATCTGCGCAACGTGGACAGACCCGGCCCTCCCGGTCGTAGACCGCGAAGTTGGTTTGGAAGTAGCCGAGTTGGCCGTCGGCGTGACGGAAGTCGCGCAGGGACGACCCGCCGGCGGCGATGGCTTCCTTGAGCACGCGCTGAATCGCCGCGGCGAGACGGTCGGCGCGGCGGCCGCGGATGGTGCCGGCGCGGCGGCGCGGCGAGAGACCGGCCCAATACAAGGCCTCGCACACATAAATGTTGCCTAGGCCCGCAACGACTTGCTGGTTGAGCAACGCCGTCTTGATCGGGCCGGAGCGGCCGCGCAGCCGTTCGGCCAGGACGGGGCCGGTGAAGTCGTCGTGCAACGGTTCGGGTCCGAGGGCAGCGAACCAGGCATGCTTCGGCAGGTCGTCGTTCGGGATCAGATCCATGTAGCCGAAGCGGCGTGGATCGTTGAAACGCACTGCCCGGCCCGTATCTGTCCAAAATAGTATGTGGTCGTGGGGTTCGAGGTCTTCATCCGCGTCCTGCAGGATGCGGAACCGGCCGCTCATGCCGAGATGGGCCACCAGGGTCTCGCCGTCATCCAGTTCCATCAGCAGAAACTTGGCCCGCCGGTGAATGGCGGCGATGCGGCGGTCGGCGAGCCGATTGGCAAAGTCCTCCGGCAGCGGAAAGCGGAGGGCCGGGACCCGCGCCTCGACCCGGGTCAAGGTGTGCCCGGCGAGAACCGGCAGCAAGCCGCGGCGCGTTGTCTCGACCTCTGGCAGTTCAGGCATCGGCAGTTCCTTGACACCGCCGGCTCGACTAAGGTCGCGGCCGATCGGTTAGGTGAGCAGTGGCAGAAGAGACCACGTCTTTCGGGTTCGAGGAAGTCCCGGCCCAGGAGAAAACACAGCGGGTGCGCGAGGTGTTCGCCTCCGTAGCCGGCCGTTACGACCTGATGAACGACCTGATGAGCGGCGGCGTGCACCGGCTGTGGAAGGACACGCTGATCGACCTGCTGCAGCCGCGGCCGGGCCAGGCGCTGCTGGATGTAGCCGGCGGCACCGGTGATGTCGCCGCCCGGTTCCTCGCTGCGGCCAGGAATGAGGCGCGTGCGGTCATCTGCGATGCGACACCGGCGATGCTGACCGCCGGACGGCTGCGGCGATCCGCCGCCCCGATCGGCTGGGCTTGCGGCGCAGCGGAGGCCCTGCCCTTCTCCGACCGGAGTTTCGACACCTACACAATCGCTTTCGGCCTGCGCAACGTGACGAAGATCGCCGCCGCGTTGACCGAGGCGCACCGGGTCTTGAAGCCGCTGGGGCGGTTTGCCTGTCTGGAATTCAGCCAGGTGCAGTTACCGCTGCTGCAGGAAGCTTACGAGCGTTATTCGTTCAAGGTGCTGCCGCGGTTGGGCGGCATGGTGGCCCGGGATGCGGACGCGTACCGCTACCTGGTGGAGAGCATCCGGCAGTTTCCGGCACAGGACGACTTGGCCGGCATGGTGCGGGCGGCCGGCTTCGAACGGGTCAAGGTGCACAATCTCTCCGGCGGGATTGCCGCCATTCATTCGGGCTGGCGCCTCTGAGCCATGGCGAGCGTGCGGCATCTTTGGCGGCTGTTCGTCATCGGCCTGACCCTGGCGCGCTACGACGCGCTGTTCCCATTGGCTTGGCTGCCGCAGACGCGCGTGGTCGCGCGGCTGGCGAAACTGTTCGCCGGCCTCACGCGGGTCCCGGCGGCGCGGGACAAACGCGACGGCGAACGGCTGGCGCTGGCACTGACCGCCTTGGGACCGAGTTTCATCAAACTCGGCCAGGCATTGAGCACGCGGTCCGACATTGTCGGCACCGCGATGGCGGAAGACCTTTCTGCCCTGCAAGACCGCTTACCGCCGTTCGACGGTGCGCTGGCGCGGGCGGCGATCGAGGAAAGCCTGGAAGAACCGGTCGACAGCCTGTTCGCCTCGTTCGAGGACGAACCGGTGGCCGCGGCCTCGATTGCCCAGGTGCATTTCGCGACCATCACACCCACGGAAGAAGACCGACCGGCGCAACCGGTCGCGGTCAAGGTGTTGCGCCCGGGGGCGGAGGCGGCGCTGACGCGCGACCTGGCGCTGTTCCGGTGGCTGGCCGGTTTGGCGGAGCGGCATCCCGCCTTGCAACGGCTGAAGCCGGTCGAGGTGGTCGAGACCTTTGCCGAGTCGGTGCGGTTGGAGATGGATCTGCGCATGGAGGCAGCGGCCGCGTCGGAACTGCGCGAGAACTTTGCCGACGATCCGTTATTCCGGGTGCCTGCCGTCGATTGGCGGCGCACCGGTCAACGGGTGTTGACCACCGAACGCATTGGTGGAATCCCGGCCCATGACGCCGCGGCGTTGCAGGCAGCGGGTTTCGACCTGGAAGAAGTCGTCGGCCGCGCTGCCTCGGTCTTCTTCCGGCAAGTGTTCGAGCACGGCTTCTTCCACGCCGACATGCACCCCGGCAACCTGTTCATCGGTGAGGATGGTGCGTTGCTAGTGGTCGACTTCGGCATCATGGGGCGGTTGGACCGGGCGACCCGCAACTACCTGGCCGACATGCTGCTGGGCTTCCTGCAGGCCGATTACCGGCGGGTGGCGGCGGTGCATTTTCGCGCCGGTTACATCCCGGCGGACAAGTCGGCCGATACCTTCACCCAAGCGCTGCGCTCAGTCGCGGAGCCAATCTTGGGACGGCCGGCCGCGGAGATCTCCATCGCCCGGCTGTTGGCGCAGCTGTTTCAGATCACCAAGCAGTTCGAGATGGAGACACAGCCGCAGCTATTGCTGCTGCAGAAGACCATGCTGCTGGCCGAAGGCGTCGGACGGCAACTGGCGCCCAATACCAACATGTGGCTGCTGGCGGAGCCGTTGATCCGCGCCTGGATGCGGGAGAACCGGGGTCCTGAGGCGCAATTGGCCCATGCGGCGCGCGACGGCCTGGAAACGCTGGCGCGGCTGCCAAAGGCGGTGCGGGCGTTCGAGGATGTATCCAGCAACCTGGGACGGGCGGTGACGACCCTGGAGAACGGCCGTTCCGGCGCGCCTATCCTGTGGCCGCTGGCGGTTCTCGCCCTCGCCGGTGCGATCGCGCTGGTCACTCTGGTGTGACGTTTTTCCGCCCATCTTGAGATCGCCCCGGCGAGACGCTATCTAAGTACAGAATCACTGCGTAGTATTGGACATGACCGATACACTTGCCGGAAAACAGGTGCTGCTCGTCATTGCCGGCGGGATCGCTGCCTACAAGACGTTGGAGCTGATCCGGCGGGTGCGAGAGCGTGGCGGCGCGGTGCGTTGCATCATGACCAAGGCGGCGGAGCAGTTCGTGACACCGCTGTCGCTGGCTGCACTGAGTGAGCAAAAGGTCCACACCGCACTGTTCTCGCTGACCGACGAGGCGGAGATGGGACATATCCAATTGTCCCGCGACCCGGACATCGTCGTGGTCGCCCCAGCGACTGCCGATCTGTTGGCGCGCATGGCGGGTGGGCTGGCAGGGGATCTGGCGACGACCGTCCTGTTGGCCACCGACAAACCGATCCTGTTGGCCCCCGCGATGAATGTCCGCATGTGGAACGCCACGGCGACCCAGGCCAACCTATCCAAATTGCGCGCGCGCGGCATGCAGATGGTCGGCCCGAACGAAGGGGATATGGCCTGTGGCGAGTATGGGCCGGGGCGGATGGCGGAGCCGTTGGAGATTCTCGACGCCATCGAACGCACGCTCGGCGCCGGCGGGCCGTTGCAGGGACGCCACGCGCTGGTGACGAGCGGTCCGACTATCGAGCCGATCGATCCGGTGCGCTACTTGGCGAACCGTTCCTCCGGCCGGCAGGGCCATGCGATTGCCGCCGCGCTCAGTCGGTTGGGCGCGGCGACGGTGCTGGTGTCCGGGCCGACCCAGTTGCCGGATCCTTCGGGCGTGCGGGTGGTCGGGGTCGAGACAGCGCGCGAAATGTTGGCGGCGTGCGAAGCGGCACTGCCGGTCGACGTCGCGGTCTGCTCTGCGGCGGTAGCGGACTGGCGGCCGGCCACGGCCAGCGACGAGAAGATCAAGAAGAACGGTGCGAGCCCGGCGATCGCGCTGACCGAGAATCCGGACATCTTGCAGACCTTGAGCCAGGCCGGGAACCGACGGCCGTCCCTGGTCATTGGGTTCGCCGCGGAAACCGAGAAGGTGGAGGCGCATGCGAAAGCGAAGCTGGCGCGGAAGGGCTGCGACTGGCTGTTCGCGAACGATGTCTCCGCCGCGACCGGGACCATGGGCGGCACCAACAATACGGTGACACTGATCACTGAGGATCGGGTCGAAGCCTGGCCCAAAATGACCAAAGACGACGTGGCGACACAGATCGCCGAACGCATTGCCGATCATCTGGGGGCTGCCAAGTGAAACATGTCGATGTCGACGTCCAGCGTCTGCCGCACGGCGCAGACTTGCCCCTGCCGGCTTACGCAACGGCGCAGAGCGCCGGAATGGACCTGTTGGCGGCGACCGATGGCGAGGTGACGTTGGCGCCCAGCGAACGCACTATCATTCCGACCGGCATCGCCATTGCCCTGCCGGAAGGTTTCGAAGCGCAGGTGCGGCCGCGTTCAGGCTTGGCCGCCAAACACGGACTGACGGTGGTGAACAGTCCCGGGACGATCGACGCCGATTATCGTGGCGAGATCAAGATCATCCTGGCGAACACCGGGTCGGACACCGTGCACATCGAGCGCGGCATGCGGATTGCGCAGATGGTGGTCGCGCCGGTGGTGCAGGCGCGGTGGACCGAAACCGACGAGCTGACCGAGACCAAACGCGGCGATGGCGGGTTCGGGTCGACGGGGACAGCGAGCACCGGATGACCCCGCTTTCCCGCAAAAGTCTGTTCGCCGTCGCTGCGGTGTTGGACATCGCCTACAACGGTGGCACGCGCCCGGTGCAAAGTAGCGAGATCACCGCGCGGCAAGGCATCCCACGGCGCTACCTTGAACAAGTGCTGCAGCATCTGGTGAAGGCCGGCATCTTGCGCGGGGTGCGCGGCCCGCGCGGCGGCTATCGGTTGGCGCGGGAACGGCGCAACGTCAGTGTCGGCGACATCGTCCGCGTGGTCGGTGCACTGGAAGTCGGCTGGGAACCGCCTGCCAATGGCTCCGACCTGTGGTGCCGGGTCGTGCTGCCGGTGTGGACGGATTTGCAGTCCGAAATGATGGAACGGCTCGACAAAACCTCGGTCCAAGATCTGTGTCTCGGCGCCCAGACCAAGGGCGTGCCTGAAGAGGGCGCCGAAGAACTCTCCTACTCCATCTAGGCGATGCAGCAATCCGCGGTTTGTCAGCCTGCGCCCAGCCGCGGGCGCGTGTACAACTCGATCCTCGAGGTGATCGGCGGGACGCCGTTGGTGCGGTTGTCCCGCTTCGCCGCTGAGCATAAATGTCTCGGCGAGGTGTTGGCGAAACTCGAATACCTCAATCCGCTGTCTTCGGTGAAAGACCGCATTGGTCTGGCAATGATCGAAGCCGCGGAAGCCGATGGGCGGATCGGGCCGAACACCGTCATTATCGAACCGACGAGCGGCAACACCGGAATCGCGCTGGCATTTGTCTGCGCGGCGAAAGGCCGACGCTTGATTCTCACCATGCCGGAATCGGCGTCGCAGGAACGCAGCAAGATGTTGCATCTGTTGGGCGCCGAGGTCGTGCTGACGCCGGACCGGGCCGGCATGTCGGGCGCGATTGGCCGGGCTGAACAGTTGGTCGAGGAAATCGGTGACGCGTTCCTACCGCAGCAGTTTCGCAACCTAGCCAACCCCGACGTTCACCGCATCACCGGTGAGGAAATCTGGGCAGATACGGATGGCGGCGTCGACGTGCTGGTGCTGGGCGCCGGGACCGGCGGCACGCTGACCGGCGCCGGACGCTTGCTGAAGGAACGCAAGGCATCGGTGCGGGTCGTTGCGGTGGAGCCGGAGGATAGCCCGGTGTTGTCGGGCGGCGTCGCTGGACCGCACCGCATTCAAGGGATCGGCCCTGGATTCGTTCCGGAGACGCTCGACACGACGGTGATCGATGAAGTGTTGCCGGTGGCCAACGAAACGGCCTTCGCCTATTCGCGACAGGTTGCGCGGTTGGAAGGCGTGACCTGCGGGATATCGTCCGGTGCGGCGCTGGCTGCGGCGGTTGGTGTCGCGCGGCGGGCGCACATGAAAGACAAACAGATTGTTGTGGTCTTGCCGTCGGCGGCGGAGCGTTATCTGTCGACGCCATTGTTCGATGGGTTTTGATCCGTGGAGTTGAACGACACCCAGTTCGAACGCTACGCCCGACACCTGATCCTCGACGAGGTCGGGGAAGACGGGCAGGAAAAGCTGCTGAACGCTCGGGTCTTGGTGATCGGCGCGGGCGGGCTTGGGTCGCCGATGATCTTGTATCTCGCGGCGGCCGGTGTCGGGACGATCGGCGTTGTCGATGACGATGTGGTCGACCTGTCCAACCTGCAGCGCCAGGTGATCCATGCGACGGAGCGGGTCGGCCATTCCAAGGTCGATAGCGTTGCGGCGGCTATCGCGGCGGTGAATCCGGATATCCGGATCATTCGCCATAACGAACGTATCGGCCCGGGCAACGTCGAGGCGATGATCGCCGATTACGACATCGTGGCCGACGGATCCGACAATTTTCCGACACGCTATTTGTTGAACGACGTCTGCTACTTGGCCGGCAAGCCGTTGATCAGCGGGGCGCTGTTGCGGTTCGAGGGGCAGATGTTTCGGTTCGAGCGTGATGCCGCCGCGCCCTCGCCCTGTTACCGCTGCGTGTTTCCGGAAACACCCGACCCGACGCTGGTGCCGCGATGTGAACAGGCCGGCATCCTGGGTTCGATCTGCGGTGTGGTAGGATCGTTGCAGGCCACCGAGGTGCTAAAAGCTGTGCTCGATCTGGGCGAAAGCTTGCGCGGACAGATGCTGATCTATGACGCGCTGGGCCAAACGTTTCGGCGCATTCGGCTGGCGCGCGATCCGCACTGCCGGTTGTGCGGCGATGTGGCGCAGGTCGCGTCACTGCGCGATCTCGGCTGGGACGACGGTACCGCAACTCAAGTGTGATCGCCGGGCGCTTGCCCTTCACAACGGTTTCCCGTAAATGCGGCCTATGCAGCAGCGACTGATCATGTTGGTTGCCGCATTGCTCGCCGCGGTGTCGGCGGGCGCGGCTGTCGCCGAAACGGGGTTGCCCGTGCCACGATTTGTCAGCTTGCGGGCGGGCGAGGTGAATGTGCGCTCCGGCCCGGGCGTGCGGTACCCGATCGACTGGGTGTTCGTGCGCAAGGACATGCCGGTCGAGGTCATCGGCGAATACGAGACCTGGCGAAAGATCCGCGACATCACCGGGACCAGTGGCTGGGTGCACCAGTCGATGCTGTCGGGTCACCGGACGATCATGATCAGCGGCGACGTCGGCGAGTTGCATCGGGATGCTTCGGTCGAAGCGCCTGTTGTAGCCCGGTCCGAACCAGGCGTTGTTGGCGACCTGCTGACCTGCGCGGAAGATTGGTGCCAAGTTCAGGTGACCGGCGGTCACCGCGGCTGGGTGGAACGCAGCAAGTTGTGGGGTGTCTACCCCGAGGAAGAGGTGGAGTAGCGGCTAGGCCGCCAGATCCTCGACCAGCCGCCGCCGTACCGCATCCGCCATGACCGCCATGTGACTGTATTCGGGATGCCCAAAGCCCAGCACGACATCGGCATCACCGGTGTCGCGTAAGGCCGCCACCTGCTCCGCCGTGAAGGGGAAATGGATGAACTGTACGGCGCTGGCCTTGCCGGCGGCACTGGTGCGGTCGACGTCGGCTTCCGGCTGGCCGGCAATCTTGTGTGGGCCAAAGCGCAGGAACGCGGTTTCCTCCACACCGCCGAGCCGGCCGAGAACGCGGCCGCGGCGCGCCGGGTCGTCGATTTCGAACATCACGGTGGCGACGAGTTCATGTCCGTTGGGGATGAGCGGGTTGTAGGCGGCCAGTTCGTCTTCGACCTGTTGGTCACCGCCGCGCTCGATGTAGAGCATCTCGTGCACCTGGTGGCACATGGTGTCGTAGTTCTCGAAATAGAAAGTGGCGAACGGACCGACCTCGACCCGCCGGTGTTTTTTGATCGCTACCATCTCCGCCCGGCGTTCCTTGCGCACTTTGGCGTAGTCGGACATGTCCAAGATATCGGCTTTGGTAAGCTGATGGGCCATTGGCAGATCCTCTATTGCAGCCCGTAGGCCTGGGCAATGAGTTCGATCGGATTGTGAGTCCGCGACGGCAGCTGCTGTCCCTCGCCGGCCAAACGTTCCATTCCCTGCAATATGTGATCGGCCGCGAGGGGGCATTCCGAGACGACGTAAGGGCTGGCGTTTTTCACCGCCTGACGCGCCACCGGTTTGCCGACCTTCAGGGCGACGTCAAAGTTGTCTTTCATGACGCCCCATGAGCCGCCGTGGCCGGAACAGCGTTCGATCACGTTGATCTTGGTATCGGGGATGAGGCGCAGCATCTCCGCCGCCTTCTGTCCCATGTTCTGGGCGCGGGCGTGACAGGCGATGTGAACTGTCAAGTCGCCGCCGAGCGGCTTCAGCCCCGCAGCCAAACCTTCGTTCCGCGCTATATCAACGAGATATTCGGACATGTCCGCGGTGGCCGCGCTCAACGCTTTCACGTTCGGGTCGTCCGGCACAATCAGCGGCCATTCGAACTTCAGCATAAGTGCACAGCTTGGGACGAGGGCGATCACCTTGTAGCCCGCGTCGATATGGGGCCGTAGCGCCGCAGCAAGCTTGCGGGCACTCGCGGCGACGCGGTCGAGCTGACCATGTTCGAGTTGTGGCATACCGCAGCAACCGTCGTAACTGACCTCGGTCTCCACACCGTTGTGGGCCAGCACTTGGCGGGCGCGCATGCCGATGTCCGGGTCGTTGTAGTTGACGAAGCAGGTTGCATAGAGAACCGCTTTGCGGCCGAACGCCGGCGCTTCCCGATTGACCTCAATAGTGTCGCTGCGGGCGCGGGCGGCGAAGGTCTTGCCGTGGAACTTTGGCAGGGCGGCGCTGCGGTCGACATGCGCCACCTTTTCGAGGACCGGGCGGGTCATGTTGTTTTCGAGCTTCGACGCCCAGTTGGTCACGCCGGGCATCATCCCGGCCAGCTTGCCGTTGCGGTCGGTCTGGGTGAGCTGCTTTTCCGCGAAGGGCGTCTTGCCCTGGCGCGCCTCGACCGCCCGGTACCGCAACATCAGATGCGGAAAATCCAAGTTGAATTCGTGCGGCGGGACGTAGGGGCACTTCGTCATGAAGCACATGTCGCAGAGCGTGCAGGCGTCGACGACCGGCTTGAAGTCCTTGCTGTCGACCGTATCAAGTTCGCCGCTTTTCGACTCGTCGATCAGATCGAACAGGCGCGGGAAACTGTCGCACAGATTGAAGCAACGGCGGCAGCCATGACAGATGTCGAAGACCCGGCGCAACTCCTCGTCGAGCGCCGCCTCGTCATAAAAGGCTGGCTCTTGCCAAGGTATCTCATGCCTGATTGGCGCATCGAGGCTGCCCTCGCGTGCGGCCGGTTGGCCCCCATTTGTCATTGGCTGCCGCCTGTGTTGCTTAGTCGAGTTCGTTCAAGGCGCGTTGGAAACGCCCGGCGTGGCTCTTTTCCGCCTTCGCCAAGGTCTCGAACCAGTCGGCGATTTCCTCGAAACCCTCTTCCCGCGCGGTGCGAGCCATACCCGGATACATGTCGGTGTATTCGTGGGTTTCACCGGCGACGGCTGCCTTCAAGTTCTCGGCGGTCGTGCCAATCGGCTCGCCGGTTGCCGGATCGCCAACCTCCTCAAGGAACTCGAGGTGGCCGTGGGCGTGGCCGGTCTCGCCTTCCGCCGTTGAACGAAACACGGCGGACACGTCGTTGTAGCCTTCGACGTCCGCTTTCTGTGCGAAGTAGAGATAGCGGCGGTTCGCCATGCTTTCGCCGGCAAATGCGTCCTTCAGATTGCCTTCAGTCTTGGAGCCTTTCAGCGCCATTTCGACGTCCTCCATCACCTATGAGAACCCCGAATATGTGCCCCTGCCAGACCGAAGTCAACAGATTAGAAATATTCTAGAATGATAATCAATGCGTTGGGTTAGATGGACTTCTTAACCCGAACGATCACATCAACCCGCTCCACCTCGGTCCCTTGTGGGGGGGCGGGAATGTTGCCGAGGCTGACATGTTCCGCCGGGATGTCGGTGAGCCCGCCATCTTCCGGCGCGTAGAAGTGATGATGGTCCCCGGTGTTGGTGTCGAAGTAGGACCGGTTGGGCTCCACCACAACCTCGCGCAGCAAACCGACCTGGGTGAACTGGTGCAGGGTGTTGTAGACGGTGGCGAGGGATACCCGCACACTGCCGCAGACCACCTCGCTATGCAGCTGTTCGGCGGTGACGTGGCGCGGTTCGCGATCAAACAGCAGCTTGCCCAGGGCAAGGCGCTGCTTGGTCGGCCGCAGGCCGACATCCCGCAGGCGCTGCAATACGTTGCTGTATGGTCGATCGGTACTCACAAAGTCCTATATGCGCAGCCGAGGCGCGCGTGTAAAGAGGAACGCTTCGAAGAAAGCTGCTAAGCAACTCATATTGTTGAATTG
Source organism: Alphaproteobacteria bacterium (assembly GCA_028279245.1). Lineage (GTDB taxonomy): Bacteria > Pseudomonadota > Alphaproteobacteria > UBA6615 > UBA6615 > JANQOE01. The sequence continues at coordinate 16,465 of JANQOE010000007.1, forward strand.
TTTACGGTGTTGGCAGGGGCTTACCGGGTTGTCACAGCATGGTAAACTCCGGCCCCTCATGGGTTCGATTCTTTCGCAGAGACGGGTGTGTGCACAATGACAATCGCTGAACAAAAACAAGCCGAAGGATCGTCTCCTGCCCGGCCGGCCAGCCTGTCCTATGAAGACCTGTTGCGCTGCGCGCGGGGCGAAATGTTCGGGCCGGGCAATGCCCAGTTGCCGCTGCCGCCGATGCTGATGTTGGACCGGATTACCCGGATTGTCGAAACGGCGGACGGCAAGGGAGAGATTGTCGCGGAGTTCGACGTGCGGCCGGACCGCTGGTTCTACGAATGCCATTTCAAGTCCGACCCGGTGATGCCGGGCTGCCTCGGCCTCGATGCGCTGTGGCAAATGTTGGGCTTTTTTCTCGGCTGGCTGGGTCTGCCCGGGCGTGGCCGGGCGCTCGGCGTGGGCGAGGTCAAGTTCTCCGGCGAAGCAAAACCCACGGCAAAGCTGATCCGGTTTCATGTCAAAGTGCGCCGGGTTATCAAACGTGCCTTCACGCTGGCGATCGCCGACGGCTATGCTGAGCTGGATGGCGAGCAGATCTACGAAGCAAAAAATCTCAGGGTTGGTATATTCCCGGAAGCTCAGAGCGCCTGAGGACTGCACATGCGGCGAGTCGTCGTTACCGGGATCGGGATCGTTTCCTCGATTGGCAATAACAAGGCTGAGGTCGTGGACTCGCTACGGCAGGGGCGCTCGGGCATCCAATATTGCGACGAGTATCGGGAACGCGGGTTCCGCTGCCATGTGCACGGGCCGATCGACCTTGATCTGAGCGCGGTTATCGACCGCAAGGCGCTGCGCTTCATGGGCAACGGCGCCGCCTACAACTTCGTCGCCATGCAGGAAGCGATCGAGGATGCGGGGCTGACCGAGAAAGAGATCAGCCATGAGCGGACCGGGCTGATCATGGGATCGGGCGGACCGTCGACCAGCAACATGCTGGAGGCATTCGACACGGCCCGCAACAAGAGCCCGAAGCGGGTCGGTCCCTACATGGTGCCCCGGGTCATGTCGAGCACGACATCGGCGACGCTGAGCACCTGGTTCCACATCAAAGGCCTAAGCTACAGCATCAGCTCGGCCTGTTCGACCAGCGCACACTGCATCGGCAACGCGTCGGAACTGATCCAGATGGGCAAGCAGGACATCGTCTTCGCCGGGGGCGGCGAAGAGGTGCACTGGACGATGACGGTGCTGTTCGACGCCATTCCGGCGCTGTCCTCGAACTTCAACGACCGGCCGACGGAAGCATCGCGCCCTTACGACAAGGACCGGGACGGCTTCGTAATCTCCGGCGGCGGCGGGGTCGTAGTGCTGGAGGAACTGGAGCATGCACGGGCCCGCGGCGCGAAGATCTATGGCGAGTTGGTCGGGTATGCGGCGACGTCGGACGGCGTCGATATGGTGCAGCCTTCGGGGGAAGGCGCCATGCGTTGCATGAAAATGGCCATGCAGGACCTGAATACACCGATTGACTACATCAACACCCACGGGACGAGCACGCCGATCGGCGACCTGCGGGAGTTGGAAGCGATCCGGCAGGCGTTCGGCAACTACATGCCACAGATAAGCTCCACCAAGTCGCTGACCGGTCATGCGCAGGGTGCGGCCGGGGTCAACGAGGCCGTCTACTCGCTGCTGATGATGGAAAACCGGTTTATCGCGGCGTCGGCAAACATAAACGAACTGGATAGTGAGGCTGAGGGGATGCCCATTGCGCGAGAGACCCAAGCGGATGTAGACCTGAATTGTGTCATGTCGAACAGCTTTGGATTCGGCGGCACCAACGCATCCCTCGTCTTCCAACGCGTCGGCTGAACGATGCGCGCGATGCATCCGATGGAAAGCGATGGGAGCCCCAACACCGAGCCGGAAAAGAGCCGGGCGCCGTTGCTCGCCGGGAAACGCGGCCTGATCATGGGCGTTGCCAACGACCATTCGATCGCCTGGGGAATCGCCCGGGCGGCGGCTGCGGAAGGTGCGGCACTAGCCTTCACCTACCAGAGCGCGGTGTTCGCGCGGCGGGTCGAGCCATTGGCGGAGTCGCTGAATGCCGAGTTGGCGTTCGAGTGCGACGTGGCGAACGGCGCGAGCCTGGATGCCGGCTTCGCGCGGCTGTCGCGGCAATGGCCGTCTCTGGATTTCGTCGTGCATGCCATCGCCTTCTCCGACAAGGAGGAGCTGAAGGGGCGTTACATCGATACGACGCCCGAGAACTTTACGCGGACGATGCAGATCTCCTGCTTCTCCTTCACCGCGGTGGCGCAGCGCGCAGCGCCGATGATGACGCCGGGGGGCAGCCTGACGACCCTCACCTACTACGGCGCGGAAAAGGTGATGCCCCATTACAATGTGATGGGTGTGGCAAAAGCGGCGTTGGAAGCCAGTGTGCGTTACCTGGCCGCGGACCTCGGCCCGCATGGGGTTCGGGTCAATGCCATTTCGGCAGGACCGATGCGGACATTGGCGGGATCCGCTGTCGGGGCGGCACGGCAGGTCTACAACTTCAATCGCACGCACTCGCCGTTGCGCCGGAATATTGAGCTCGACGATGTGGCAGGCGCTGGCGTCTATTTGGCCAGTGATCTGGCGGCGGGCGTGACCGGTACCATCCACTATGTCGACGCCGGTTTTCACACGATCGGCATGCCGCATCCGGAAAACGGCTGAGGTTTAGCCCAGGCTTGCGGCGATCTCCGCCGGACAGTCGCTGAACACATAGTCGACGCCGCGCTCGCGCAATTGTCGCGCCGTTTTGCTGTCATTCACCGTATAGGCGCCGCACGCCAAACCGGCGTGTTTAATCGACGAGACTTCCGTGTCGGACAGTCGGTTGTGTTTGACATGCACAGCAACGCAATCGAGGTCGGCAGCGGTCGTCAGCCAATTGGTCGCGCGGCCTGAGGAGAACAGAGCGGCACGGGGAATACCGGGCGCGGTGGTCTTGGCCACCGCTAGGGACTCCATCGAGAAGCTGGAAAAGATGAGGTAAGGGCCATCCGCCGGCCAACGGTCGGCGAGTAGGTGGGCGGCCGCCGCAGCTGTCGCGGCATCCGTGCCGCGCGTCGGTTTGATTTCGGCGTTGAGTGCCAGCCGGCAGTCGAGGCAGGTGTCGATCAGCCCGGTGAGCGTGGGGATGCGAGCACCGGCAAACCGGTGGTCGAACCAGGCGCCGGCATCGAGCTGTTGAAGTTCGCTGAGTGTGTGGCTCGCCAGGGCGCCGCGGCCGTTGGTGGTGCGGTCGAGCCGTTCGTCATGCAGCAGGACTGGGACGCCGTCCTTGGTCAGGGCGATGTCGACTTCGACCGCGGCTATGCCTTGCGCGGCGGTGTACCGAATGCCTTCGAGGGTGTTCTCCGGCGCGAGCGCGGCAGCGCCGCGATGCCCGACAACAATGGGCAACACGGCACGGCCAATCGATCGCTAGGCGCGGCGGCGGGGCCGCCGGTCACCGCCGCCACCTTCGCGGCGGCGTTTCGGCTGTTCGGACGGCGGCGGGAACTGGTCGGAGATGTCCTCGCCGGTTTCCTGGTTCACGACCTTCATCGACAGCTTGACCTTGCCCCGGTCGTCGAAGCCAAGAACCTTCACTTTCACACTGTCGCCTTCGTTGACGACGTCCGTCACCTTGCCGACGCGTTCGGCTTTGAGTTCGGAGATGTGCACCAGCCCGTCCTTGGAGCCGAGGAAATTCACAAAGGCACCGAAGTCGACGACCTTCACGACCTTGCCGTTGTAGATCACACCGAGTTCCGGTTCCGCGACGATGCCGCGGATCCAGTCGGTCGCCCGCTCCGCCGCGGCGCCGTCCACAGAGGCGATGCGGATCGTTCCGTCGTCTTCGATGTCGATCTTGCAGCCGGTCTCCTCGCAGATTTCGCGAATGACCTTGCCGCCGGTGCCAATGACGTCGCGGATTTTGTCCTTCGGAATGGACATGGTGCTGATGCGCGGCGCGTGTTCGCTGACCTCGTCGCGTGCAGTGCCGAGGGCGCTGGCCATCTCGCCGAGAATATGCAGCCGACCGTCGTGCGCTTGGGCTAACGCCTGGCGCATGATGTCCTCGGTGATCGAGGTGATCTTGATGTCCATCTGCAACGCAGTGATACCCTGGTCGGTACCGGCCACTTTGAAGTCCATGTCACCCAGATGATCCTCGTCACCTAGGATATCCGACAGGATGGCGAAGCGATCGCCCTCCTTGATGAGGCCCATCGCGATGCCGGCTACCGGCCGTTCGAGGGGCACGCCAGCGTCCATCAGTGCAAGGGACGAACCGCAGACGGTTGCCATGGATGACGAGCCATTCGATTCCGTTATCTCCGACACGATGCGAATGGTGTAGGGGAAGCTCTCCTTCTCCGGCAACAGCGGCCGGACGGAACGCCAGGCGAGCTTGCCGTGACCGATTTCACGCCGGCCCGGTGCGCGGAGGAAGCTGGCTTCGCCGACCGAATAGGGCGGGAAGTTGTAGTGCAGCATGAAATGCTCGCGGTACTCGCCCTCGAGCGCATCCATGATTTGCTCATCCTGACCGGTGCCAAGAGTGGCCACCACCAGTGCTTGTGTCTCGCCGCGGGTGAACAGCGCCGAGCCGTGACTGCGCGGCAAGATGCTGACTTGGCAGTCGATTGGCCGGACGGTCTTCGTGTCGCGGCCGTCAATGCGCTTGCCCGTGTCAAGAATGCTGCCGCGGACAATGTCTTTCTCAAGGTTCTTGAGCGGTGCGCCGGCCAGTTCGGCGGCGGCCTCGTCGTCAGCGGCGATCGCTTCGATCGCTTGGGTCTTGGCGGCGTCAACTTTGGCGACGCGGGTTTGCTTTACCGGCTCTCCGTAAGCGGCGCGGAGGTTGCCTTCCGCCAACTCGCGGACACGTGTTTCGAGGGCGGTTACCTCAGGCGGCGTTTCGGAGACATCCCACGGTTCTTTGGCACACGCCTCCGCCAGACCGATGATCGCATCGACCACATCCTGATATGCCTTGTGACCGAACATCACCGCACCCAGCATCACGTCCTCGGACAGTTGCTGAGCCTCGGACTCGACCATCAGCACGCCTTCCTGGGTGCCGGCGACGACCAGGTCGAGCTTGGTCCCGTCCAGTTCGTCCAGTTTCGGGTTCAGGACGTAGTCGCCGTCGATGTAGGCGACACGGGCGCCGCCGATGGGGCCAACAAACGGAATGCCGGAGATGGTCAGCGCCGCCGACGCGCCGATCAGTGCCGGAATGTCGGGGTCGTTTTCCAGATCGTGGCTGATAACGGTGCAAATGACCTGGGTCTCGTTGCGGAAATTCTTGTGAAAAAGCGGCCGGATCGGGCGGTCGATGACGCGCGATGTCAGGGTTTCCTTTTCGGAAGGCCGGCCCTCACGCTTAAAAAAACCGCCGGGAATTTTGCCGGCGGCGAATGCCTTTTCTTGGTAGTGGACGGTCAGCGGGAAGAAGTCGATGCCCGGTTTGGGCGACTTCGCCGCGACGGCCGTGCAAAGGACGGACGTCTCGCCGTAGGTGACTATGACGGCCCCGTCGGCCTGGCGGGCGATACGCCCGGATTCCAGGATGAGGGGGCGACCACCCCAGGTTATCTCTTTTCGAGCAATCTCAAACATACGTACTTTCCTTGTGAATCGTATCTCCCACGGCATCGCGTTTGCGAAGCCGCGCGAGATCCCGCCTCATAGGCTAGCGGGCTGCCTTGTGACGCCTTAGCGACGAATGCCGAGGCGTTGGATAAGATCTTGGTAACGAGCGCTGTTCTTCCTGTTCAAGTAGTCCAGCAGCCGCCGCCGTTGGCCGACCATGATCAGCAGGCCGCGGCGGGAATGGTGATCCTTCTTGTGCTCTTTGAAGTGCTCAGTCAGGTTCTTGATGCGCTCGGTCAGGATTGCGACTTGAACCTCCGGCGAACCGGTGTCTTTGGGCTTGGTCCCGTATTCACCAATCAGTTCCTGCTTGCGTTCGGCAGTAATCGACATCTTCGATCCTTTAAAGGTTTAGAACTCGAACCGGCCGAATGCACGAACCGTCTACGCGAGCAAAAGCCACCGGTGTATCCGCCTCCTTGGCGAGAACGATCGCGTCATCGCCCATCTCTTGGACGCGTTCGCGATCTTCGCCTCGAAGGACCGGTACACCCTGCCCATTGCGCAGAAGCTGTGCCTCGCGAGCCGTCAATGCAAGCGCCGGGATGTCGGCCAGCGCCGCCTCGAGCGGCTGAATCGCTTGTTCGGCGGCGGCACTATTGCCGAGTTGCTCCAGTTTGGCCAGCGAAATCGCGCCCGCCTCACTGAAGCCACCGACCGCCGTCCGGCGCAGGGCGGAGACGTAGCCGACGGTCCCCAGAGCCAAGGCAATGTCCCGCGCCAGGCTCCGCATATAGGCGCCTTTGGCGCAGGTGACGGCGAATTCCGCATGGTCCCGGTCCGGCTGGTCCAGCAGGTCGAAGGCGTAGATCTCGATAGGCCGGGCTGGAAGGTCGACCGGTTCGCCGCGACGGGCCAGGTCGTAGGCCCGCTGGCCGTCCACCTTGATGGCCGAGTAGATCGGCGGCTGCTGCTGGATCACCCCGCGAAATGTGGGGAGAGCCGCCTCGATGGCGGCCCGCTCCGGCCGCAGGTCGCTGGTGGCGATCACCTCGCCCTCGGCATCGTCGGTGATGCGCTGTTCGCCCCAATGCACGGTGAAGCGGTAGGATTTCTCGGCCGACACCAGATAGGGCAGGCTCTTGGTGGCCTCGCCCAGGGCGATCGGCAGCACGCCGGAGGCCAGCGGGTCGAGGGTGCCGGCATGGCCGAGCTTGGCCGCACCGGTGAGGCGGCGCACCGCGGACACACAGTCGCGGGAGGTTGGGCCCACCGGCTTGTCGAGGTTAACCCAACCGTTGAGGCGCTTACGCTTCATCCGACTGTTCCGGCGGCGGCGCTTCCGCCGTTAGGTCCTGGGCGACCCGGGGGTCGTGCAGCAACCGTTCCACCCGGTCCGCAGTGTCGAATGTGGTGTCCCAGGCGAAGCCGACGCGCGGCGCATGGCGGAGCCGGGCCCGCTGGCCGATCAGGTGGCGGACATGTGGGGCGAGCCGTTTCAGGGCCGCCATCAGTTCCTCAGAGGTGGCGCCGCCGAGCGGCAGGATGAAGACCGTGGCATTGCGCAGATCGGGGCTGATCTGGACCTCAGTCACGGTCAGATCCGCCGCCAGTAGCACCGGGTCGTGGAATTCCTGCCGTTGAAAAATCTCGGCGACGATATGGCGGAGTTGTTCGCCGACCCGCAGTTGGCGGGTCGACGGTTCGTCGCGCGACCGATGGCGTCGCAAATCTCGTCTCGTCCGTTAGAGCGCCCGGCTGACTTCGCGGACCTCATAGCTCTCGATGACGTCGCCGACCTGAATGTCCTGATAGTTCTCGAGCGACATACCGCACTCGTAGCCGTCGCGAACCTCCCGCGCGTCCTCCTTGAACCGCTTCAGAGTCGACAACCCGCCGTCGTAGACGATGACATCGTCGCGCAATAGCCGCGCTTTGGAACCACGGCGGACAATGCCTTCAAGGACCATGCAACCGGCGATCTTGCCGACTTTGCTCACGTTGAACACCTCGCGGATTTCGGCCCGGCCGAGGGAGGTCTCCTCGCGCTTCGGCTCGAGCTTGCCGGAGAGCATGTCCTTCACTTCGTCGACAACGTCGTAGATCACCGAGAAGTAGCGGAGTTCGACGCCGTCTCGTTTCGCCTGGTCGCGGGCCTGCGGGTTTGCACGCACGTTGAAGCCGATGATCATGCCACCGGAAGCCGCGGCCAAAGAGATATCGGATTCGGTGATGCCGCCGACCGCCGTATGCAGGATCTGCGGTTTGACCTCGTCGGTACCAAGCTTGGTCAAGGCGCCGGCGATGGCTTCCACCGAGCCCTGGACGTCGGCCTTGATGACCAGCGGCAGTTGGGCTGCCACGCCGGCGGCGATGGAGCCGAACATCTGTTCGAGGGTCGACCGCGCGGTTGCACCGGACTTGTCGCGTTCGACCTGCTGGCGGTAGTCCGCGACCTCCCGGGCGCGGCCCTCGCTTTCGACGACCGCGAAGTCGTCACCGGCCATCGGCGTACCGTTTAGGCCAAGCACCTCAACCGGCATTGATGGGCCAGCTTTCTTGATCTGGCGGCCATGGTCGTCGATCAGCGCCCGAACCCGGCCCCACTCACGACCGGCGATGAAGATGTCACCCACCTCCAACGTGCCGCGCTGGACCAACAGTGTCGCCACAGTGCCGCGGCCGCGTTCGAGCTTGGCCTCGACAACGCTGCCGCTGGCGGAACGGTCGGCGTTGGCCTTGAGCTCCAAAACCTCGGCCTGTAGCAGGATCGCTTCTTCGAGCTTGTCCAGATTGGTCTTTGCCGTTGCTGAAACCTCGACGCACTGCACATCGCCACCAAGGTCTTCCGGCACGACCTCGTGAGACAACAGCTCGTTCTTGATCCGAGTCGCATCCGCCTCCGGCTTGTCCATCTTGTTGATCGCCACGATCATCGGCACCTTGGCCGCCTTCGCGTGGCTGATGGCTTCCGCCGTCTGCGGCTGGACACCATCGTCCGCGGCGACCACCAGCACAACAACGTCGGTCACACTGGCGCCGCGTTGGCGCATGGCGGTGAATGCCTCGTGGCCCGGGGTGTCGAGGAAGGTGATCTTGTCGCCGCTGCCGATCGTCACCTGGTAGGCGCCGATATGCTGGGTGATCCCGCCGGCCTCGCCAGCGACGACGTCGGTTTCCCGCAGAGCGTCGAGCAACGACGTCTTGCCGTGGTCGACATGGCCCATGATGGTGACCACCGGGGCGCGCGGCTGCATGGCCGCGTCCTCGTCGGGTTGGCCGCCGAGACCGATCTCGACGTCGGCGGCAGAAACACGTTTGATCTTGTGACCGTATTCGCCGATCACCAATTCGGCCGTGTCCTGGTCTATCACTTGGTTGATCGTGGCCATCACACCCATTTTCATGAGCGTCTTCATCACTTCGCCGCCGCGTTCGGCCATCCGGTTGGCCAGTTCGCCGACGGTGATGGTGTCCGGCACCACAACTTCGCGCACGATCTTTTGCGCCGGGCCACCGGCAGCCTGACGGGCGCGTTGTTTTTCCCGCTCCTGGCGGCGGCGGAATGCGGCGACACTGCGGCGCCGTTCGCCGCCCTCCTCGTCCAGCGCTTCGGAGATGGTGAGTTTGCCACCGCGCCGGCGGTCCGCGCCGCCGCGACCACCGCCGCCACGGGCCTGCTGGCCTCTCGCGGCGCCCTTGGCACGTCCGCGGTCCCCTCGGGACGGGCTTTCTTCGGTGGTTGTCGTGGCAGCGGCCTCCGCCTCGCGGCGCCGCCGTTCGGCCTCGGGGGCGCGCTGAGCCGCTTCCTCGGCCTTCAACTTGGCTTCTTCTTCCGCCTGCCGACGTGTTTCTTCCTCGGCGCGGCGGCTTTCGCGCTCAGCCTCCAGCCGTTCTTTCTCTTCGGCTTCGGCCCGTTCGGCATGCTCGCGGGCTTTCCGCAGAACTTCGCTGGTCTGGTCCGCTTCCGCCAGCTTGGCGGCTTGCTCGGCAGCGCGCTGGGCTTCTTCCAGCGCCCGGATACGCGCGGCGCGTTCGCCCTCGGTTAGGGTGCGCTTCTGCTTGGTGGCGGGCGCGCGTACCTCAGGCGGCTTCTCCGTGACTTTCTTCGAGCGCGGCTTCAGGGTGATGGTCGGAGTGTCCACCACCTCGGCCATCGTACCGCCGGCGCCCGGCGCATAGGTGCGCTTGCGCTTGACCTCGACCGTCACGGTTTTCGACCGCCCGTGGCTGAAGCTTTGCTTCACCTGGCCGGTTTCCACCGTCTTTTTCAGCTCGAGTTTGCCCGGCTGCGACAGCTTGAGGGGCTTACGCTGCCCTTTGTCTGTGCTTTCCATTATCCGCTTCCAACTTCCTGCGCATCGGTGGGCCGCATGCCCGCAAGACGCGCCGCTTCCTGCAAAAATCGCTCCGCGAGCCGGCCCGGGCGGATAAACAAGTGGACCACCCGTTCGCGATCAAAAGGCTGACCCAATTCATCCGCCGTCAGGCAACCGACCCGCGCCAAACCGCTGCCGGCCACCAGACGCTCCGCCTCGGCCGCCGACCGCGGCGCCGCGTCCGCCGCGGTTGCCAATACAGCCGCACCGTGCCTCCCCGGTAAGCCGCGCTGCACGGCAGCCGCAACCTGATCGTGACCGAGCACGACCTGTTGGCCGCGGCGGCCCATGCGGAGTAGGTCGAGACAACGCTGCAGCAACTGATCCGCAACGATATCGACCAGCCCATCCACTGGCTGCACCGGCCGGCGCGCGGCGCGGGAGAACATATTGCGGTCGCAGGCACGCCGCAGCGACGCCTGGGCCGCCTCGACCCAGATACCACGTCCGGGCAGCCGACCCGACAAGTCGGGCGCCAAGCGCCCATCATCGGACACGGCAAACCGCAACAAGGCACTCTGCGGGCGCACGCTGCCGCTGACGATGCAACGCCGCATCGGTTCCCGCCGCTCTGCCACAGTCTGCGCCAACGCCATCACGCGCCTTCGACCAACTCCTGCTCTTGCGCCGCCGGTTCTTCGGCCGCTGCCGGGGTTTCCTCATCCTCGAACCAATGTTCGCGGGCTTTCATGATGATCCCCTCGGCAACCTCCGCCGAGAGCGGACTGGGGCCGAGCAGTTTCGCGAGATCATCCTCTTGCATCTGCGCGAGATCGTCGAGGGCAACCTCCGGCCGCTTCTCCATCACAATAAAGCGTAGCTCGTCGGTGCTGAGGTCGGCGAGATCGTCCAGGTTGCGGACACTCGTCTTGCCGAGCAGCACGGCGAATGCCGGCGAAATGCCCTCCAAGGCGGAAATCTCGTCGGAAACGCCAAGGGTGCGGCGTTCCTTGTCCAGATCCTCGTCGCGTTCTTCGAGCCAGGCCGCGGCTCGCGCCTGCAGTTCTTCCGACACATCGCGATCGAAGCCTTCGATGCGCTCCAGGTCCTCGATCGGCACGAACGCCACTTCCTCGATGGTGCCGAAGCCTTCGGTCACCAGCAGATGGGCGATCACATCCTCGACGTCGAGGGCATCCATGAACATCTGGCTGCGTTCCATAAAGTCGCGCTGCCGGCGTTGGGACTCTTCCTCTTCGGTCAGGATGTCGATGTCCCACCCGGTCAGCATCGTCGCCAGACGCACATTCTGGCCACGGCGGCCAATCGCCAAGGAGAGCTGATCGTCCGGGACGACGACCTCGATATTGTGCTGCTCCTCGTCGAGCACGACCTTCGACACCTCGGCCGGCGCAAGACCGTTCACGACAAAGGTCGCCGGATCCGGAGACCAGGGAATGATGTCGATCTTTTCGCCCTGAAGCTCACCGACAACCGCCTGTACGCGGCTGCCCCGCATGCCGACACAGGCGCCGACAGGGTCGATCGAACTGTCGTTGGAGATAACGCCAATCTTGGCGCGGCTGCCCGGGTCGCGGGCGGCGGCACGGATTTCGATGATGCCGTCGTAGATCTCCGGCACCTCTTGGGCGAACAGGGAAACCATGAATTCGGGCCGGGCCCGGGTCATGAAGATCTGCGGACCACGTTGTTCGCGCCGGACGTCGTAAATAAAGGCCCGCACACGGTCGCCAGTGCGGAAGCTTTCCCTCGGGATCATCTCGTCGCGGCGGAGAATCGCCTCGCCACGGCCGAGGTCGACCGTCACGTTGCCGTATTCGACCCGTTTCACCAGGCCGTTGACGATTTCGCCAACGCGATCCTTGTATTCCTCGTATTGGCGCTCCCGCTCGGCGTCGCGCACGCGCTGCACGATAACCTGTTTCGCGGTCTGCGCGGCGATGCGACCAAAGTCGATCGGCGGCAGGGGGTCGACCAGAAAGTCGCCAACCTTGGCATCCGGCTTTTCGGAAGACGCTTGCTGCACCGTGAGCTGGGTGTGCTCGTCCTCGACCTCGTCAACGACCTCGCGGAAGCGCTGCAACTGAATGAGTCCGGTGCGGCGGTCGATTTCGGCGCGAATGTCGTGTTCCGCCCCATATTTGGCGCGCGCCGCTTTTTGAATGGCCATCTCCATGGCTTCCAGAACTTCGTCCCGTTCAATGCTTTTCTCGCGCGCAACCGCGTCGGCGACGGCCAGCATCTCTAGTCTATTGGGACCCGAAAAGCCTTCCATGTCTCAACTCTCCATCGCTGACAACGCCAGCAATTCATCGGTCAGAACGAGCTTCGCCCGCTCTATTTGTCCAAACGGTATCGCGAACTCCGCCGCGTCGACCTCGATCCGCACGGCATCGTCGGACACGCCCCGCAAGCTGCCGCGAAACCGCTTGCGGCCCTCCAGCGCCGGGTCGACCTCGATCTTGGCAACCTGTCCCGTGTATCGTTCGAAATCCTTCTGCCGGGTGAGGGGGCGGTCGATCCCAGGGGAACTCACTTCCAGGTCGTAACTGCCGCTGACCACGTCCTCCACATCCAGCAACGCGGAGACCGTGTGCGACACCTCGCTACAGTCGTCGACTGTGACCGTCGCACCATCGGTACGGTCAATCGTGACCTGCAACGTGCGCCGCGGGTGGGTCAACATGCGTACCAGGACAAGTTCGTAGCCCATCGCGACCAAAGACGGTTCGATGACCGGTACCACCCGGTCGGTTTCCGTCGATCCGCTAACGAGGCTCAATCAGCACTCCTCGCCCAACAAAAAAGGCGGCTCGGCCGAGCCACCCTTCTAACCTGTAATAGGAATAGGGTCTTGTTACTGGAAATATACGGCTTGGCGCGATTTTCGCAAGTCTTTGCTCGTCTTTACCCCATTCGTTCAAACCGAAGAAACGCCGGTTGGCGACCGGCGGCGATGCTTTTGCTTTCGTAGCGGGTTAGCGGCCAATCGGCTGGCCGCACCTCCCAGTCGTGGCGGTTGCGCGCGGTCCAGCGGAAGGCCGGATGGTCCAGTAGATGGCGGAGGATCCAGGTGAGGTAATCCGGATCATCGGTGGCGACCCGTAGCTCGGCGCCAGGGCGCAACAACGCGGCGAGCCGATCGAGATGAGGCCAGCTGATGAAGCGCCGTTCGTGATGGCGGCGTTTCGGCCAGGGGTCGGGAAAGAGAATGAAGGCGCGGCCAAGACAGCCGGGCGCGAGTTCCTCGAGCAGCGGGCGCACGTCATCCGGGAGGACCCGAATGTTGGTTAGGGCCTGCAGATCGATGCCGGCCAGCAGGCTGGCGACTCCGTTCACGTAGGGCTCGGCGCCGATAAAGCCGACCGCCGGATGCGCGGCGGCCTGCCAGAGCAGGTGTTCACCGGCGCCGAAGCCGATCTCCAGCCAGATGTCGTCCTTGGCTTCGGCAAATAGTTGGCGCGGGTCGAATGGGGCGGGTCGGTCAGCCGGAAGCTCGATCTGTGGCAGCAGGTCTTTGAGGAGGACACGGCGGGCCGGGCGCAACCGTCGGCCGGTGCGCCGGCCATAGAAGCGTTGTCGCCGGTCTTCGCTCACCACAGTTTGCCAGTGTTGCCACCGGCACCGGTATCAGGCGGCGGCGCGCCGCAGCTCGTCCACCAGGTCGGCCTTCTCCCAGGAGAAGCCGCCATCCGGCTCCGGCTCGCGGCCGAAATGGCCATAGGCCGCCGTCCGGGCGTAGATCGGGCGGCTGAGCGCCAGATGCTCCCGGATGCCACGGGGACTCAAATCCATGGAGCGCCGCAGGATGTCCTCGATCTTCTTCTCGGCAACCTTGCCGGTGCCGTCGGTGTCGACGTAGACGGAGAGCGGATGGGACACGCCGATGGCGTAGCTGAGTTGGATGGTGCAGCGGTCCGCTAGATCGGCGGCAACCACATTCTTCGCCAGATAGCGCGCGGCGTAGGCCGCGGAGCGGTCGACCTTGGTCGGGTCCTTGCCGGAGAAAGCGCCGCCGCCATGGGGCGCTGCGCCGCCATAGGTGTCGACAATAATTTTACGGCCGGTCAGCCCGGCGTCGCCATCGGGGCCGCCGATGACGAAGCGGCCGGTCGGATTCACGTAGAACTCATCCTCGTCGCACATCCAACCATCGGGCAGGGTGTTTTCGACATGGGGCCGGACGATCGCCTTGACCTGATCCTGGTCCAGATCGGCGGCGTGTTGGGTGGAAACGACCACTGACTTGGCCCGCACAGGCTTGCCGTCGACATACTCGAGGGTGACCTGGCTTTTAGCGTCTGGCCCGAGGCCCGGTTCGGAACCCGAGTGGCGTGCCTCCGCCAGCGAACGCAGAATGGCATGGCTGTAATAGATCGCCGCCGGCATCAGCGCGTCGGTCTCGCGGCAGGCGTAGCCGAACATGATTCCCTGGTCGCCGGCGCCTTCATCCTTGTTGCCGGCGGCGTCGACACCTTGGGCGATGTCGACGGATTGGCTGTGGACATGGCAACAGAATTTAGCCTGCTGCCAGTGAAACCCGTCCTGTTCGTAACCGATGTCGCGCACGGCGGCCCTGGCGATCTGTTCCAGATTGTCGGGCGTTACGGAGTCCGGGCCGCGGACTTCGCCGGCGATGACGATCAGATTGGTCGTCGTCATGGTCTCGACAGCGACGCGGCTCGCCGGGTCGGCTGTCAGATAGGCGTCCAAGATGGCGTCCGAGATGCGGTCACACACCTTGTCCGGGTGTCCCTCCGAAACAGACTCGCTGGTAAATAGATAACGTTCTTGGGACACGTTCCCTCTCTTGGCATCGGTCATCGGTGAGGCGAATAAACCCTCTGCTTGCCTTTCGGCAAGGGGCTAATGCGCCCGCCGACCCAAAAAGGCAATGGTTCCGGACAGCAACAGCAAAATAAGCACGGCCCAATCACCCAAGCGGGCAAACACAGTCGGCGGCAGCGGCGACGGCAGACCGGTATCCAGAAACCCCTCAACGCCGCTGTCCAGGCGGGCGACGACCCGGCCGTAACTGTCGACGACAGCGGAGATGCCGGTGTTGGCGGCGCGCACTAGCGGCAGGCCCTCTTCGATCGTGCGCATCCGCGCAATGGCGAAGTGTTGCGCCGGGCCGGCGTCGGGACCGAACCAGGCATCGTTGGTCACGTTCATCAGCCAATCCGGCCGATCGGCCGAGGTAACCGCGCCAGGGAAGATGACCTCGTAACACACGAGGGGTGCGAAGGGGGGTACGCCATCGGCGCGCAACGTCGTGCGGCCGGGGCCGGGTGTGAAATCGCCGGCACCGGCGACGATCTTGTCCAGCGGGATGAGGCCGCGGCCCGGCACGTACTCCCCGAACGGCACCAGATGAGACTTGTCGTAAGTGGAAACAACGGCGCCCGCGGGGTCGATGGCGTGGACGCTGTTCCAGAATTGCTGCGATCCGCCGGATTGGCTGACCCGCGGCGCGCCGGTCAGCAGCAGGCCGTTATCGGGAACCGCCAGAGCCGCAAGGGCGCGCGCCTGATCGTCGGTCGACAGGAAAAAGGGCACTGCCGTTTCCGGCCACACGACGACGTTGGGCGGTGGCTGATCGGTAACGGCGGTGGCGCTCATCGCCACATGTTTCTGCAGGTTTCGCAGCCGCTGGTCGGCTTGCCATTTCAGCCGCTGTGGGATGTTGGCCTGCACGATGCGTAGGCGTATGTCCGCGACGAAATCGTCGCCGATTACCGGGGCAGCCGATAGGCGGGCTGCGCCGCCAGCCCACATCAGCGCCGGGATGACAATGACGAGACCGGCAAACGCAAGGTGCCGGCGTTCGGCCAGTACAGCGGGAGCAGCGGCGGCAACAAGGGTCAACAGGCTCAGCGCCCAGATCCCGCCGAGCGCGGCAGTCTGGGACATGGTCGGAGAGAAAGCCCAGACATAGCCGAGCAGATCCCACGGAAAGCCGGTGAAGGCCCAGCGGCGCACCCACTCGAAAAACAGCCACAGCGCGCCGAAAGCGAAGACGCGGCCGACCAACGTGAAGCGACGGCGCCGTTCGAGCACGGCCAACAGCCAAGCCGCAAGGGCGATGTACAGGCCCATCGCGGCTGCCAAGCCGCCGACGGCAAACGGGATCATCCAGGCGTGGCGGGCGGCGTCGACCAGCATCGGATGGGCGATCCAATGCACCGCGACAAGAAAGTGTCCGGTGCCAAAGGACCAGCCGAGAAAAAACGCCGCCCGAGGGCGGCGTTCCGACAGCAGCCACAAGAGGCCTGTGAATGCCGGAATCAGCAGTGGAATCAGATGCCATGGCGGCAGCGCGAACGCCCCGGCGACGCCGAGCAACGCGGCGATGGCTGAAGCGCGCCAGCCGGTGAGCGCGGCAAGGCCGGCGGCCCAGCGCGCCAACATTGGCCCGCGCGCCTCAGCCTGTTGCGCCGCCGTCATCTACCTTGGCTGGTGCCGCACGGCGCACACGAAGCCGTTTGATGCGACGCGGATCCGCATCCTCCACCTCAAACTCCAGTCCGGACGGATGGCCGATGACTTCGCCGCGCCGCGGCACCCGGCCGACGAGACTGGCGACGATCCCACCAAGGGTATCGATCTCTTCCCGCTCTTCCTCGCTGGCGAACTCACCCGCCTGTTCCTCGAACTCTTCCACGCGGACTCTCGCGTCGGCGATGTAGTAGCCGCCAGGCTGTTCCAATAGCTGGGGCCCTTCCTCGTCGTGTTCGTCCTCGATCTCGCCGACGATCTCCTCGACCAGATCTTCAATCGTGACCAAACCGTCGACGCCACCCAGTTCGTCGACGACGATCGCCATGTGGGTACGGCTGGCGCGCATCTCCAGCAGCAGGTCGAGCACGCGGATCGACGGGGCGGCGAACAACAGTTCGCGCATCAGTTCGTCAACCTTCGCCTCCTTGCCGATCGCGGCAACCAGGTCCTTCATGTGCACGAAGCCGACGACGTCATCCAGTTTTTCCCGGTACAGCGGGAT
Source organism: Alphaproteobacteria bacterium (assembly GCA_028279245.1). Classification (GTDB taxonomy): domain Bacteria; phylum Pseudomonadota; class Alphaproteobacteria; order UBA6615; family UBA6615; genus JANQOE01. Next base: position 33,442 of record JANQOE010000007.1, read on the forward strand.
GCGCGAGTGCGCTTCTGTCGCCACAAGCGTCATGAGGTCATCGAGTGACGTTGTCATGTCAGCCGCGACAATTTCGGCGCGCGGCACCATCACATCTTCGGCGGTGACGTCATGCAGCTTGAGAATGTTGGAGAGCAGGACGCGTTCGTCGGAGTCGATCGAAACGCCGGCGTCTTCGCGTTCCTCGATCAGCTCTTCAATGGTCTCGCGGACCGTTTCGTCGCCATTGCGCGCCCGGAGCCAGGACCGCAGCATACCGCGTAGCTGGCCAAGGATGGATCGGGTCGCCGGCGCCGAAGCGGCGCCATCGTGCGCGGGGAGATCACTCATTTGCGTTGTCGGCGCCCGCATACGGATCGGCAATATCCAGCCGTCGTAGCGCACGCCGTTCAATTTCCTCCATCATTGTTGCATCAGAGTCGTCGATATGATCGTAGCCCAGCAGGTGCAGCGTCCCATGCACAACCAAATGACTTAGATGGTTGGGCAAGGTCTTTCCCTGCTGCCGGGCTTCGGTCATCAAAGTCTCGTAGGCCACCGCGATGTCGCCGATCGGTTTGGCGCCGGCCGGCAGCACAGCCATGTCGCCGGACGGAAATGCCAGCACGTTGGTGGCCTTGTCCTGGCCGCGAAACTCGCTATTGAGATCGCGAAGCCGTTTGTCGCCGGCCAGCAGTACGCTGATCGCAAACGCATCTGCCTGGGTTTCGGCGGCGGCGGCGCTGACCGCCGCCGTGCATAACTGGACGGGGTCTTCGACCGAGTCCCAGCCGCCGTCTTCGACTAGGACCGCCACCTCGACTGCCGGGGCGGTCGCCCTACTGTCTCCGGCCTCATTCATCGGCGGCAGACTTCTCTTCGTCGCGGCGGTTGTAGGCGTTGACGATGCGTGTCACCAGCGGATGGCGGACGACATCGGCGGCGGTAAACCTCACCTTGGCCACGCCGTCGACGTTGTCGAGCACCTGCAACGCGTCGATAAGGCCGGAGCGAACGCCGCCGGGCAGATCGATTTGGCTGGTGTCGCCGGTGATCGCCATGCGCGACCCCTCACCCATGCGCGTCAGAAACATCTTCATCTGCATGGGCGATGTGTTTTGCGCTTCGTCCAGTATGACAAACGCGTTGGCCAGCGTGCGGCCGCGCATGAAGGCGAGGGGCGCGACCTCGATCTCGCCGCTTTCGAGCCGCGCCGTCACTTGTTCCGGCGGCAGCATGTCGTACAGCGCGTCGTACAGCGGCCGCAGATAGGGATCGATCTTTTCCTGCAAATCGCCCGGCAGGAAACCGAGCCGTTCGCCCGCCTCCACCGCCGGGCGCGACAACACGATGCGATCGATGCGTCCTTCGAGCAGCATCGACGTGGCGACGGCAACAGCCAGGTATGTCTTGCCGGTCCCGGCGGGACCGAGACCGAACACCAGCTCGGTGGCGGTGAGGGCACGGATGTAGTTGGCCTGGGCCGGCGACCGCGGCGCCACCTGACGGCGGCGCGTACGGATCGACAGTTCCGACACGTCGTTGCTGGTATCGCTGGCGGCGAAGCGCACCGCGGCAGCGACCTCGCCCTGGTCGAGTTCCTGGCCGGACTGGACCCTTTGGTACAGCGCGTTTATCGCGCGGTCGGCAATGTCCCGCGAGGCGCGTGAGCCGAGGATCTCCAGCCGGTTGCCACGATACCGCAGTTTGACGTCAAGCAGCCGTTCGATCTGAACGAGGTGTTCGTCATGGTGGCCGAACAGCGCCGGTAGCAGTCGGTTGTCGTCGAATTGGATGCGGGCACGGTCGCTTTCGACCGTTTGCGGCGTGCTCAAGCGCAGGCTCTCATATCCGTTGTGTCGGGAAGGCTTGCGTCCAGACTGTTCGCCGCGCAGGCATCGATATGCAGCTTTGCCAGGCTTCCTTGGTACGACGGTGGCAGGTTGGCCTGGACCGGTTGGTTCCACATGGTGCGGCCGACGAGTTGGCCCTGGTGACGGCCGGGCCGCTCCAACAGCACTTCCGTGGTGCGGCCGACTATCGCCTGGCTCGCCGCCCGTTGTTGTTCGTTCAACAGCGCCTGCAGTGCCTGCAACCGTTCGTCCTTGGCAGCCTCCGGCACCTGGTCCTGCAACGCGGCCGCAGGCGTTCCCGGCCGGGCGCTGTATTTGAAGGAATAAGCTTGGGCGAAAACGGTGGTCCGCACGAGATCTAGGGTCGCCTCGAAGTCAGCGTCGGTCTCGCCGGGATAGCCGACGATAAAGTCGGAGCTGAGCGCGAGGTCAGGGCGTGCATCGCGCAAGGCGCCGACAATGCGGTGGTAGTCGGCCGCCGTATGCTGGCGGTTCATCGCCGCCAGAATGCGGTCGCTGCCGGACTGCACCGGCAGGTGCAGGAAGGGCATGAGCTTGGCGCAGCTGCCGTGCGCGGCAATCAGGTCCGCATCCATGTCGCGCGGGTGCGAGGTGGTGTAGCGGATGCGCGCGAGGCCGTCGATGTCCGCCAGCGCGTCAATCAGCTCGGCCAGATTTGCGTCACCGTCCAAGGCAGCGCCGTGATAGGCGTTGACGTTCTGCCCGAGCAGCGTCACCTCGCGCGCGCCGTTGTCGACGCGGCGGCGGGTCTCGTCGACGATTTGTTGCAGCGGTCGGGAGAATTCGGCGCCCCGAGTGTAAGGCACCACGCAGAAGGTGCAGAACTTGTCGCACCCTTCCTGGATCGACACGAAGGTCGACACCGCCGCTTGCCGGGTCGGCGCCGGCAGGTGGTCGAACTTGGACTCGACCGGAAACTCGGTATCGAGAATGCCGACACCCGCCTGGCCCGCCGGTCCGGCCGCGGCCCGTTCGGCGCGGGCGACGTATTCAGGCAAGCGGTGATAGGCCTGAGGCCCCATGACGATATCGACGTAGGGGGCGCGGCGACGCATCTCCGCACCGTCGGCCTGGGCGACGCAGCCGGCCACCGCCAAGGTGAGGTTGCCGCCCTTGGTGCGGCGTTGATCCTTGAGTCGACGGAGCCGGCCGAGTTCGGAGTAGACCTTCTCGCTCGCCTTTTCGCGGATGTGACAGGTGTTCAGTATGACCAGGTCCGCCGCTTCCGGGCGGTCAGCGACTGCATAGCCAATGGGCGCCAAGAGGTCCGTCATCCTTTCGGAATCATAGACGTTCATTTGGCAACCGTAGGTCTTAATGAAGAGTTTCTTGGCCAAGGGCGGGGTTCGCGGGCGGTGCAGCGGGGGCCCTCGAGGCTCCATCGGTTGGTTGTCAGCTCGCCTTTCGACACCTAAGCATTTGCCGGAGGCGAGTCAAGCTGGCCGACGGCGGCCCAAACGGCGCCGCCGGACGCGCGCCCACTGCCCTGAAATGGCGTCCGCATAGCCGGTCGCGACGGCCTGCTCACAGTGGGCCGTCAGCTCCTTCCGGGATGGGAACTGCTCGGCCGTCACGGGGTCGTGGAAGACGACCGTCACGGTCGGCCGGCCGAGGCCGACGAGCTGCCAGAGATGGGGGCCGAGTTCCATATCGCCGTACCAATTGAAGAACGGGCGCAGGTGGCGGCCGATGGGGATACCGTCGAGGCGAGTGTAGGCGATGGTCACCGGCTGGATAACCAGGGGTCGCTTACCGGCCGGCACCGCCTCGGCAGCGGCCAGCAGGGCGCTCTTGAATGGCAGGACGCGGACGCCGTCACTGCTGGTGCCCTCGGCAAACATGATCAACCGTTCCCGGCGGGCCAGGCGGTGCTTGATCTGATCAATCTGTTCGCGGGTCGACCCGCGGCGGCGGTCGACGAAGACCGACTGCTGTAGCTTCGCCAACATGCCGAAGAACGGCCAGGATGCGACCTCAGCCTTGGCCACGAATGACGCGGGCAAGAGCGCGCCGAACACGGTGATGTCGAGGTAGGAGCAGTGATTGGCGACGAAGAGCGTTGGCCGCTTCTTGGAGCGGCGGCCGATGACTTGCAGGTCGATGCCCAGCAGTTTGCAGCAGGTGGCATGGTAGAAGCGCGGCAGGCGCCAGCGCAGCGGCAACTTCAGGGCGACAGCAATGGCCTGCAACGGGATGAGCAGGACCGTCCACCCCAGATAAAGCACGAGCCGGTAGGCACCGAGCATCGGCGACATAAGGATGGTCGGTTCGCCCACGGATTAGCTGCCGTTGCGACCGGTCGTTCGCTCGTAATGCTTGATGTAGCGTTCGGTCACCAGGTCGGTGGGTACGACGATGCAGACATCGGTCGTGTCGAACTGGTGATCGACGACCGCGCCGTCGCCGACAAAGCCGCCGAGCCGCAAGTAGCCCTTGATGAGGGGCGGCAGATCGCTGCGCGTGTTGATGCGGTCCACCGGCAGGATATCCATCGCCACATGACGGTGCGCCACGGCGCGTGGCCGAATGGCGGGCGGTGCCAGGTGGTAGTGGTAGAGGTAGCTGAGTTCGTTGGCGAGGTGCTGCGGATCGGTGCCCGGCAGGCTGCCGCAGCCGAACATCAACGAGATGTTCCAGTGAAATACATAGTGGGCGATGCCGCGCCACAGCAGCTGCATGGTGGGACGGTTGCGGTAGCCGGCGGCCACGCAAGAGCGGCCCAACTCCAGCTTCTCACCGGGATAGGCGAGCAGATTGGCGATGTCGTATTCGCCGGCCGTGTAGAAGTCATCCTCCGCCACGCTGCTGCGCAGCAGCCGGTAGTTGCCGACGACCGCGCCCTGTCCGGCGGGCGAGTCGTCGATCACCAGCAGGTGGTCGCATTTGTCGTCGAAGGAATCGAAGTCACGGCGCAACCGCACCATTTCGGCGGTCGGTTTGGCCGCCAGTTCCTCATAGAACACGCGATAGCGGAGTTCCTGTACGGCAACGATGTCGTCCGCAGATTCCGCCAAGCGCACAGCCATGTCGCCCGTGCGCAACGGCGGGAACCAAGACTCCTCCGTTGCATCGACCGGTGTCGCCCGCTGCGCAACGGTCGCCGCGCCAACCGGCTCAGTGGTCATTTTCCCCCTCTACGCCCGGACCGGCCTAAGAATCCTTGTCCGCGCTTGCCTCGCCCACCGGCATCCCAAAGAGCTCCAGCCGGTGATCGACCAACTTGTACCCCAGTCGCTGCGCGATCTTCTCCTGCAGCTGCTCGATCTCCGGATCGTGGAACTCAATCACCCGTCCTGACCGTATGTCGATGAGGTGGTCGTGATGCTCCGACGGCACCTCTTCATAACGCGCCCGCCCGTCACCGAAATCGTGCTTCGTGAGGATGTTCGCCTCTTCAAACAGCCGCACTGTCCGATAGACAGTGGCGATGGAGATCCGAGGATCGATGTTCGTTGCGCGCCGGTAAAGCTGGTCTACGTCCGGATGATCTTCCGCCTCGGACAGAACCCGGGCGATGATCCGCCGCTGCTCCGTCAGCTTCAGGCCCTTCTGTTCACAGAGCTTTTCGATTCGCGACATCCGCATACCTGGTCGGAAATCCAGCAATGATTATAGACCAACGCCGTTGTTGTGACACCCTGCAATGGCGGGGCTTAGCGGACGGTCTTACAAAGCAGCAGAGCGTCGTGCTGCAACCCGCTTGAATCGCGGTAGTAGCCCAGGCGCACACCAACGCGCTGGAAACCCGCATTCTGATAAAGCGCGCGGGCGCCACGGTTGCCTTCCGCAACCTCAAGATAACAACGGGCGGCGCTGTGGTTCTTCGCCTGGGCGAGTTGCCAATTCAGCAGCTGTGCACCGCAGCCGCGGCGCCGGTGTTCGGCCAAGACGCCGAGGAAGAGGAGTTCGAACTCGTCGGCGACCTGCCGGCCTAAGGCGACACCAGCCGGCGATTCGGCCTCGCTGGCCAGGCAACCCACGGTGCCGGAGACGGCGAGCATGTCGCGCACACCCTCAGCTGACCAGGCCTCGGCGCCGATCTCCGGCAAGCATCGGTTCTGCAGCTCGGCGACCAGTTCCGCCGCCGCCGGCCCGACGGCCATACATTGCCAGGCCGTAGCGGTCGTCATGCCGGGCGCAGGCCAACACTGCCCGGCGACAACGTCACGTCGGGCGCGCGCAAGTAAAGCGGTGGCGGAAACGAATGGGGCGGCGGCCAACCCGCGTCGGCGACCTGCTCCGCCGCCAGCGCTGCAATCTCGGCCGCGTCGGGCAGACCGTGCCCGGGCGCAACCAACAGGTCTTGGCGGCCGGTACCGGCGACGAAATCAGCGGCGGCGTCGCCGGCCACCAACAACGGACCATCCGGCAACGCCGCGGCGATCCGATCCACGGGCAGCGCCTGCGGTTCGCCGATCGGCTGACCGTCGCGGAAGAGTTGGTTGTAG
>JANQOE010000044.1 GCA_028279245.1 Alphaproteobacteria bacterium
TGTTGCCTTTGCGAGCTGGTCCGTGTGGGGTCCGCCGCCGGCCGTCGCCTTCGCGCTGATTGCCGCAGTATCGGTCCTGATCATCGCCTGCCCCTGCGCCCTCGGGTTGGCCACACCGATGTCGATCATGGTCGGCACGGGCCGCGGCGCGGGTGCGGGCGTGCTGATCAAGAACGCCGAAGCCCTGGAACGTTTGGAGCACGTCGACACCCTTATCGTCGACAAGACCGGCACCCTGACCGAAGGCAAGCCCAAGGTCACGTTGATCGAACCCGTCGACAACATCGACCGCCGCGAACTCCTCCGTCTCGCCGCCAGCCTCGAACACGCCAGCGAACACCCACTCGGCGCGACCATCGTCGCCGCCGCGCAGAACGAGAATGTGCCGTTGGCCACACCGCAAGTGTTTCAGTCACACACCGGCAAGGGCATCACCGGGCGCGTCGATGACGCGACCGTCGCCATCGGCAACGCCGCCCTGATGACCGAGCACGGGATCGAAACGCACACCGTCCAAACCTTTGCCGACGAACGCCGCCGCAACGGCGAAACCGTCATGTTCGTCGCTGTCGACAACAAGCTCGCCGGCCTGATTGGCGTCACCGACCCGATCAAAGCAACGACACCGGCGGCGTTGCAGGCGTTACGGCAACGCGGCATCGACATCGTCATGCTGACCGGCGACAACCAACGCACCGCCGACGCCGTTGCCGCCCAACTGGAAGTCCGCGACGTTGCCGCCGACGTCTTGCCCCAAGACAAGGGCGCCGTCGTCCGGCGCTACCGCGCCCAAGGCCGCGTTGTTGCGATGGCCGGCGACGGTATCAACGACGCACCCGCCCTTGCCGAGGCGGATGTCGGCATCGCCATGGGCACCGGCACCGATGTCGCCATCGAAAGCGCCGGCATCACTCTGCTGGGCGGCGATCTCACCGGCCTGGTCCGTGCCCACCGGCTGAGCCGCGCCACCATGCGCAACATCCGCCAGAACCTGTTCTTCGCCTTCTTCTACAACAGTCTCGGCGTACCGGTGGCGGCCGGTATCCTGTACCCGCTGTTCGGCATCCTGATCGGCCCGATCTTCGCGGCGGCGGCGATGAGCCTCAGCTCCGTCTCGGTGATCGGCAACGCCCTGCGGCTACGCCACGCCGAGCTTTAGACGCGATTGTCGAGTCCGCTACCACCGTACAGCCAATCGAGCGTGCGGTAGTGATCTTCCGGCGTCCGCGCCTGCAGCGTGGCGTTCCGCACCAGCCGCTGCGCCCCATCCGGGTGATACACATACTCGCCGATCAGCCGGGACGACATCTGCACCCGCGCCGTGCGCGGCACCCGCGCATCCCGGTAGACGGCAAACGCAGCCGCAATGTCGCGGTCGTGCCGTTCCATCATCGCCGACAGACAGACCGCGTCTTCCAACGCCATGCAGGCGCCTTGCGCCATGTACTGCAACATCGGATGGGCCGCGTCGCCCAACAACGCCACCCGCCCCTCGACCCAATTGTCGTGCGGGTCCCGGTCACACAGGACCCACAGCTTCCAGTCGTCGGCACTCTCAATGATCTGCCTCGGCAGGTCGGCGATGTGCCCAAAGCCGTCGCGCACCTCTTCCTTGCTGACGGGTACACCCGCCACCGCCTCGGGCGCATCGTTGTGATAGGTCACAACCAGGTTGAACACCTTCCAACCCGACAACGGGTAATGCACGATGTGGCACTTCGGCCCCGCCCATAGTGTGGCGGCGTTCCACCGCAAATCTTCCGGCATCCGATCCGTCGGAATGACCGAGCGATAGGTGGTATGGCCGGAGACCAGCGGCGCACCGTCGCCGACCAGTTGGGCCCGCACCGCCGACCGCAGTCCATCGGCCCCCACCAACGCTGCCCCAGTCAGCCGTTCACCCGTCGCCAACGTAACGGTCACGCCAGTCTCATCCTGCGCATAGGCCGTGACCTTCGCCTGCGCCCGCAACGCGACGAGCTCGTGCGCTTCGCAGGCCGCGACCATCGCGCGGTGCAAGTCGGCACGATGCACGACGGCATAAGGATTGCCGAAGCGCGCGCGAAACGGATCGTCGAGCGGCACCTCGGTAATCGTCTCCGCCGTCAGCGCGTCCATCAGCACCAGCTTGTCGACATAGACGGCGGTCGACCGTGCCGCGTCGCCAACGCCAAGAAAGTCGAAAGCGTGAAACGCGTTCGGGCCGAGCTGGATGCCGGCGCCGATTTCACCGAACTGCGCCGCCTGTTCGAGCACCTGCACGCGCACGCCCGTCCGCGCCAAACCAAGTGCCGCCGCCAAGCCGCCGATACCGCCGCCGGCGATGAGAATGGGAAGATCGGGAATCGTGTGCCCCTGGGCCGCCAAACCGAGCGAGCCCATTACCCCCGGTGCGCCGGGTCAAGTCAACGGGGCCGCACCTCCGCCCGGTCGAACAGATAGTCGATGTGGAAGTAGTCGTTCACCGCAATGATCTCGCCGTCATCCTGCAACAGCCGCAGCGCCCCACGCGGCCGCAGCACATCGCCCTTCACTTCGAACAGCGTCACCAGCTCCACCCCATCGACCACCGCCAGCCCGTATCGCCAGTTCCACGGCAGACCCGCGTAGGTCGAGAGGTACCGGTCGGTCATGACCTCGCGCGCATTCCCCTCCACCACGTCGACAAGATGCAGCCGGGCGTCGGCCCGGACCAGCGCTAGAACGCCGTCCCAATCCTGACCGTTGAACCGCTCGATATAGGTTTGCACCAGCCCGCGTTCCGTCTCCGGTACCGGCCGGTGCACATCGTCCGCCCGCGCGGTCCGCAGCTTCGCCCGGCCGCGATGCAGCGCCGCTTTCACGCCCCCGACGGTCGAACCGACGATCTCCGCAACGTCGCTCAGCGGGTAGCCAAGCGCATCCTTCAACAACACGCAGGCCCGCTCTTTCGGCGGCAGACAGGACACCAGCCGCGCAAAGGCCGCGCCCACCTCCACCGGCGATCCATCTTCATGGACATCCGATGGCGCTGACGCGGCGATGTCGTTCAGATAGCCACGCTCCATCTGCCGCCGCCGCAACAGATCGATCGCCCGGTTGTGGGCGATGCGAAACAGCCACGGTTCGAGCCGGTCGGCATCACCCAGTTTCGACAGATTGAAGAACGCCTGGGCCAGCACCTCCTGCACTAGGTCTTCGCCGTCGAGCACCGAGCCGGCCATCCGGCTGCAATAACGGTGCAGGCGGGGCCGCAACGCGGCCACCGCTTCCAAGAACACCGCCTGCTTTTCGCCGACGGCCGTTGCCAGCGCCTCGATCTTATCCACTAGCTCTCGCTTGGTTCGATCTGCGCAATCCCGTCGCCGCGGATCATCACGGTTTGCGCCGCCGCATGTTCCGGGGCAACCAGGAACTCGACGAAATGACGCGCGTAACCCTCCGAGGTCAACCGCGTCCCCATACCCTCCAGGAACTGTTCCGGCGTCACACCGCGATGTTTCGCATGGGATTCGACCGCCCGGCGGCTGAGGTCCGTGTCGCCCGTGAGTGTCGGCAACACAGTCGAAAACCGCAAACCGAGCCCGGCATCATCCGCCGCCTGCCGGAAGTAGTTCGTCAGCAGCCATTGCATGCGCTTTGCCCCGGCATAGCCACCTGACGCCGACGCACCGTGTATCGCCGCACCGCTTGACACCACCACAACATGACTGCCCGCGCGCAGCGGCAGCCGCATGGCCTGCTGACACCAGACCAGCGTGCCCCGCACGTCGGTCTCCCAGGTGACCGAAAAGTCTTCCCAGGTGAAGTCCTGCACTGGCTGCATCGGCCCCAACGCCCCGGCGTTCAGCACCAGGATGTCCGGCCGGGCATCGGTCAGCACCCGCTCCGCCAGGGCCGCGTCGGTCACATCGCCGGGGGCGGCCTCGACCCCTTCGGACTCCGCCAGGCTGGTCAGCATCGGCTTGTTACGTGCAACCGCCACCACCCGCGCCCCGGCGCCCGCCAGCCGCGCGGCCACCGCCCGGCCAAGTCCCCGGCTCGCACCGGTCACCACCGCCGTCTTTCCTTCGAATATCACCATCGCCTCCTTTGCTATGCATGAGAGAGACGAGTGGGGACGGCGATAGGATACGCGGGGGTCGCCGAGACGTGCTTGGGCGGCGCGGCGGCGGTGCCCTAAGCTGACCGCATGGAACGCCTGATCGAGATCTTTACCCAGATCCTGTTCCTGGGCTGGCCGGCACTGGTCATCCTTGCCGCCCTGGTGGCCCTGGGGCTCTGGCTGGTGCGCCGCCGCCGCGGCTAGCTGCCCGGCCGCTACCACGATAGAAGCATGTCGGTAAGGTTACAGTCGGCCATTGTAACAGGACTGACATGCGCCCGGCTTAGGACCAACGGCCTGCCAAGGACGGATAAGCATGGTTGCAAGAAGTATCGCCGGCCGCCAGGTGCTGCTGGAAGACGGCACGATTGGGTCGGCGCAGATCTGGCTGCGCGACGGCGAGATTGACGCCCTGTCGGCACCGGACGGTGCCGCCGAGTTCCGATTCGACGAACCGGACCAGTACATCTTGCCGGGCATCGTTGATCTGCACGGCGATGCGTTCGAGCGGCAAATCATGCCACGCCCGGGCGTCATGCTGCCGATCAACATGGCTGTGGTCGACACCGATAGCCAACTCGTCGCCAACGGCATCACCACCGCCTTCCACGGCGTCACCTTCTCCTGGGAACAGGGCCTGCGTGGCCGCGACACCGCGGCATCGCTGCTCGACGCGCTGGACGCCGAACCGTTGCGCGCCGACCACCGCATCCATCTGCGGTTCGAAACCTACAACTTCGACGGCACCGATCAGGCCATCGCCTGGATCGAGCAGGGCCGCATCCACTTGCTCTGCTTCAACGACCACTTCGATGGCATTCACCGGGCCGTCAACAACGACAGCCGCAAGCTGGGCCCCTACACCGGGCGCAGCGGCCAATCGCGTGAGGACTATCTCGCGCAGATCAACAGCCTCGCCGATCGCGCCCACGAACTGCCCGCAACGCTGGAGCGGCTCAGCGCGGCCGCCGCCGCACTCGGCGTTCCGATCGCCGCGCACGACGAAATGAGCTGGGACGACCGCGCCCGCAACGCCGCCCTGGGCTGCATCATCAGTGACTTTCCGATCCGTGAGGAAGCCGCCACCGCCGCCCGGTCAACCGACATCCCGGTCATCATGGGCGCACCGAACGTCGTGCGGGGCGGCAGCCATATGCCAACCGGCATCTGCGCCGCCGAAATGGTGGGCCGCGGCGTCTGCACGATCCTGGCGTCCGACTACTACTATCCGGCCTTGCTGCTGGCGCCATTCCGGCTGGTCGCCGACGAAGTCACGACCCTGCCAGAAGCCTGGCACTTGGTTTCCCGCAATCCGGCCCGGGCGGTCGGCTTGACCGACCGGGGTGAGATCGCCGCCGGTCGCCGCGCCGACTTTATTGTGGTCAATGCGGCGGACCGGACCGCGCCACGGATCGAGGCTGTCTTCGCCGGCGGGCGCCCGGTGCACCTTGCCCAGACCAGCCCGCAGCCCCAGGCGTCACTGCCGGCACAAGCCGTCGCCTAACCCGCACCGCCGCACCATCCCCAACCGGCGTCCGCCGGGCGCCGGCCGATTCGTCGCCGCTGGCCTGACATGTCAACGGGCGTTGTCAAAAATGTCACCCGCCGTATGATGAGCGACCCCGTCTCCATGGCACCCGAATGTACGCTGATCCCAACCTCGCCGCGCCCCGGCCGACCTTCGTCACCCATCTAGAATGCAGCGCCACCGGTGAGCATTATCCGGCCGACGAACTGCACGGCCTGTCACGCGCCGGGAAACCGCTGCTGGTCCGCTACGACCTCGACGGCGTGCGGACCCAATGGTCCCGCGACAGTTTGGTCGACCGCCCGGCGAGCCTATGGCGCTATCGCGAGCTGCTACCGGTACGCCAGGCGGAGAACATCGTCTCCCTCGGCGAAACGACCACGCCGCTGATCGGCCTGCCGCGTCTGGCGAAGACGGTCGGCGCGACGGAGATCCTGGTCAAGGACGAAGGCCGGCTGCCGACCGGTTCGTTCAAGGCGCGCGGCCTGTGCATGGCCGTCAGCATGGCCAAGGAACTCGGCGTCACCCGCATGGCCATGCCGACCAACGGCAACGCCGGCGCCGCGCTGGCCGCCTACTGCAGCCGCGCGGGCATGGAAAGTTACGTGTTTTGCCCCGCCGACACCCCCGACGTGAACGTGCGGGAGATCGCCTTGCAAGGCGCCAAGACCTGGCGGGTCAACGGCCTGATCAACGATTGCGGCCGGATCGTCGGTGAGGGCAAGGAACAGATGGCGTGGTTCGACACGTCGACCCTGAAGGAGCCCTACCGCATCGAAGGCAAGAAGACGATGGGCCTCGAACTGGCCGAACAACTCGGCTGGGATGTGCCCGACGTGATCTTCTATCCGACCGGCGGCGGCACCGGCCTGATCGGCATGTGGAAAGCCTTTGCCGAGCTGGAAGCCATCGGTTGGCTTGGCCAGAAACGCCCCCGCATGGTCGCCGTGCAGGCGACCGGTTGCGCACCCATCGTCAAGGCGTTCGAACAAGGCGAGGAACATGCACCCCTTTGGGAAAACGCCCAGACCGTCGCCAGCGGCATTCGCGTGCCGATTGCCGTCGGCGACTTCCTGATCCTTCGCGCGGTCCGCGAGAGCGGCGGTTTCGCCATTGCCGTCGACGACGAGTCCATCATCAACGCGCAGCAGGAGGCGGCGCGCAGCGACGGGCTGCTAATGGGCCCGGAGGGTGCGGCAACCCTCGCCGCATATCGCAAAAGCCTGGCCGAGGGACGGATCGCAAAAACCGACCAGGTGCTGTTGTTTAATTGCGGCACCGCGTTGAAATACCCGATGCCGGCCGTCGACGCCGCGTTGGACCGCACCAAGCCGATCGACTACACCGCCCTCGCCCGGGCATAAGCTATGGCCGACATCGTCATCGCCGAGATGATGCACGCCGATGCCGTCGCATCCCTGCAGCAAGACTTCGACCTGCGCTACGACCCAACACTCTGCGAAGACGCCGGTGAGCTGGAAACCGCGGTCACGCACGCGCGCGCGCTGATCGTCCGCAACCGCACCCAGGTGCGCGGCAACCTGTTGGACGCCGCGCCGAACCTGCGTGTTGTCGGCCGGCTCGGCGTTGGACTCGACAACATCGATGTCGCGGCCTGCGAAGCAAAAGGCGTAGCCGTCTGTCCCGCGACCGGCGCCAACGCCGTTGCGGTCGCCGAGTATGTGATCGCGTCAGCGTTCATGCTGCTGCGCCGTGCCTACACCTACAACGACCGCGTCATTGCCGGCGAATGGCCGCGCAACGCGTTGGTCGGCAACGAGATCAGCGGCAAACGCCTGGGACTCATCGGGTTCGGCGCCACCGCCCGCGCCGTCGCCGAACGCGGCCGCGCACTCGGCATGACAATCACCGCCCATGACCCGTTCTTGCGCGACCAGATCGAGTCCGACCCCGGCGCGACTTGGGCGGACCTGCCGGACCTGCTGGCAACCGCCGATGTGATCAGCCTGCACGTGCCCCTTACCCAGGAGACCCGCCATCTGCTGAACGCGGAGCGCATCGCCAGCACGCAGCGCGGCACGGTCATCATCAACACCGCGCGCGGCGGCATCGTCGACGAAGAAGCGCTGCTGAGCGCATTGCGCGAGGGTCACTTGTCAGGGGCGGCACTCGATGTGTTCGAGCACGAACCGCTGAACGCCGAACATGGCGCGCGCTTCCGCGATGTCCCTGGCCTGCTGCTAACACCCCACATCGCCGGCGTCACCGAAGAGTCGAACATCAATGTCAGTGCGGTCACGGCGGAGAACGTTCGGCGCGTTCTTGCGTCGGTAAGCTGACACGCCTGCCGGCTGACCCGAGTCCCAGACCTCACCCTGAGCCTGTCGAAGGGTGAGTGCCGCCGCCGGCGCGATCCTCATACTTCGACAAGCTCAGCATGAGGAGGTTGGTGCTAACGACCGTCCCGTCATTGCGAGGCGGCCTTAGGCCGCCGTGGCAATCCAGCCTCCAGTCGCGGCCCCTTGCTGGATCGCCACGCCGCTTTGCGTCTCGCGATGACGGTACATTCGGCGGCGGCTGCGACGCAGCAATTGGCTTCGTTTCGTAATTCCGATTTTTTCTGCAAGGAAAACAACGGTTTAGGATTTCGCCGTTTACATTCCCGCCGAACCACGGGGTCGAAAACCCGCGATGTCCTAGAGCCTGTGTCAGAAATTGGGTTTGTTTGGCAGTTTCTTGAATTTCAACCAGTTAGGTCTTCCGAGCATCGTTTGATCTAGTCTTGTTAGAGCACAAAAGCCGCATCTTGTAAAGTCAAAAAGCCGTACAAGGCGAGAGTCAGAACGCGTTCCCCCCACCCTGACCCTCCCCCGCAAGGGGGGAGGGAACACAGGCGGCTAGATAGGAGATTCCCTCCCCCTTAACGGGGGAGTGTTAGGGTGGGGGTGTCCGGCCGTCTGGCGCCGGCTGCTCGCATTAAACAGCCGGCGCGATGTTCGCCTCCAATAAACTCGAGCCCGCCATGATGGTGTCGATGCGCGTTTGCTTGGCGGCGCGAACATGTTGGGCGGCGATGCGTTCGGCCGTGTCAGCGTCGTTGGCCGCAATCGCATCGATCAAGGGCTGATGGCCCAGTTGAATTTCCGCGCGTTCGCTGGCGAGCGGCAGGCCCAAGTAGATGAGCCGATCCGTTTCGTCCAACAATTGCGAGATCATCTCCGCCAGCCGCGCGTTGCCCGACGCTTCGGCGATCGCCATGTGGAAGGCCTTATTGGCGGCGAGATAGGTCGCGTCAACACCGCCGCCGCTCATGTAGCCGTCGCGCCACGGCGCATCGAGGTCTTCCAATGTCTCGCGTGACATCTTGCCGGCGGCAGCGCGCGCCGCGGCGGGTTCGAGAATCAAACGCACGTCGAACAGGTCATGCACGTCACGCAGCGTCACCGGGGACACCCGATAGCCGCGACGCGGTTGCGCATGAACCAGGCCTTCTTGCACCAGCCGGGCCAGCGCCGATCGAACCGGCGCCTTGCCGAACCCGAACCGTCCGCACAGCAGGCTTTCGGAGATGGCTGAGCCTGGCGCCAACTGACAGGTGATGATCCCGCCGCGGATCGCCAGGTAGGCCCGCCGCGTCAACGACTGTCCCAGTTCTCGATCGCCCGTCTGGGCTTCCACCGTTTCGCCTCCGTCCGAACTCCCTGCCAAAGCTACCTCAAGCAGCTCTGCCATTTCAAAGCCGCCAGTTGACATGTCAGTTAGTGGTAAACAGTATGTCAGCAATAAAGAATGCGCCGAAGGGCAATTTCGGCCAAAGTCCAAGGGCTGGGTCAGCTAGGGAGGCCCATCGTGCAACTGTGTCGCGCCCGCGTCCGTGGTTACGTGACTCGATTCGGGCAACCTAGCCGATGAACGGCCTGGTTCGCTTCAACGATGTTGCCTTGGGCATCGGCCGGTCGATCTCTTGGGTCCTGGTCGCGATCATGACCTTCATCGTGCTGTACCAGGTCTTCCTCCGATACGTTTTGAATGATGCACCGTCGTGGAGCGAAGCCGCCGCCCGCGCACTAATGGTGTGGATGACCTTCCTCGTCGCACCGTCGGCCTACCGCTGGGGCGCTTATGTCAGCATCGACACGCTGACCCACGCATTGGCCGGCAGCAAGAAGTACGTCTTCTCCCTGATCATCAATGTCGCCGCGCTGATCCTGATAATTGTGCTGCTGTGGCTGTCCCTCGACTTCGTCGAACGCGGCCTGAACCGCCGCGCCCAGGGACTGCCGGCGGACTTCCTCGGCATCCCGATCAAGTCCGCGTGGATCCGCGCCGCCATGCCGGTCGGCTTCTTCCTGATGATCACGGTCGCGATTGAGCTGATCATCAAAGACTTCATCCGGTTGCGTTCGCCGACACCGGCAGAAGAAGAGCCGCGGCCCGACTTCATGTTGATGGACTGATGGCTGAGCTTCTGCCAACCGCCCGCGTGCCGACAGCATGATCATCTTTCTGCCCTTCTTCCTGATACTGCTGGCCATCGGCATGCCGGTGCTGTTCGCCCTGTTGATCGCGCCGGGCCTGGTGTCGCTGATCATGGATCCACGCGGTCCGGCGATGCTGAACGTGTTGTTGCGCAACGTGTTCAACGGCATCGACTCGTTCCTGTTGATGGCCATCCCGTTCTTCATTCTGGCCGGCAACCTGATGAACCGCGGTGGCATCACGCTGCGGCTGGTCGATTTCGCGCAAGCAATGATCGGCCATGTGCGCGGCGGACTCGCCCACGTCAACATCATGAGCAGCATGCTCTTCGCCGGCTTGTCCGGGTCCGCCGTCGCCGACACCTCGGCGCTCGGCTCCATGTTGATCCCGGCGATGGAGAAGAACGGCTACTCGCGCAAGTTCGCCGCCGCGGTCACCGCCGCATCGTCGGTGATCGGCCCGATCATTCCGCCCAGTGGTATTATGATCATCTACGCCGGGACGATCGAAGGCACCTCGGTCGCCGCCATGTTCGCGGCAGGCATCGTACCGGGCGTGATGATCGGCCTCTCCTTGATGACGGTCACCTGGTTCCTGGCCCGGAAGCACAACTTCCCTGTTGCCAGCAAGCGCGCCACCTGGCGTCAGCGCGGCCGCGCCGGTGGCCGAGCGCTGCTACCGCTACTCACACCCGTCATTATTCTCGGCGGCATCCTCAGCGGCATCTTCACGCCGACCGAAGCGTCGGCGGTTGCTGTCGCCTATGCGCTGATTCTCAGCCTCTTTATCATGCGCTCGGTCAGCTTCACCGAGATCCCGCTGATCTTCGTCCGCTCAGCCATCGCCGCATCCGTTGTGCTGTTGCTGGTCGGTGCCGCCGTTGCCTTCAAGACGGTCGTCGCAACGTCCGGCACGCCGCAGATCATCACCGGTGCATTCCTCAGCATCAGCGAGAATCCGCTGGTGCTGTTGTTCATGATCAACATTCTCTTGTTCATCGTCGGCATGTTCCTCGATGCGGGTCCGGCGATCGT
>JANQOE010000093.1 GCA_028279245.1 Alphaproteobacteria bacterium
GACACGCCCGCCACGGTCCGGCGCTCGGCGCCCGCGGAACTCACGGCGGTCCGGCAGACCGAACCGTTCGCTAAACCGGTCGAAGAACTCATCGAACCGCGGATCGGTCGGCGCTTCGGCGACCGGTGCGCGGCCGCTCCGCCGGGTAACCTGGATGTTGACCACGGCGTCGCTGACCTGCTCGGCGATGTCAGCGAAGCTGGTTGGCAGCATGGTCTGAGCGGCGGTTGCGCCCGTCACCGGCGTGTTGGCTTGTGGCGCGGACGGCGCCAGCACTACCGCTACGCCGAAAGTGCCTACGAGGGCCAGTGCGGCGGCGGAGGTCATCCAGCGCCGCTTTGCGGAAGAGGATAGAGAGCTCATGAAGGATCCCTGCTGTCTCGATGGAACGAACCATCAGGGACATGGGGCGGGCGGCTAACGGGCGCCTGTCCGCTAGATTACCGTTTGTTAATCCAAAACTGGAAAGAGGGAACGGCGACGAGAGGGTTCCCCAAAAAAGGGCAGGCAAGGCAAATTGACTTTGGATAATGCCGTGGCGAGTCAGAAACGCGAACAATCACGCTGGAGCCGGGTCCGTAGGGCAATTGTCAGCCAAAAGGGGCTTCTGCGGCTTATTGCGGCGGCTCAAGTCGTGGGGTTGGCCGGGGCCATTTGGCTTAGCGCCAGCGCCCTCTGGAACTCTCCCAGCACACTGATTGCGCTCATACTCTTCCCGGTGATGCTGGTCTATGCCTTGGGAGCCGTCGGAGCATTGTTGCTATGGCGGAACCTCCGGCTCGGAATCTGGATATCAATTGCGCACCAAGTACTGCTCGCACCACTTGTCTCGATTCGAGACACGTTTGAGTACGCCCTTCGCGGAATTGCCCACCTTGATATCGGGTACTCTTTCGTATCCGAGAATGGTTCGGATAGTGCGACTGAGGTCTTTAGGTTCTTTTTCAAGATGGGCGCGTCGCTGCTAGACATCACGTTGAATATCGGCAGAAGTGCCGATGTGGATCAGTTCGGTATCAACCTAGTACCGATCGCCCTCATTGTGATTCTCTTACGGTTAGCCCGCCGAACAGATCGGCTTGTGAGAGAACCGGCCCGATCCGAGCAGGTTTTCGCCTAGTCAGTCGTACCCGAACAGCCAGCGGGTCGTTCCGGTATGAATGTTCCGGACCGAATGCACCGCGCCTCGGGGGATGAACACCTCGTCGCCCGGCTCGACGACCACGGTTTGCCCGGCCACTTCCATCTCCAGCCGGCCTTCGAGCACCGTCACGAGCTCATTAGTGTCATGCACGAAGTCGTTCCACTCCTGTCCGGGCGGATCGACGAAGCGTTGGCAGGAGTAGCCACGTCCCCGCCAATCGGCGGCGACCGTCTGATTCTCGACCGTCGCCGCGAACCGGCCCCGTGTCAGCAGGTCTTCGCTCATCGATCTATCCCTTGACCGCGCCCAGGGTGAGGCCCCGCACGATGTAGCGTTGGGCCACGAGGGCGATGATGAGCGGCGGGATCATCGCGGTCAACGCGCGCACCGCGAGGAACCAGAACTCCACGCCCCGCGTGCCGACCGTACTGGCGGTATGAACCGGGATCGTGATGGCGTTCTTCGCCGACAGGGTCAGCGCGAACAGGAAATCGTTCCAGGCAAACGCGAAAATGATCAGCCCGACGGCGGCGATGGACGGTGCGGCCAGCGGGATCGAGATGCGCATGAACGTTTGGAAAAAGGAGGCGCCGTCAACGAACGCCGCTTCTTCGAGTTCATAGGGCAGATCGATGAAGCTCTGCCGGATGATCACGATGACAAAGGGCAACAGGAATGTTGCGTTGATCAGGATGAGTGCCAGGTGCGTGTCCAACAGCCCGAGGGTGCGCATCACCAGGAAGAACGGGATGACCGTCGCCACCGGTGGCAGCACACGCTGGGAAAAGAACCAGACCGTGATATCCCGGTTCGCGATGCGCTCGTAGCGGAAGCGGGCCAGGGCGTAAGCCGCCGGCATACCGATGACGAGGGCCAGTATCGTCGCCAGCGTGGCGATGATCGTCGAGTTCACCAGCGCCGCTTGAGTTTCCCGGTTGGCGAGCTGCAATTCCCAGTGGCTGAGCGTCGGTTTGAAGTCGAGGAAAGGTATGCCGAGGCCCGGCACGGCCAAGCTCTCGATTGGCTGCCGGAACGAGATCGACACCGCCCAGTAGATCGGGAACACGAAGACCATGACGACGACGATGGCCAGCAGCCAATAGGCCGTTTCGCGCATCGGGTTGTGCCGGCCGCTCACGCGTATTGCTCCCGTAACCGGTTGTAGGACGCGACGATGATGATCATCACCCCGATCAGCAGCACGTAAGACAGCGCCGACGCGTAGGCCGGGTCGAAGAAGCGGAGGCCGGTCTTGAAGGTGAACAATGTGTAGGACTGGGTCGCGAAACCCGGCCCGCCGCCGGTCAACAGGAACGGGATGTCGAACAGCTTGAACGCCTCGGCGATCCGCAACAGCAGCACGATAATGATGATCGGCTGCATCAGCGGCAGGATGATATGCACGAAGATCTTCCAGCCGGATTCCGTCTCCAGCCGGGCCGCATCGATCTGCTCCGGATCGATCCCCTGCAGGCCGGCCAGGAACACCAGAAAGGCGAAGGGCGCATGCTGCCAGACGTCGACGATGATGATCGAGACCAAGGCCCAATTCGGATCCGAAAGGAACGGGATGCCCAGGAAGCTGAGCGGCCCGCCCTCCTCGAAGAAGATCGTCGTGAAGATGTTGCCGACCGCGACCGGCGTCGCAAAGATCGGCAGCAGCATCAACGAACGCATCAATGAGCGGCCCCGCATGGTTCGGTTGAACAGAAGGGCCAGCGCCATGCCGACGACGATCTGCAGGGCCACACCGACCACCGCGAAGATCAACGTGACCTTGATGGCGCCGAACGTCTGCTGGTCCTTGATCAACCGCTCGTAATTGCGAAAGCCGACGAAGGTCCAGATCGTCTGCGGATCGCGGGTCACCACCGTCCTCGACCGCGGCTCGCCGGCCCGGTTCAGGACGGGATCTCCGTTCTCGTCGAGTAGCGGGACCTTCTCGCGAGTGACTTCGACCTTACTCTCCAGATCGGCGAAGCTGACCACCGCGGAGTAGCCCAGCGGAAAAAAGGTGAAGACCAGGACCCAGATCACCGCCGGCATAAGGAATATGATCTTGGCGTGCTGGCGCTTCATGCCGGGCTAGCCTCTGCCCGTCCGATCCGGGAGAATACCGGGAAAGGATCATGAACGAGGGGAGGGGCAGATTGACCCGTCTCACGGATACCGACCGGGCAGCCTACGAACGGGACGGCTACCTCCTGGTCGAGGATGCGCTGACGACCGAACAGCTCACACGCTTGCGGGACACGGTCGACCGCTTTGTCGCGAGGGCCCATGGCGTCACCGCCAGCAATGACGTCTATGACCTCGAAACCAGCCACACGCCAGACGACCCGCGTGTCCGCCGCATCAAGCTCCCCCACACCCACGACCCATTCTTCATGGGGCTGGCGAGATCGCCCAGCGTCACCGAGCCGATTGGTCAACTGATCGGCCCGAACCTGCGTCTCCACACCAGCAAGATCAATCTGAAGGCTGCGGGGTACGGGGCGCCGATCGAATGGCATCAAGATTGGGCCTTCTACCCCCACACCAACGAGGACATCCTGGCCGCCGGCATCTTCCTCGACGACGTGGGGGAGGACAACGGGCCGCTCATGGTACTGCCAGGTTCGCACACCGGACCCGTCTTCGACCACCATGCCGACGGCGTGTTTTGCGGCGCTATCGACACACAGGCCGCCGGGATCGACCTTGCGGCGGCCAAACCGGTCATGGGGACGGCCGGCAGCATGAGCCTGCATCATGTGCGAACCGTGCACGGTTCGGCGTTGAATACCTCCGGCCGGCAACGCCGCATCCTATTTCTGGAAATCCGCGCCAACGATGCTTGGCCACTCAAGGGCTGTGGCGACTTGGCCGAATTCGACAGCCTTATTATCCAAGGCGAGCCGACCCTCACGCCGCGCCTCGTACCGGTCCCGGTCCGCATTCCCTTGCCGGAACCGGAGGGCGGCGCCGGTTCAATCTACGAGTATCAATACGGCGCCAAGAACCGGAGTTTTGCGCCATTGGCTGACGGCTAGGCATCACCTTAGCGGCGCGTAGTTCTGCGTCGCGGTCGCGAAGTTCTCGATCGGCTCCTGCAGCGCCACAATGCTGGTGCGCAGCTCCGTGATCGCTCTATCTCCGTCATACACCTGAACCGTCGTTTCGTAAGGACGTGAGTCGCCGGGCGCCAGCCAGATGATCTCCCCTCGCTCCTCGGACGCCGCACGGCCGACGACGTAGTTGGTGCCGGGCTCGATGCCGAGCGCATAGAGCCCCGACTGCAGACACTGCCATTGCAGCAGCGTCGGCAACTGCGTTTTGTCGAAGGTAACGCTCACCGCCAAGCCGTCGCGCAGCGACTCGTTGATGAGCGCCGCGGTCGTGCGGCCCGCGGAATCCGCCGCCACATCGTGCAGATACACCTGCTCGACGAAGTCGTCGCGTGGCGCAGTTTGATGACGGTAACCGACATCCTGCGCTTTGGGCTCGTGCGGCATCCACAGCACCTCGCGCACCGGCGCCAGGAACTCGCTTTCCGCACTCAGCAGCGGGTAGCCGAAATTGTAGTGATAAAGCAGCGCGTGCGGCGTCGGCCGGTAGCCCCGGTTCGTGACCGTGTCATGCAGGGTAAAGGCGTTACCGCCGAGCGGTGTCTCGATGCGGCGCCGCATCTCCAGGACTTCGCCGAAGACCGACGATTGCGTGACCACCGCCTCGCACCAGATGAGACCGGCATCCTCGTCGATGCCGTAGCCGGCGAGTTGTGCCGGAACATGGCCGATCCGACCGTGCATCGGGTAGACGGTCTTCTTCCGGTAGGGATAGTTGAAATGCTCGCTCGAGCCCTCTTCGCCGCCGCCATAATGGTCGAGCCCGCAGGTGACGAGCAGTCCGTTGAACGCCCGCAAGAAGCCGACACCGCCGTCTAGCTCCGGCTGATGCAGTCCCGGACGCTGCAAACCGACGGGTGACTGCCAACCGATCGGGATGCCCCGGTAGCGCGCGGCGACCACGTCGAACCCGCGGTCGACGGCGATGCGGAGGTCGAGACCGTCGGCGTTTTCGATCTCAAGCAGCCGCACGCCACGGCCCGGCCCATCCTCCAGCGCGACCAGCCGGACGGACGCAATTTGCGCCAGATCCCCGGTTTGCGCTCGGACGCTGGCGATCGCCGCGTTATGCCCAAAGATGTGGAGCATTGGCCGCCTCCTCCCATGGCTGCAGTTATTTGTGTCAGAACAATAGCTTGCGGGGGCGGGTCACGGAATAGCAAGCTGCCCGATTGGTCTTTAGCCGAATGACTGCCTAACCTCAGGACAAGGAGCTCAGGGGAGGGACATGCGCGCGCTTGCTATCGTCACTTTCGGTCTTGCGGCGCTCGCGATGGCCGGTGCGGCGGGTGTCCGGGCCAGCGAGCTGGAGGTCGACCTCGAACTGGTGCTGGCCGTCGATGTCTCGAACTCGGTGGATGACGGCGAGCATGCGATCCAGCGCGCGGGCTATGTCGAAGCGATCCGTCACCCCGATGTCTGGGCGGCAATCGAACGCGGCATCCTCGGGCGGATCGCGCTGACCTATATCGAGTGGGCCGGGCCGGAAAAGCAACGCGTCACCTTGCCTTGGCACGTCATCGACAGCCCGCAGGCGGCCCGGGCGGCGGCGGAGGCTCTGGCGGCCGAGCCGATCTTCTTCACGCGCGGCACGGGAACATCGATCTCCAGAGCCTTGATCTTCAGCGTCCAGCAAATTGAATCCAACGGCATCGCCGGGTTACGACGGGTCATCGATATCTCCGGCGACGGCCCGAACAATCGCGGCATGCCGCCGGATGTCGCCCGCGACGGTGTCATCGCACGGCGAATCACCATCAACGGGCTGCCGCTCGTGGTGCGCCCGGCCGCCGATGGTGTTGCGATTGATGAATATTACGAAGCCTGTGTCATCGGCGGACCCGGGGCGTTTCTGATGCCGGTCCGGCAGGCCGACCAGCTCGCCCCGGCCATCCGGCACAAACTGGTGCGCGAGATCGCCAACCGTGGCGGCCCGCCACGGGACCCCGTCGTTCTTGCGCAAACAGCGCCCGAGGTGGAGTGCCGGCCGGACATCTTCTTGCCCGGCTGGCCCTCACCAACGTAGGCGACAACCGCTAGACGTAGCGGTTGACGAGGTTCTCCAGCTTCTCCTGCTGACCCGAACGCGGTTCCGGATCGCTGGCGCCGAGCGCGTGAGCGGCGAGACTTCCCATGTCGACTTGGCCGCCAAGGATTTGTTTGCCGAGTGAACCGTCCCAGCCGGCATAGCGCGCATCGACGGCGCCACTCAGCTTGCCATCCTCGATCATCGCCGCCGCTGCCAACAACGCGCGTGCGGCCGTATCGACACCGCCGATATGGGCGTGGATCAGATCCTCCGGGTCGATCGATTGCCGCCGGATTTTCGCATCGAAATTGAACCCGCCGGAGCCGAGTCCGCCGCCTTGCAGGATCCGGTAGACCGCCAGGGCCAACTCCGGAACATTGTTGGGGAATTGGTCGGTGTCCCAACCCAATTGCGGATCGCCGCGGTTCATGTCGATACTGCCCAGGATGCCGTTGGCAACGGCGTAGGCGATCTCATGCTCAAAGCTGTGCCCGGCAAGGGTCGCGTGGTTCGCCTCGATGTTGACCTTTATTTCCTTGTCCAAACCGTACGCCTGCAGGAACGCGTGCACCGATGCCGTGTCGTAGTCGTACTGATGCTTGGTCGGTTCCTGCGGTTTCGGTTCGATCAGGATCGTGCCCTCGAAACCGATCTTCTTCTTGTAATCGACCACCATGTTCATGAACCGTCCGAGCTGATCCAACTCGCGCTTCATGTCGGTGTTGAGCAGCGTCTCGTAGCCTTCCCGGCCACCCCACAGCACATAGTTGGCACCACCCAGCCGCAGCGTCGCGTCCATGGCCGTCTTGACCTGGGCGGCGGCGTAGGCGAACACCTCCGGATCGGGGTTGGTTGCCGCACCACCCTGGAAGCGCCGGTGGCTGAACAGGTTCGCCGTGCCCCAAAGCAACTTCACGCCGGTGCGCTCCATTGCTTTTTCCGTACGGTCGAGAATGCGTGTGAGATTGGCGTTGGTCTCTTTGAGGTTCGCGCCTTCTGGGGCGATGTCCCGGTCATGGAAGGTGAAGTAGGGGAGGTCGAGCTTCTCGAACAACTCGAACGCCACGTCCAGCTTTAGCTCGGCGGCTTCGATCGGGTCGCCTTCGAACCACGGCCGCATCAGCGTCTGACCGCCGAAGGGATCGTTCCCGTGCCAGCAGAAGGTATGCCAGTAGCACACGGCGAAGCGCAGGTGCTCTTCCATGCGCTTCCCGAGGACGGCCTTGTCCTTGTCGTAGAAGCGATAGGCGAACGGATTATCGGTGGCCGGACCCTCATAGGTCACGCCGTCAACGGACGGAAAGAACGTCATTAAGCTCCCCGGTGTTAGGATTCTTGAAAGGCGGGCTCGACCCGTCGGTAGAGATCGCGCCATCTGTCTAGTTTGGCCTGTAGTGCTTCGGCGAGTGTCTGATCCGGATCAACCACCGCCTTCACTGGCGGCTGCGTACACACGCCTGCCGGTGCCTCGCCGGTGGCCGCCAAGCGCCCCAGGCGCGCCGCGCCATAGGCCGGTCCGACTTCGCCACCCTCATGATACGTCAACTGACGCCCCAGGACCGATGCAAGGATACGGCCCCACAATGGGCTGCGAGCCCCGCCGCCGATAACCGAAACCGTGTCAATCCGCGCGCCGGCCTCAAGCAGCGCGTCCTGTCCGTCGGCGAACGCGAAGGCCACGCCTTCCAAGACCGCACGGCCGATCGCCGGAGCCGTCGTCGCGTTGCCCATGCCGAACAACACGCCCTGTGCGTGCGGGTTGTTGTGCGGTGTCCGCTCGCCCGTCAGGTACGGCAGAAACAGGGGCACACCCGGTGCTTCATCGCCTGCTTGCTCCACTTGGCTCAGCAGGCCCGCTTCCGAAGCGGATCCGGTGAGTTGGGTCGCCCAAGAGAGGCAACTGGCGGCGCTGAGGTGCACTGACATCTGATGCCAGGTGTTCGGGAAACAGTGGCAGAACGCGTGGACGGCGCGTTCGGGGTTGGGCGCATACTTATCGCCGGCAACGAAATACACCCCGGACGTTCCCAGCGACAGAAACGATCGCCCCGGAACCACCGTTCCGACGCCGGCGGCGCCCGCCGCATTGTCGCCCGCCCCGCCGGCGACCACGGTGCCCTCCGGCACGCCCCATTCCGCGGCGACCTCTGCCAACAGCGTTCCGCCCGGTTCGCTTCCTTCGACCAGTTCCGGCATTGCGCTGGGCTTGAGTTCCGTCGCCGCGATCATCTCGTCCGACCAGCCGCGCTTCTCTACATCGAGCCACAACGTTCCCGCGGAGTCCGACATCTCGGAGATGTAGGCGCCGGCCATCCGCAGCCGGATGTAGTCCTTCGGCAACAGCACCTTGGCGACCTGAGCAAACACGTCGGGTTCATGCGCGGCCACCCAGAGCAGCTTCGGTGCGGTGAACCCCGGCATCGCCAGATTGCCGGTGATCGATCGCGAGTTCGGGACGCGCCGCTCCAGTTCTTCGCATTGCGGGCCGGAACGTCCGTCATTCCACAGAATGCAGGGGCGAAGGACGCGGTCGTCCTGGTCGAGCAGTGTCGCGCCATGCATTTGACCGGAAAGCCCGATCCCCCGAACCGCGCCGACTTCCTTGGCGTGGCCGGCGCGCAAGGTCGCCATCACGCCGTTACAGGCTTGCCACCAATCGGCGGGATCCTGTTCCGACCAAAGCGGCTGCGGCGCAGCGACGTCCAAACCTTCGGTGGCTTGGGCGACGATCTGCTGGTCGTCATCCACCAGCACGGCTTTGACGCCCGAGGTGCCAAGATCGATCCCGATAAACATCTTTGAGCCTAAAAGTTGGGCAGCGGTGAAGAGGATGCACGAACGGCCCGGGCCGCTCAAGGCGCCAGGGGTTTGAGATCGCTACCTTTTTAGTTGGGTTGCTTCACAATCCGAACCATTGGTGCTTCACTGCGACGGCGAATAAGTGGCGGCGGGACAGAGGGGGAAGCAGGTGTCTGCATTTCGGACTGTGGCGTTCGGGTTGCTGTTTGTGCTCGCCGGTTGCGCGGGCAACTTCCTGGGAAACGATAAGAGCCAAGCGGTTAGCCAGGTCGAGAGCGAAATCGAGCTTTGGCGCGCCATTGAGACCAGCAAAAACCCGGCGCTGATTCGCAAATATCTGACGCTTTATCCAACCGGGCGGTTCTCTCTACCCGCACGCGTACGGCTGCTCGAACAAGGGCCGGTGGACACGCCGGGCGCCCTGGCAAGGGGCCTCACCGCTTACCGCGAACATCGGTACGATGAGGCGTTGCGCTTTCTTTGGCCGCAGGCTGAGGTCGGCGAGCCCTTGGCACAGCAAAAGCTTGGGCTCATGTACCTCGCGGGCTGGGGGATCGAGGCCGATATCGTTCAGGCCTTCAAGTGGCTGACGCTGGCCGAGGCCGGCGGCATCGAGGACGCGCAAATCAGCCGGTCCTTCGCCGGCGCGACCATGAATGCTGACCAGCATGACACGGCGCTGAGTCTGATCGAGGCCTACCGGCCCCTAAGCCGGACGTTTGGCCGCGGCGTCTAGCGCCAGGAGTCCAGCACCCCGACCGTCCGGGTCGTTGTCGCATGCCGCAGCGCCCCGGGCGTCATCCGGCACCCGGCCAGAATAGCGCCGGTGAGGTCCGCGCCTTTGAGATTTGCGCCCGTCAAGTCGGCGTTGGTGAGGTCCGCGCGGCACAACTCGGCTTGCGAGACATTGGCGCCACGCAGGTCCGCATTGCGCAGCGACACCTTGTTCATGCGCGTACCGAGCCGCCGGCCGTTGGTGAGAGGCAGGGCGCCAAGGTTACAGCGCTGCAGGTTGGTGCGCGCCAAGTTCGCGCCGGAGAGGTTCGAGCCGCGTAGGTCGGCTTCTTCGAGTTTGACCTGGCGCAGATCCGACCCCTCAAGCGTAGCGCCTTGCATCAAGATCCCGCTGAGATCCAGGCCGTAGAACACACACTCGACGGCCCGAAGCGCCGGCAGATTTTGCTTCGCCAGACTGCCCGCCGGCCGGAAGTCCGTTAGCTCGAAGGACATCGGTTTGCCGGCGTGGCCCTGGGTCTCGATGAACTGCGTGTGCTCATGCATCATGCGATCGACGGACCGGCCGAACTCGGTAATGGCGACCCCGGAGACGCGGTCGGTGAGGGCGCCGTCGAGGTTGGCATCCCGCAGATTGGTCAAATTCAGATTCGCGCCGATGAGTACCGCGCCAGTTAGATCCGCGCCGGACAAGTCGGCCGACGTCAAGTCGGCGTTCTCTAAATTGGCACCGGCCAAGCAAGCGTCACGCAACCGCGCGCGCGTAAAGTCGGTGCTTCGCAGATGCGCGTCGGTAAAGTCGACACCGTAGGCAAGAACTCCGCCGAGCTTGCAACGCTCCATGTCAGCCCGTGCAAAGCTGGTCACCCCGGTCCAAGGTGGCCGGCCATCGTCACCCCGATAGTCGAGGTGACCGGTCGGGTCGCTGGTCGCAATCCTGCCTTCCCGCAGGTCCGCCGATTCCAGAACAACGGCCCGCATACGAACCTCTTGGAAGCAGGTGCCGCGCAGATCGGCGCGGAACATCCGGGCACCGTCCAGCCGGGCCTCACGCAGGTCGCAGCCGAACATGGTGACATTGTCCAAGTTGGCGCCGGCCAGATCGACACGCCACATGCGCGAGCCGCTGAAGTCCGCATCGTTGAGCCGCCGGCCACGGAATCTCAGCCCGGATAGGTCGGAAAACGAAAACCCGGCCCGCGCGCCGCCGACCCTGCGGTCGTACAGCATCTGGTGCCGCCGACAGATCTCGTCGACTTCAGATTGCGTCTTCTTGATGAGTTTGGACGGTGCGTCCATTCACCCAGCCTTGCTACCCTGCTCACCGGCCCGAAGCCTGCCAAAGCATGGCTAACATGCCCTTAATCCGCAGCTTTCTGGGGATTTCAGGCTATCCGGGCCCGGCCCTTTTGCAATTTCAGCGGCAGGTCTTGGCGCCAACCAACCCTCGATCAGCGATCTGAACGGGCGGGCTGCCCAACACTATTGAATCGCTTTCAACGCTTCGTGAGGAGGCTCAGCCGCTTCCGTCGATAACCCGGAACCGGGGCTGTTGCCGGATCCGCCGCGGAAAATAGCGCCCGGCGACGGCACCTGCGATGAAGCCGAACAGGTGACTCTCCCAGGAAACACCCTCCTGCCCGGGCAGCACGCCGATCAGGATGCCGCCGTAGAGCAACACCGCAAAGAAGGCGAGAGCCACGGCCAACGCGCTCCGCTCCAGCAGACCGCGGGAGAGCAGGTAGCCGAAATAGCCGAACACAATCCCGCTCGCGCCCAGATGCAGGGCCGGCTTCCCGACCAGCCAAACCAGGATCCCACTGACGGCGACGACGAAGACCGTCGTCTTGATATAGGTCGACTGCCCGTGCACCGCGACGAAGGCACCCAGAATGACCAACGGCAGTGCGTTGTTCATCAGATGCGCCGGGCTGCCATGAATGGCCCAGGACACGGCTATGCCAGGGAGACCGCCAATCTCGCGTGGGTAGATGCCATAGTCGTTAAGTGTATAGCTGGTGATTTCGTTAATAATACCGACAGCGTAGACCACAAGGCCCAAGAAGGCTGCTGTCCAGACACTAGTCCAGATGCTTGTTCGCGTAGCCGAATCGCTCGGCACGCCCAGGTGGTTATGCTCCACCCTAATGCCTCGGACCTTTGATGCTAGCCCAGTCGGAACTCTGTTGGGAATGCCAGTAGCGAATGAACTCGCCAACATATTCCTTGGCGGCCTCTTTATCGCCTGCGGTAGCCTGGGCAGACAAATCCTCGAGTTTGTTCGGTAGTGGCCCATCCACCCGCAGCAATAGCTGCACGCTACCGTCTTTATCGACAACGTTTAGGGTAAATGTGCTGTCGCTCTGGGTCGTAAATACGCGACTCAAAACTCACCTCAACCGCTGCAATTCTGTTAAAAACAGAGGCGAGGTAAGTATGGGGAAAGACTAAGGGTCTTCTACGGCGATTCTGCCCGATTCTCCCGGCCTATTTGGCTAACCATAAGGTGATAGCCGTCGTGCTCAGGGGGCCGTTTTTCGCGCGGCGATAACCGCCTGCGTGCGGTTCCGGACCCCGAGCGTCTTCAACACCGCAGACACGTGGCCCTTAACCGTACTCAGGTTCAGGCCAAGCTTATCGGCGATATCGCTGTTCGACATGCCGAGGCGGAGGCAGTTCAGGACATCGGCTTGTCGGTTGGTAAGCCGCGCCGGCGGGATCATTATCTTGGCAGAATCACGCGCGGGCCTGGACGTACTATCGATCTGCTTAACCGTCTCTGCCGGTATGTAACTACCGCCTTCCAACACCAGACGAAGGATGTGTATCAGGTGCCGTTCGTCGGTCGATTTGGCGACGAACGCATTGGCGCCCGCATGGATGCAACTCTCTATGAGTTCGCGTGAAGACGGCTCGGCAAAGACGATCAGCGGCGCCGGTTGCGCGGCATCGGCCAGCTCTCGAATTTGCGGGGCAAGACCGCCAT
This sequence comes from Alphaproteobacteria bacterium, assembly GCA_028279245.1. Taxonomy (GTDB): domain Bacteria; phylum Pseudomonadota; class Alphaproteobacteria; order UBA6615; family UBA6615; genus JANQOE01. Next base: position 12,801 of record JANQOE010000093.1, read on the forward strand.
TTGTTTGAAAAACACCAACAACGGCGAGGTCAACTTTCCGTTGACTTAGCTGATCAATCGCCTCGCCATGCGACTGCGATTGCAACACTTCGACGTTCGCATCAAGCTGTTCGACGAAGCATGCAAGACCAGTCCGTACGATAGCGTGATGATCGGCAATTAGAACCAACATCGTCCCGTTGACCCCCAATGACACTCAGCCCCAACGAAAGGAGCCATACCATGCGGCTCGCGGGAGTCGTCTATAAGTTGTGTTGCAATATGTTAATTACTGTTAAGACGTTCATGATCCGTCAGGATGCATGACCCAGAACAACACGGCCGACGATATGTCCGTCACGCAGGTTTTGCAGCGTATTGTTGATTTCGGTGAACGGGAGTTTTTCAACCGGAATAGGCGGAATCCGTCCGGCTTTCGCTAGGGCGATAAGCTCCCGCATCTCCTCCAGCGATCCGGTAAACGACCCGCGCACTGTCATTAGCTTGAAAGGAAACAGCGGCAGCGACATCGGCAACTCGCTTCCGTACAAGCCGACGATGACATGCACCCCGCCCTTGCGCAGCACGTCCATGCCGAACTTGGTGGTCGCGGGCGCGCCGACAAAATCGATCGCTGCAGCCACGCCACCCTTGGTCGATTCCATGAGGGCCCGGCGTTGCTCCTCATCGCCATTGTCGATCGCATGGGTAGCCCCGGCATCGAGTGCCGCTTGCCGTTTCACCGGATCGATATCGGCCACGACGATCCGGGCGTCCGTCAGCGCCGGCGCGATGTGTACGGCGCTCAGACCGACCCCGCCGGCACCGATGAACAGGACCGTATCCGCCGGTGTTAACTCCGGCAGCTTCTTCATCGCGCTGTAGGCAGTCAGTCCCGCACAGGCATAGGTGCAAGCCAGTTCTTCGGGGATGCCATCGAAGTCGACGACGTAGCGGGGATGCGGCACGACCACATGGTCGGCATAGCCGCCATCCGCGCGCGTCCCGAGATAACGCGGTGTCAGGCACATCAGGTCGTCGCCCCGTTCGCAGGCCTCGCAGGAACGGCAGCCGATCCACGGATAGATGACCCCGCGTTGGCCGACCTGCACGCCCTTGGCGTCCGGGCCGACAGCGACGACCTCGCCGACAATCTCATGCCCCATTGTGAAGGGTAGGGTGACGCCGCGATCCTCAATGGTGGCGCGCCGGCCGCCCCCGAGATCGTAATACCCGTCCCAGATATGCAGATCGCTATGGCACACCCCGCAGACCGAGGTGCGGACCAATACTTCTTCTCCCGACACCGTCGGCGTCGGAAGTTCATTGACTGCCAGGGGTTCGCCCCAGGCCACGATTTGATAGCTCCGCATACCCGCGCCCTCCACCGAATTGGGCACACTCTAGCGGGTTATCTGGCTGAGGCTACGCCATCATGCGCCGCTCTACCGAAACACACCTGCCCCGACGAACACGAGAAACACGAAAACGCCGAGTGTTGCGATCGTCGCGGCGATTGTTTCGACCCTTCGACGACTCTGAGTGGGACTCACAACGTTCATTGGTACCTCCCTCGCGGCCAGAACCAACACATCCCAACAACAGACAATCTACACCGATGCGGTCCCGCGCCGAAGCTGGGATTGCGAGGTAGGCTTAACCGATTGTTCACCACGGTGAATCCAGCATGATCCGCACCGAAGGTGATCCAAAAACCAACCGAGACTCATGCCAGATCTGGCCCAATCCACGGATATCCTCAGCGGCCAACTGGCGGAGGTCGACCGGCAGCGGCTCCGTCGCGAGAACCAGCGGCTGCGCCGCCGCATCGATGACCTGACTGAAGAGTTGGCGCGCGCCCGCCAAATGCAACGGCTCGAAAGCCAGTTGCTTCAACGCGAACAATCGCTGCGGCGGGACATGATTCGCGAGCTACGGCAGCTCCTATCCCAGACAGTGAAGGTCCGGCGTCGCCCGCCGGCTGCCGTGCCGCCATCCGAGGAGATACCGTCCTTCCTGCGGCGCTCCGCCGCGACGGCTGAAGACAGTGACGCGCAACCGTTGCGCGCCTGGTTCGAGCGGCGCGCCCGGCGGCTATATTCCGCTTGAGCTAACCGGGCCAATCCGTTCTCTTCTCAGCTGCATTTGCCGAGGAGACCCGATTGGATCTGAATATCGACGCGTGGCTGAACCTGGCCCTTCGTTGGGCACATGTCATTACCGGCATCGCTTGGATTGGCTCTTCTTTCTATTTCAATTGGCTCGACTCGCGCCTCAAGCCGCCGTCGACCCCGCGCCAGGGGATCGAAGGCGAATTGTGGATGGTGCATAGCGGCGGATTCTATCGGGTCGAGAAGATCGACGTCGCGCCGGAGACAATTCCGAAGGAACTTCACTGGTTTAAGTGGGAGGCCGGCTTTACCGGGATCACCGGTCTGCTGTTGCTTGGCCTCATCTACTATCACGGTGCTGCGCTATTCCTGATCGACCCCGGCGTCGCTGACCTCTCGCCGCTCGCGGCAATCCTGATCGGCCTCGCCGTGATCGCCGTCGGCTGGTTCATCTATGATGGGCTTTGGCAGTCCAGCATCGGCAAGGATTCGCCGGGCCTGGCTCTGGGTATCTGTCTCGTCTTACTGGTCCTGCTATCCGCCGGCCTGCCGCAGATCTTTAGTGGCCGCGGCGCGTTCATGCATGTCGGCGCGGCCCTGGGCACCATCATGGTGCTGAACGTTTGGGTCCGCATCATCCCCGCCCAAACCCAACTGGTCGCCGCACGGCGCGGCGGGACGTCGCCCGATCCGGTGCTCGCCACCGCGGCAAAGCAGCGGTCCATCCACAACAACTATATGACGCTGCCGGTCGTCTTCATCATGCTCAGCGGCCACTACCCGTTCGTCTTTGGCCATTCCTGGAACTGGGCAATACTGCTGGCGCTCTTTGCCGCTGGCGCGGCCATTCGGCATTTCTTCAACCTGCGCAATAAGGGCCGGAACAACTATTGGCTCGTCCCCGCTGCTGTTGTGCTGGTGTTGTTCGTCATGGTCGCCGTAGCGCCGCGCGCAGGCCGTGACGGCCAGGGCGAGGTCAACTTTGCCGAGGTTGAAGCGATCATCGCGCAGCGCTGCAGCACCTGTCATGCGACGAACCCGACGGATGAGAACTTCACTGAGCCTCCAGGGCAGGTTGTGTTTGATACCCCCGAGCTGATTCGCCGCAATGCGCAGCGAATTAATGCGCAATCCGTCCTAACCCAGGCGATGCCGTTGGGAAACATGACGGAAATGACGGAAGAGGAACGGGACCTGGTCGGCCAATGGGTGCGTGCCGGCGCCCCGATTAATTGAGGCGATTTTGTGAAGTAGCTCAAAGGCTAGTTAATGACTCTTGATCTAGCTGTTTAGCATGCACATGATCCGACCGATGCGCGGCCTCGCAATTATCGCCACTCTGCTGGTGTTTCTATCCAGCCCGGCGACGGCCAGTTTTGAGGGCGGTCTCGCCGCCTACCGGGTAGGCGATTTCTCGCGTGCAGCGCGCGAGTGGGAGCAGGCGGCGCGCGACGGTCACGCCGAGGCCCAATTCAATCTTGCGCTCCTCTATATGCGTGGCCTCGGCCTTGCCCAGGACAAGGCACGCGCCGCCGAGCTCTATGCGCTCGCCGCCGAACAGGGCGAACCGCGCGCCCAATTCAACCTGGGCACGCTGCTGTTGAACGGCGACGCCGGTGTGCAGGATCCCGTGTCCGGCGTTCGTTGGTTGCGGGCCGCCGCCGAACAGGGCCTCAGCCAGGCCTATACCGCACTGGGTGCGATCCATGACAGCGGTGCCCTCGGCAAACGCAATCCGGAAGAAGCCTTGCTCTGGTACCGCCGCGCCGCGCTGGCGGACGACCCCCAGGCACAATTCGTCCTCGGCACCTGGTACGGCCAGGGACGCAACGTGACCCAGGACTATGTGCAGGCGGCACGGTGGCTGCGGTCGGCGGCGACCAAGGGTCACGCCCAGGCGCAGACAGCGCTCGGTGTCCGCTACAGCAAGGGCGAGGGGGTCGACAAGGATTACCGGCGGGCGAACGACTGGTTTGAACAGGCCGCCATGCAGGGCGATCCGGAAGCACAGAACAATCTCGGCGTGGTATTCGCGAACGGTCTGGGGGTCGAGAAGAACCTCACCAAGGCGTATCTGTGGTTCACCCTTGCCAATGTCGGCGGCAATGCGAAAGCTGGCGAGGCGCGAGAAGCGGTTCGCGAAAAACTGGAGCCGACAGAACTAGCCGCCGCGGAAAAGCTGGTGGCGGACTGGCGTCCGATCAACGCTATCGAGTTGACCGAATAGCGAAACAACGGACGTCGTTGGATGAATGGGGGAGGGAACGCATGCCGAGTTTTCCGATTATCGACACGCATCTGCACATTTGGGATCCCGCACGGCTGAATTACCCGTGGCACGCGAGTGTCCCGGCACTCAATCGGCCGTTCCTGCTCGGTGATTTCGATGAGCATCGCGCGGACACCGATGTCGAGCGCATGGTGTTCTTGGAGTGCGATGTCGCGCCGGGCGATCGGCTTGATGAAGCAAAATGGGTCAGCGAGTGCGCCGCCGCGGACCATCGGATCGAAGCCATCATTGCGTCGGCGCCCCTTGAGAATGGGGCGGAGGTCGAGGCTGATCTTCTGGCATTGGCCGAACTGCCGCTGGTCCGTGGCATCCGCCGCCTGATCCAGGATGAGCCCGACGACGATTTCTGCGTGCAGCCGGGCTTCGTCGAAGGTGTGAAGCGCTTGCCGGCCCACGGGTTCTCATTCGACATCTGTATCAAACATCGGCATATGGCGAATGCGGTCGAGTTGGTGCGGCAATGCCCCGAGGTCTCGTTCATTCTGGATCACATCGGCAAACCCGCCGTCCGCGACGGCTTACTCGAACCATGGAAGCAACAGCTTTGCGCGATGGCCGCCTTACCGAATGTGACCTGCAAGATGTCCGGACTGGTCACCGAAGCGGACCATGATCATTGGACGCGCGATCAGCTCAGACCCTACATCGATCACGTGATCGAATGCTTCGGTTTCGATCGCGTTATGTATGGCGGCGATTGGCCGGTTTCGACGCAGGCGACGCGCTATCCGGAATGGGTCGCCACCTTGGACTCGGCGCTATCAGGCTGTTCGGCCGACGAGCTGCGCCGGATCTACCGCGAGAACGCGATCGCCTTCTACCGGCTCTCCTGACCGAGCAGGCGCCCTAGGATTGGCGAAAGGGCGCCCAGCCGTTGCGCCAGAGCCGCCCGGTCCACGGCGTTCGGATCGACAATAATCTCGCCGAGCGGCCGGCCATCGAGTTGCACGATGTCGGCCAGCGCTTCCGAACGGTCGACCCAGCCATCGCCATTCGTGTCATAGCTGGCCACCAGCCGCTCGACACCGATCGCATTGATCAGACCGATACCGACGGTTAGCACCGATTGCTCGTACCGGGTCAGGTCTTCCCGCCGCCACGCGAACCACTCTGCCACCGCGCTGCGCACCGTATCGAGTTCACTGGCAGACAACCTGTTATCCGCGTCCGTATCCGTGTGGTTCCAGCCCGCATCGATGCAATCCTCCGCCGGCGCGGCGATACAGATTGGCACACTCTCCTGGAGAAATCCTTCGATGGCCGCCGCGCCCAAGGTCGGCGCCTCAGCTGATGCCTGCGTTGCTATGAACATGAGCGTCAGGAAGCTGACGGACCGCATCGAACCCCAATCTCTTTGACCACCGCTGGAGAGATATAGGCCGATTGCGGCCGTTCTGCGACCACCGAAAAGTGCCGCCAAAGTAAGCAGACACTTCCGACGGAACAAAGTCCCTGGCGGAACCAACATCGAAGAGTGGCCCGATTTGTGGGAACCACGGGCCATGACAATCGGCTGCTTGTGTGCGCACGAATTAGTCAGCATTTGCACAAGAAACAAGCATTCAAAAAACTGCACAAAACAATGGCAAGAACCAAATCGATGGTTCTATTATCTGGGCAAATAGGAACCTTGGGGGCCAAGAATGAACGGGGCGGACACTGCCTGGATTCTAACATCGACTGCACTCGTCTTGTTCATGACGCTGCCTGGGCTGGCGCTGTTCTACGCCGGCCTGGTGCGGGCGCAGAACACGTTGTCGGTACTGATGAACTGCTTCGCGATCGCCTGTGTGATGTCGATCGTCTGGTTGGTGGCGGGCTACAGCGTTGCCTTCGGCGACGGCGGTGCCGTTTGGGGTGGCCTCGGTAAGGTGTTTCTTACCGGCGTGGGCACCGACAGTCTTTCGGGAACCCTTCCCGAGACTGTCTTTTTCATGTTCCAGATGACCTTCGCGATCATTACACCAGCGCTGATCGTTGGTGCCTATGTGGAACGGATCCACTTCTCGTTCGTGATCGTGTTCAGCGCGTTGTGGGGCCTGATCGTCTATGCCCCGGTGACCCATTGGATCTGGGGCGGCGGTTTCCTTGCTGGCTTGGGCGGCAACGGCGTGCGCGATTTTGCCGGGGGCCTTGTGGTCCATTTGACGGCTGGCGCCACGGCGCTGGTGCTCGCTGTCATGCTCGGCGTGCGTCGCGGTTTTCCGGGTGAACTGAAGCCACCCCACAGCCCCGGCCTCACGATGATGGGCGCGGCGATGCTCTGGGTGGGCTGGTTCGGCTTCAATGGCGGGAGCGCATTGGCTGCCGACTCCAATGCCGGCATGGCGATGACCGTCACCCACATCGCGGCGGCCGCCGGGTCCCTGGCCTGGGCCGGCGCCGAATGGGTTCGTTTCGGCAAGCCCAGCCTGGTCGGCATCGTGACCGGCATGGTGGCCGGATTGGCGACCATTACGCCGGCCTCCGGTTTCGTTGGTCCGTTTGGCGGCCTCGTGCTCGGCGTTGCCGGCGGCTTGGTCTGCCAGTGGTTTGTCGGGCTGGTTAAACAGCAATGGAAGATCGACGACTCCCTGGACGTCTTCGCCGTTCACGGTGTGGGCGGTGTCTTGGGCAGCATCTTGGTCGCGTTCTTTGCAGCGCCGTCCCTGGGCGGTCTGGGCCTGGGAGACGCTTCGATGTTCGGACAGCTGTGGGTCCAACTCATAGGCATTGCCGCGGTCGGCGCGTGGACGGTGGTCGCGACGTACGTTCTGGCGAAAGGGCTGGCCCTGGTCCTGCCGTTCCGCGTTAGTGGCGATGTCGAGACCGAGGGCCTCGACCTTGCCCTGCACGGGGAGCGCAGCTATGAGCTTTGATCGATTGACCGGCTTGGCGGGAGGGGGCGTGCAATGAAACTCGTGATGGCGGTGATCAAACCGCACAAGCTCGACGACGTCAGGGATGCGCTCAGCGGCGTTGGCATCGAAGGCATGACCGTATCCGAAGTGAAGGGTTACGGTCGCCAGAAGGGCCAAACCGAGATCTATCGGGGCGCCGAGTACGCGATCAGCTTCGTTCCTAAGATCAAGCTAGAGATCGCGGTCAGCGACGAAATGGCCGAGCGCACAGTCGAAGCGATCCAGCAATCCGCGAACACCGGGAAGATCGGCGACGGCAAAGTGTTCGTCTATGACCTGGCCTCGGCGGTGCGGATCCGAACGGGGGAGACCGGCGACACAGCGGTTTGAGTGGCGCCGCCGCTAGCTTGACCCAGGTCATGTGAGCGGCGGGAAGTTTCGGGCGTTCTATGGCTGTCGCGTAGCCACTGGCCAACAGGAGAAGTCCGCCATGCCCGCAAACCACAGCGATGACGTGTATGTTGCGGCTGTCTTCCAGGACGTCGACGGTTTCAGGAACGCGCTAGGCAGCCTCGTGTCAGCGGGGTTTCCCGCGGCCAACATCAGCATTCTCGGGGAACATCAGGCTGTCGCCGATCACTTCGGCGGGGCGATACCGGCCGCATCAGAGCTGGCCGATCGGCTCGATACCCCGCGCGAGCCGATCGATGATGAGCAGACCTTGGAAAAGGCCGTACGCGTACTCGGCGAAAGCCTGTCGATGATCGGCACCATCGGCGCGGCGGGGATAGCATATGCCGTGGGTGGCCCGGTCGGCGTCGCTGTTGGCACTGGCGCCGCCGCCGAAACCAAGGTCGAGGATGTGCTGCTGAACCGGGTGGACCGCCATTACTCGGAGCGGTTCGAGCAGGGTATCCGTGACGGCGGTCTGGTTTGCTGGGTCCATGCCCAGAACGAGAATGAGGCCCAGCGCGCCCAGGAGGTTCTAAAGAACGCTGGCGGCAGCGAGGTCCATAGCGTCAGCTAGCGGCTAGAGCCGTTGCTTCTCGACATGTCCGATGGACATACCAAGCTCCGCCAAGCCCTCTTCCAGATAGTCCGCGAGCAGCGGCATACCCAGCAGATAGTCGGAGGTGCGGTCGTTGTGGGCGTCCCACGCTTGTTTCAGCAGGTCCTCCCACCCATCTTTGGTCTCATCGCCCCGCCCCAACCATGTTAGGGCGACCAGGTTCACCTTTTCTTCGGCATCGAGGGAGTCGATGACTCCTGACAGCTCTTCTTGCGTCGCATCGTCGCCGTCTTCCAGGACCTCACGCATGCCGTCGTCGGCACTGTTCGAGGCCCATTCGGAGTCCTCGGCTTCGACCTTCACATCGAACTCACGCGCCTTGATGATGAGGAAAGCGACCTTTTCCAGAGAGATTGCCAACATGCTGCGTGTCCAGTTTGCTTTAGGACAAACGCTAAACTTATGGGCAGTCGCATCATTGACGTGGCTCAAGTATCGGCCCAGGCTTCGCACCTTCGGACGAGGCCTGCGGTGGCCGTGCGTCCTGACAATGGCGGTCTTGACAGCCGGGCCGGGCGCCATGGCCGACGATCGTCCGGACCGGGTGCGGCCATGGATTGAACCACCGCCCAATAGGGAACGCATTCTGGAGGGGCTGACGTCCCCAGTCGCGCCACGGTCCTACGAAGACCGGTCGGCGGGACGGCCGCTTCCGACGGAGGTGCGCCGCAACACCACGCGCACACCGCGCGGCATCGCGCCATCCGTCGGCCGCAGTTATCAGGACAGATCGGGCACCCCGGACCGGCTCGCCCGTGACCGCCACGCGGCAACCCAGTATCGGTCCGACATCACCGGCGCGCGCGAACGCCTGGAGCAGGAAAACCGATCGGACCGGCGGTCCTTCGATCGATTGCAGCGGCTGCGGCGCGAGGAAACCCGAATGCGGCGCTAAATCGTAACCAGCGCACAGTAATAGATACTTTTCGTTCATTCCCATATTGTGGGGATGGCAACGGTAGTAAGGAGCATCCATGCCGGTTAGTCGCGCCCGCCTGCTCGGGATCCTGGTGAGCGGTACGGCCTTTGCCGCCCTTGGCGGCACAGCGTCGGCCCAGTCGTTCACCGACGCCCTGGTTCAGGCCTATAGCACCAACCCCAGGCTGGAGACCGAGCGCGCGCGGCTGCGGGCGACCGACGAACAGTTGCCCCAAGCCTTGTCGAACTGGCGGCCGGTGATCATCTCCAACGGCTTCGTCGGCACGCAACGCACGGAGAGCGAACCGGACAGTGGCGCCGACATAACCACTAACCAAACACCCCGCGGCGCCGATGTGACCTTGTCTCAGCCACTGTTTCGCGGCTTCAGGACGCAGGCGGAGACACGCCGCGCCAACGACAATGTCGCCGCCGGAAGGGCCGCATTGCTGGCGACCGAGCAAGACGTCCTGTTTGACGCGGTGGAGGCTTACGCAAACGTCCTCCGCGAGCGGGCGGTGCTGGAACTGAACGTCAACAACGAACGCGTGCTCGACCGTCAGTTGGAGGCCACTCAAGACCGGTTCGACGTGGGCGAGTTGACGAGGACGGACGTCGCTCAGGCGGAGAGCCGGGTGTCCCGCGCCACTTCCGACCGCATTGGGGCCGAGAACGACTTGGCGACATCGGAGGCCCAATTCAAGAACATCATCGGCCTGGCACCGGCCGATCTCGAAATCCCGGGACCACCCGACGAAATACTGCCGGTTTCGCTGGCCGATGCCATTGACATGGCGGTGTCGAACAATCCTGATGTGATCGGCGCCGAGTTTCTTGAGCTGTCGGCCCGCAACGATGTCGACCTGGTCCGCGGCGAACTCCTGCCGGAGGTCACCTTGGACGGGCAGCTAGCTGTTGACGACGATAGCAGTCTCGTTGACGGGACCCGAAAGCGGGCCTCGATAACGGCTAACCTACGCGTTCCTCTCTATCAATCCGGCTCGGTCTACTCCCGCGTGCGCGAGGCGAAGCAGGTTGCCAGCCAACGCATGCTGGAACTGGCCGATCAGCGCCGGGAGGCGGAGCGCGCCGCGACCGACACCTGGGAGAACCTGCAAGGTTCCCGCGCCAGCGTTGTGTCCTTTCAGGAAGAGGTGCGGGCGCAAGAGATCGCGCTAGAGGGTGTACGGGAAGAGCAGCGGGTCGGCGCCCGGACCATCCTCGACGTGCTGGATGCGGAACAAGAGCTGCTCGATGCCCGGGTGGGCCTGGTCCAGGCCCAGCGCAACGCGCTGGTCGACAGCTACGACCTGCTGTCGGCTGTCGGGCGTCTAACCGCCGAAGACCTCAAGCTGCCGGTGCAGATCTACGACTTCGGCCGCAATCTCGACGCGGTGCGGAACAAGCTCTTCGGCGCCGATATCGGCAACTAGCGTTCGGCGACCGCCTGCGGCGGTTCCTCCAGACCATGCGGGTCTTGGTGGATGATCACCTCCGCATCCGGAAACGCCGCGCAAATCTTCGCCTCGACATCGTCGGCGATCTCGTGCGCACGGAGCAGTGGAAGGCTGCCGTCCAGCTCCAGATGCAGCTGAATAAACAGGTCCGGCCCGGATGCTCGGGTTCGTAGGTCGTGCAGCGCCATCACCTCGGGATGTTCCCGCGCGATATCGAGGATCCGCCGGCGCTCATCCTCCGGCAGTTCTCGGTCCATCAACATGTCCAGCGACCGCCGGCCAATTCTCACCGCGCTGACAAACAGCACGCCTGCAATAGCGATCCCAAAGATCGGGTCGGCCAACCGCCAGCCAAGTTGCGAGACCAACAAGATGGCCACAATCACCGACGCGTTAATCAGCAGATCGCCGACGTAATGCAGCGCATCGGCCTTGACGACCAGCGAGCCCGTCTTGCGGACCACATAGGCCTGGTAGCGGGTCAGCGCGAAGGTGAGCACGATGGCCAGCACCATGACGGCAATACCGACTTCGCTGTGGCGCAAGTCCGGCGGATCGACCAGGCGGCGGATTGCCTCGAAGATCAGGAACAGTGCCGATCCCGTAACGAACATGGCCTGCGCCAGCGCCGCGAGTGGCTCGGCCTTCCCGTGGCCGAACCGGTGCTCCCGGTCGGCCGGGGTGGTCGCATGCCGCACGGCAACCAGGCTGACGCCGGAGGCAATCGCATCCACCACGGAGTCGATCAGCGAGGAGAGTAGGGCGACCGAGTCCGTATAGAGGAACGCGCCGAGTTTCGTCGCGATCAAGACAGTCGCCGTCGCCACGGAGGCATAGGTTGCCTGCCGCATCAGCTTCGTGTTGTCGGCGCGCGCCAAGCTCGGCTCCTCTTGCAGCCCGCTTAGTATATCTCAGTTGCCGGGGAAACGGCGCCGCAGCTCTTTGACCTGCTCATCGGTCAGCGGCCGCGTCAGCTCACGACGCAGCAGCAGATGCAGTTTCGCAGTCTGTTCCAACTCCTCCACCGCGTCGGCGGCTTGATCGAGGCCCGGTCCGGCGACAACGGGGCCGTGATTGGCGAGCAGGAGGGCGTGGTGACGATCCGCCAGCCCGGCCACGGCATCGCCCAGCGCCGGGTCGCCCGGAGGGTAGTAGGGGATCAGTGGCAGCTTCCCGATGCGCATTACGTAGTAGGCCGTCAGCGGCGGGAGCACATCCTTGGGGTCTATGTCGGCCAGGCAAGACACCGCGACAGAGTAGGTGGAATGCAGATGCACGACAGCGCCCGCCTTCGCGTTCTTCCGGTACATGGCGAGGTGCAGGAAGGTCTCCTTGGTTGGCTTGTCACCGTCGATATGACCGCCTGCATCGTCGAGTTTGGAGATCCGTGCGGGGTCAAGCCGGCCCAGCGACGAGCCGGTCGGAGTCATTAACCATCCGTCGTCGACCCGCACACTGATATTGCCGGAGCTGCCATGAGTTAGGTTGCGCTCGAACAACGAGGCACCCAAAGTGGCAATCGCTTCCCGCAGTTTGCTTTCGCTACTCATGCCAGCTGCTCAAACGCCTTTTCGAAGAAGT
>JANQOE010000096.1 GCA_028279245.1 Alphaproteobacteria bacterium
CGCGGATTGACCTCGATGAAGTAGAAGGCGCCAGTGTCGGCGTCCTGTAGGAACTCGACGGTACCCGCATTCTCGTAATCCGCCGCCTTGGCCAGCCGCAGCGCCGCGCCGCACAGCTCCTGCCGCTGGGCGTCGTCAAGGTACGGGGCGGGGGCGCGCTCCACCACCTTCTGATGCCGCCGCTGCACCGTGCAGTCCCGTTCGTAGAGGTGCATCAGGTTGCCGTGGCGGTCGCCGAGGACCTGCACTTCGACATGCCGCGCCCGGCGCACCAGCTTCTCGAAATAGACCTCGTCCCGGCCGAACGCCGCATGCGCCTCGCGCCGCGCCGCCGCCACCTGGTCGTGCAGCCCGTCCGGCCCCTCGATCACCCGCATGCCGCGGCCGCCGCCACCCCAACTGGCCTTCAGCATGATCGGATAGCCGACCTCCGCCGCCAGCTTCTCGACGGTCGCGGGGTCGTCGGGCAGCGCTTCCGTCGCCGGCATCACCGGCACCCCGGCACTTTGCGCCAGTTCCCGGGCGCTGACCTTATTGCCCAATTTGCGCATGGTGTCGGGGGAGGGCCCGACGAAGACGATCCCCGCCTTGGCGCAGGCCTCCGCCAGGTCCGGATTTTCCGACATGAAGCCATAGCCGGGGTGAATGGCATCGACCCCGGCGGTGCGGGCGACCCGCATCACTTCGTCGATCGACAGATAGGCCTCGATCGGCCCCATGGTCTCGCCGACCAGATAGCTCTCGTCCGCCTTCCAGCGGTGCAGCGCGAACCGGTCTTCCTTTGAGTAGACCGCCACAGTGCGGACCCCGAGCTCCGTCGCCGCCCGCATCACGCGGATGGCGATTTCGCCGCGGTTGGCGACCAACAGGCTACGAATACGTTTGGCCCCGGGCTTCATGACGCCGACCCCCATCTTCTTTTGCAGCGCACCATAAGGGCAATCGCCGGTGGGGCAAAGCGTCGCGCCGGTCAGCCGGCGGCTTTAGTCGGGGGGTTGCGGGCGGGGCGCGGCCCCTAGGCGAACAGCAACAGCCCCACGCCACCCCAGAAGGCGGCACTGGCCACCCCGATCAGCGTGAACAGCCGCCGGGTTGAGGCGGAACGCGCATCGTCGACCATCAGCGGTTCGGATGTGGGGGCGTTTGAAGTGGGATGCTTGTCCATACGGACGAGAGGCCATGGAACGGCGCCCCAGGTCTGTGCGCTGGGTCACATGGAGCCTCCTTTTTTGGGCTACCGGCGCAGCAAGTATCGTCATTGCGAGCGGCGCGACGCGCCGCGCGGCAATCCAGCCTCCGCGGGCCACCGTCGCCCCAGCCGCTCCGTCGGGACTGGATCGCCACGGACCGCTGACGCGGGCCTCGCGATGACGGGGCGGGGTGGGGTCACCTGATAAAACAGTCCGGAAACAGGTGCCCAGCTTACCTTATGTCATCATCCGGTCAATTCACGGTCCAAGTGCCGCATCTCTGACACAATCACGAGGGACCCCTCGCCAGATTAGAACCACGGCAGGCCTTGAGAAAAGCCAACCACGTGCGTTTCCCGGGAAAAATCGAACGCACCATAGTCCATTCGCATGAGCCGTAGTATACGGTCAATAGGCCAGAAAGTCAAGGGTAGCAATCGACCTCAGAAGAGCACCGCCCGTCTGATCGGATGTGTCGAATCGAAAGTGTTCTCAAACAGCTTCAAGAGTTCTCTCGTAAAGTTGTGTCCTTCATTCTTAAGGTCGCGGAACAAGGGGTCTTTGCGTTCGTTCGGCTTGAGGTTGGATAGCCGCTCTCGAACGCTTGGATCAGCCATGCGACCTAGAAAGTAGTCGTAGCTGTCCAAGACGGGCTCCATCTGGCGCTTCCCGCAGATATTGATCATTCGATCTATCACCGGCATATCGAAGAGGTCTAGCAGGCGCCCCACCTTCTCGTCCCTTGCCCGGTCAACGGTCATCGCAACACTGAACAAGCCACTCGCGTATAAGAGCTTCCTCGAAAAGACCAGCTTGATGTTGCGAATACCCCATGGCTTGGGGTTGTCTGCCTCTACTGTTTTAAATTCGTAGTCTACTGCGACCGTTCTGTAGTACCGGATAACATCGTTCAAAAGAAACAACGAGAGTTGGTGGTCAGTCATTGAATCTTGAATGTAGCGTTCAAGTATCTTCCTCCGGAGGTCTTGCAAGCCCTCTTTGTTGAAGAGCCATTCGCCCTCCAAGAGGAAGAGCATTCGTCTCGTAATATTTGGGTTATCATCGTTCGAACCCCCAATATTCGAGACCATCGCGTTCATACTCTCGACATTCGCAAAGGCCCCTCCATCCGCAGGGGCGACACCGACAATGGAGCTAATCCGCTCTTCAACCGTGCCAACCCACTCCTGCGCCCCGGAAGTCTCCTGCGAGATAACGAAGAAGTCGATGTCGGAGTTCTGAGAAGCCTCTCGACGAGCAAACGAACCGCATGTCAATACGATCTCGTCCTTTGGGACCACGTCCGCTAGAGAAGTACGGAGCTCTCCTAGCTTACTGTCTGAATAGGCTCTTGACGTTTCGAAAGCCCGCTTGACCATTAACTACTGATGGCCCTCCTTTGGCCTCTTGTTGGCCGTCGACGTTGAGAACCCGAGACTCGCGATCATGCCGATAACGAATTCTGTCTTGGCGCTTGAAGAAGTCGCCCGACTTGTCAACAAAGAACAATCGACGCGAGTACTTTATCGGCCCAACTAGCTCACGCTTTACGTCATTCACGAACGTATGGCTAGTAAGAAGTTCGCGCAGTCCGGGTAGCTTACGAAAGATCCGCTGCTCGGTTGCGAAGTAGTCATCGCCCGTCAAAGAGTTGATGTTGCGGCGCATAAACAATTGGCACACATGGTCAGCGAGGACTCCACTCGATGAGTTTATTACAGAACTGTAGGCCTCACTCTTGTAGGACCAGAAGCTATCAACTGTCTCGCGATCTCGATTGTTCCTTCGCAAAGCAGCGGACTCCACAACGGACTCTGGACTCAGTCCGGTTGGCCCGTGACTCATGTATGAACGGGAACGGAGGATTCCTTCTATCGTATCGAAGTTGATGGGACCCGCGAAGAAATCGTGAAAACCAGCCTCTTCTCCGGAAACGACAGCGACAACGCGCTCAGCGCTAACACCGTGACTACGCAGAACCTTGGCCAAATCGTGCCCAAGCGGTAGCCGGCCTAGAATGAGTTCTGCGGTCGCCTGGTGGTGTTCCAGGTCGAAGACCTCCTTAAAGACCGGCTCGAGGGAGTGAGACAATGGAGGGTGCCCAAGGTCATGGAGTAGCGCAGCCACACACGCAACGCGACCCTCCGATGATGGAAGCTCGGTCAATCGGGCATAGGCTGAGGCCAGCCGGGCAACGCCAATACTGTGCTGAAAACGAGTGTATCGACGATTTCGCGGGGCGCCGTTAGGACCGGGCCTGAGTACGTAGTCTATACCTCCGAGAAAGCGAACACCCTTAAGGCGTCTAAATGCAACGGTCTCGATTAGGTCCGGCAACACAGCATCGGCACGGCCAAGCTCTTCCATGTCAGCCGGACTGGCATAGTCATAGGGAGAGCGGTTTAAGTTATCAGAATGCAGAATCACCACCGACCAATACCACTAACGGTTATACTCCGACTCATCACCCTTCAACGGGAGCATATACGGCGTACGGGTCAAATGCAGCTAACATCAAGCGCCTAACCCCCAAAATGCACCGCCAGCCACACGGTCGGCGGGTCGGCTTGGGTCCAGGTGACGCGGTGGCGGCAGCGGGCGGGGAGGTGGATCCAGTCGCCGGGGGCAAGGGCGCGGTCTTTGCCTTCGCCGTCGATGCGCAGGCACGCCGCGCCCGACACCAGCAGCACCCATTCGTCCGTATCCTGATCGTACCACTCGTCCGCGGGCGTGACCTGGCCGGTGGAGACGATGCGTTCGATCCGCATGCCGGGGCGGGTGAGCAGCGCCTCGAAGATCTCGTCCGGCTGGCGCCGGGCCGGCAGGTTGGTGTGCAGGTTGCCGGTGGGAAGGGCGACGTCGGGCATGGGCGAGTCGGTGCTTGGGGAGGTGGTGGCGAGCCTAGCGCCTCACCCTGAGCCTGTCGAAGGGTGAGACACGACGCGCGCTCCCGAGTCCGCCTCATACTTCGACAGGCTCAGCATGAGGGGCCATTGAAGTGCCACCCTCGACACTGTCATCCCGGGCTTGATCCGGGATCCATGTCGATGGCGGGAAGATGGATCCCGGATAAGCGCTGACGCGCTTTCCGGGATGACAGGGTGTGTTGGGGTCGGAGTTGGATTACTCGGACCGTGCGGCCACGCTCCACACTGTCATCCCGGGCTTGACCCGGGATCCATGTCGGTGGCGGGAAGATGGATCCCGGATAAGCGCTGACGCGCTTTCCGGGATGACAGGGTGTGTTGGGGTCGGAGTGTGAGGTGGGATTACTCGGACCGTGCGGCCACGCTCCACACTGTCATCCCGGGCTTGACCCGGGATCCATGTCGACGGTGGGAAGATGGATCCCGGATAAGCGCTGGCGCGCTTTCCGGGATGATAGGGTGTGTTGGGGGGAGGGAATCCTTACCGATCGCCCAACACCTCCCGCAGAAACGCGCGTTCGATGTCCGGCGCCCCATGCTCGGCGAGGTCGTTGTGGCCGGCGTTAGGGAGGAAGTGGGCGGTCTTTGGCTCTGGTGCGGCAGCGAACAGGCGGCGGCCGAGGGTGACTGATGTCGTCGCGTCCCGCTCGCCGTGGATCAGCAGCAGCGGTGCCTGCAGTTGCTCGACCACCGCCAGCGAGTCGAACCGGTCCTTGATCAGCCACTGGACCGGCAGGAACGGATAGGCGCGCTGGCCGACATCCGCCGCCGAGGTGAACGGCGATTCCAGCATGATACCGGCGAATGTATCAGCCGCGGCCAGTGGCACGGCGATGCCGGAACCGAGGGACTCGCCCAACAGCACGATGCGCGTCCGCGGCACGCCCTGCGCCACCACAGACTCGACCGCCGCCCGCCCGTCGGCGAGCAAACCCGCCTCGGTCGGTGTGCCGGGGTTGCCGCCGTAGCCGCGATAGCCCGCCAACAGCACGCCGTATCCATCGGCAAGGAACGGCGCCGCCTTCCCGACCCGCTCGGCAATCGTTCCGGCGTTGCCCTGGAAGTAGACTATGACGCCATTCTCCGGCGCCGCCGGCGGCGCGTACCAGCCGGTGAGCGTCAGCCCGTCCGCCGTCTCCGCTGGCAACGCCGCGTAAGGCGCCGGCACCGGCGGCAGGCTCTTGCCGGGGAAATACATCAGGCTGCGCTGCATCACGAACGTCGCCGCAACGACGACAGCGTAGGCGAGCACCGCAATGCCCAGCAGCTTGAGCAAGGTCATGAGGGAGGGAACCGTGATTCGTTTGCGATGTCGACTTCGGTCTCGCCAAGGCGGGCCGGTGTCGGCAGTATGCGGCCCGCGCTGGGGACGTGCGAACTGAACGGGAAGGTTTCTACATGAGCAATTGGGTCGATGCCTGCGCGGCAGACGAGATCGAGGCGGAAGATGTACGGCGTTTCGATCATGGCGATAGCACTTACGCGATCTACCGCACGGCGGATGACAAATATCACGCCACCGACGGCCTCTGTACCCATGAGCTCGTGCATTTGGCGGATGGGCTGGTGATGGACTGCACCATCGAATGCCCGATGCACAACGGCCGCTTCGACTTCACCACCGGCAAGGCGCAGGGCGCGCCGGTGTTCGTCGACCTGAAGACCTATCCGGTGAAGGTCGAAAACGGCCGGGTGATGATCGACCTGGGTTAGGGCCGCCGCCGATGTCCCCCGGACATGTGATCGTCGGCGCCGGGGAGGCCGGCGCGCGGGCCGCGTTCGCGCTGCGCGAACAAGGCTATGACGGACCGGTCACCCTGATCGGCGCAGAACCGCTGCTGCCCTACGAACGGCCGCCGCTGTCGAAACGCGCCATCACCGGCGAGACTTTCGCGGTGCCGTTCATCGCCGACAAGGACCGTTTCGCGAGCGCCAACATCGATTGCTTGACCGGCGTAACCGTGACGGACATCGACCGCGCCGGGCAGTCGGTGCGGCTCAGCGACGGCGCGGCCATCGCCTACGACCGGCTGCTGCTGGCGACCGGCGCCTACGCCCGCCGACTGGCGGGGCCGGAGATCGACGATCCGGCGGTCGACTATCTGCGCGATGCCGCGGACTCCGAACGCCTGCGGGATAAGCTGACGGCCGGTGCGGCGGTCCTTGTCATTGGCGGCGGCTTCATTGGCCTGGAACTGGCGGCCAGCGCGGTGCAGCGGGGCGCCACGGTCACTGTTGTCGAAGCGGCGGAGCGCATCCTGATGCGCGGTGTGCCGGCGGCGGTCGCCGACGCCATCGCCGCGCGTCACCGGCTCGCCGGGGTGCGGCTGCTGTGCGGCCAACAGGTGCGGGCGGTGCGCAAGACCAGCCAGGGGGCCGAGGTGGTCCTAAGCGACGGCGCGACCCTCGCGGCGGATGTGGTCATCGCCGGGATCGGCGCCGTGCCGGACACCGACCTGGCCGCACGTGCCGGGCTGGAGATCGACAATGGCGTCAAGGTCGACACCGAACTCCAGACCAGCGACCCCTGCATCTACGCGGCGGGCGACTGCTGTTCCTTCCCCCATCTGCTGTTCGATGGCCGACGCATCCGGCTGGAGGCCTGGCGCAATGCCCAGGACCAGGGCAACACCGCCGCCCGCAACATGCTCGGCAGCGCGGACGCCCATGCCGCGGTGCCATGGTTCTGGTCCGATCAATATGAGCTGACCTTGCAGATCGCCGGCCTGGCCGATGCCGGCGAACAGGTGGTACAGCGCGACCTGGCCGACGGCACGCCGTTGCGGTTCACCCTCGATGCCGAGGGCCGGCTGGTCGCGGCCTGCGCCTTTGGTCCGAATGCCACGATCGCCAAGGAAATCCGCCTGGCCGAAATGCTGATCGCCCGCCGCGCCCATCCCGACCCGGCAGCCCTGGCCGATCCCAGCCAGAACCTGAAGGCCCTGCTGCGCGCGGCCTAGCCGGGTACGGCCCGAAAGGCGCTTGACTCTTCGTATCATAAAGAATACCAACCGATCGGTATGGAAAAAGCCAATGCCTCGTAAAGCCGACCCCCAACTGCGCGCCCGCTTGCTGGCCGCGGCGCGCGATGCGTTCCTGGCGAAGGGCTACGCGGGCACTGGAATCGACGAAATCTGCCGGACCGCCGAGGTCACCCGCGGCGTGCTGTTCCACCATTTCCGCTCAAAGGAGGGCCTGGCCCTCGCGGTGCTGGACGAATGGGTCGCCGCCGGCGCCGCGTTCTACGCCGACGCGCCGTTCCTGCGGGCGGCGAGCGCCACGAACCGCGCCCTTGGCTATGTGGACTTCACCATGGAACTCGCCCGGCAGGCGCCGATCGGCTGCCTGATCGGCACGGTCGCCATGGACACCGCCCAAACCAACCCGGCGTTACAAGCCAGCTGCGCCGCGGCGTTTCGCGATTGGGGCGATGGGCTAGCGGAGTTGCTGGCCGCAGCACGGGACGAGGCCGGGGTCTCGTTCGACGAAGCCAGCGTCGCCCGCCATTTCGTCGCCGTGTTCGAAGGCGCCCAGCTCCTGGCGAAGACCCACGGCGACAAGGAGATCGTCGCCGAGCACCTGCAGCACTTCCGCAGCTACCTGGCACGGCTGCTCGGCGCCACGGACAGCAATGGTTCAACGACGTTCCCAGGAGGAAGCAATGCATGAGATCGAGGAAGAAGTTGTCATCGACGCCACGCCCGACGCGGTCTGGGCGGTGGTCGGCGACCTGACGGCCGTCACCGACTACGTGCCGGGCATCGTGCAGGCGCGCATGGACGGCAGCACGCGCGTCTGCGTGATGGCCGACGGGCAGGAGATCCATGAGGCGATCAGCGACCTGTCGGCGGCAACACGCAGCTATCGCTACGACCACGTCAAAACGCCGATGCCGGTCGACCAGTCCAGCGGCAGCTTCTCGGTTCTGGCGCGCAACGGCCAAACGGTGGCGCGTATCGAAGCCAGCCTCCGCGCCGCCGATCCGGCCATGCAGACCCAACTCGTCGACATGATGCGCGGCGGCGTGCGGCAGACCCTCGCCAACCTGCAGACCCGCGTGCAAGGAGGCAGCCAGTGAACGCGGCGCGCACGACAAGTCTGGCCGCGGCGCTGCTGGCGGCGGTTTCGGTCCCGGCCGCTGCCGAGCTATCCGGCCGCACCGCCGAGCTGCAATTCTTCGAGGGCGAGTGGACCTGCGCTGGCCGGCGTTTCGCTACGCCGCAAATGCCGGAACATACATTTCGCGCCACCTACGAATTCGCACCGGTCGGCGGCGGCGCCTGGATGACCGCGCGCTTTGTCGAACTGCCCGATCCGTCCAATCCCAATCCGATCATCGTCGAGGAACACTGGGGCTACGACGCATCAAGCGACGCGTTCCGCAACCAGTGGGTCAGCAACTTCTCGACCTCGGGAGCCTTCGTCGCCCCTGGCTGGGACGAGGCGGAGTGGGTGTGGTCGACCGACAGTTTTCCGATCGGCGATCAGGCGGTGCCGATGCGGGTCGCCTTCGCCCGCGATGGCGACAACCGCTTCGACGTCACCCCGACCCTCGATCTTGCCGAAGGCAGCGCCCAGCCGTTCGCGTTCAGTTGCGACCGGCGCGAGTGAGGGGGCGCTAGGCGAGGGCGGTTTGCACCTGGCTTTCGAGCTGGGCCACCAGATCGCCGGGCAAGGACAGCCGGCTCGCCAGGGCTTCGAGATAGGCCTGCTCCAGCGGGTGATCCGGGTCGATGGCGAGGCGCGACGCCAGATAGAGTTCCGCCGCCTGCTCCTGGCTCTCGGCCAAGCCGGCAATGTCCTGCAGGCCCGGCGGGTTGGCGAGCGCATCGAAGACGAACGCCTTCGCCTCGGCGTCGAGCGGCAATTCACCGACCCGGTCGAAGATCGCCTGTTGCTCGTCCGGCCCGATGTGGCCGTCGGCGTTGGCGGCGGCGATCATCGCCAGCACCAGCGCCAGCTCGAACGGCTTGCCGTCACGCGCCGGTGCGGCACTCGGCAAGAACCGGGAGTCCGCCGGCGGTTCCGGTGGCAGCGTGCTGCCGTTCGCCGGCGCCGCGATCTGCGGCTGCTTCCCGGTTTGCCAATTCTGATACGCCCGGTGCGCCAGCGCGCCGAGCACCGCCGCGCCGCCATAACCGACCGCACCGCCCGCTAATTTGCCGACACTCTTCCGCGCTTTCTTGTTGCCAAGCAGCACGCCCAGCAACCCGCCCGCCGCGACACCACCGGCCACGCCGCCCAAACCGCTGCCGGCCAGTTTGCCCTGGGCGTTCTGTAGCGCGCCGCGCGCGTTGGCGCCGGCATTCGGTCCGAGGAATTGGTCGAGCAGGCTTTGCGGGTTCATGGCGACTCGTGTGATTGGTTTCGTCGAAGGAAATGGGGATCACCATCGCGACGCGCAATCGGCGCGGCGCGTCATCGGTAGAGCCTATGGCGGGTCGCCGCGCTGCCTATGGATATGCGCGACCAGTCAATCCGCCGGCGCCAGGCCCCGCAGTTCCGGCAGCACCGCGGTCCGGTCGACATCGCGGCCGGTGAAGAACGCGAAGGTGTCCATGCCCATGTGCAGAAACAACTCGAACCCGGTCAGCCGCTGCAGCCCGGCCGCCGCCGCGGCTTGCATGAACGGCGTTGCGATGGGCGTGTAGACCGCTTCGAACACCCACTGCTGCGAACCGATATCGGCTGGCTCGAACGCTATGCCGGGATACTGCGCCATGCCAAGGGGCGTCGCATTGACCAACCCGTCCGCCGAACGCACCGCAGCCCGGAACGCCTCCGCATCGACCGCCTGCACCGTCGTTCCGGTGGGGTCGCTGGCCGCAGCCACGTCGCGCGACCGTTGCGCGTCGATGTCGTAGATGTCGATCTGCTGGGCGCCGAGATCCTTCAACGCGAAGGCGATCGATCGCGCCACCCCGCCGGCACCGGCCATCGCGACGCGGCCGGGCTCGGCGTTGCCGAACTGCGCGCGCCAAGCCTTGGTGAGCCCAGTGAAATCGGTGTTGCTGGCGACCCATCCGCTGGCATCGAACCGCAAGCAATTGCCCGCGCCGAGCGCTACCGGCACGCCACTGATGGATTGCGCCAGTTCCATCGTCAGCGTCTTGAACGGGTGGGTGATGACGATGCCATCGTAGCCCGCCGTCGCGCAGCCCTGCGCCGACTGATGGAAGTCGAAGTCGGGATCGAGCGCCGAATCCATCAACTGGAATTCGAGCGCCAGTCCTTCCTTCCGGCACAACACGCCGAGCAACTTCGGCAACCGCGTCTTCTGGATGTTTGCGCCGAGCAGCGCGAGCCGCAAAACCTCCTCAGAAGAAGACATGGGTGAGGCCCGGCCAGATCAGCAGCACCGCGAGTGCGGTCAGCTGCAAGCAGATGAACGGCAGGAAGCCCCGGAAGATGTCGGTCAACGAGATTTGCGGCGGTGCCACCGACTTGAGATAGAAGGCGGCCGGCCCGAACGGTGGTGACAGGAAACTCACCTGCATGTTCATGGTGAACACCACCCCGAACCATATCGGCACGAAACTCGCCGGCAACACCCCGAACACGCCGATCTCCTCAACCGGCAGACGCGTGACGATCGGCAGGAACACCGGCATCACCAGTAGCACGATCCCGACCCAATCCATAAACGCGCCGAGCACCAGGAAGATCAGCATCATCACCAGAATGATGCCCATGGTCGGCAACTCGGCGCCGACGATCAGGTTCGCGACATAGTTCGGCCCGCCGGCAATCGTGTAGGCGCCGGCCAGCGCCGTCGCCCCGAAGGTGACCCACAGGATCGTGCCGGTCGACTTGACCGTGCGCTGCAGGGATTCGCGGATCAGCGCGAAGGTCATCTCACCGCGCAGCGTGGTGATAACCAGGACGGCCACGACCCCCATGCCAGCGGCCTCGGTAATGCCGGTGATGCCGCCATAGATCGAGCCGAGCACGACCCCGACGACGATCAGCGGCGGGATCAGGCCTTTGCCCATTTTCCACGCCGTGCGGCGGCGCTCCGCGCCGACGACGAACGCCAACAAGCCGCCGCTGATAGCCGCGATGGCGGTCATCCAGATCATGTCGGACACGGCAATCAACGCGATATCGCTCTCGGTGGCGCCTTCCTCGGGCAGGGCCTGCCCCATGACATGGATGAACACGGCGCGCAGCAGCAGAATGACAGCGGCCGGGCAGGCGACGATCAGCAACAGCGTGCCGAACAGTTTGGGCTTCTCGCCGGGGGCTGGTTCGTCGTCAGAAGGCGGCGGCAGCGGCGCTTCCTCCGGCCGCATCTGCGTGCGGATGACGATGTAAATGATGATGAAGGATGCCAACATGAAGCCGGGTAGGAACGACGCAGTGAACAGCGCCTTGATCGACGTCTCTGTCACCAAGCCATAGATGATCAGCACGATCGACGGCGGGATCATCGTGCCCAGCGAGCCGCTCGCGCAGATCGTGCCGATCGCCAGGTTTTGGTTGTAGCCCAGCCTCAGCATCTGCGGCAGCGCGATCAGGCCCAGCAGCACCACTTCGCCACCGATAATGCCGGACATGGCGGCCATGACGATGGCCATGATCGCCGTCACGATGGCGATCCCGCCGCGGGTGCGGCTCAGCCACAGATTCAGACTCGAATACATATCCCGGGCGATGCCGGATCGTTCCAGCAGTGCCGCCATGAATATGAATAAGGGTACCGATATAATGACAAAATCCGTGGTCAGCGCGTACATGCGCTGCGCCAGGATATTCAGCGGCCCGGTGCCGAAGTCGCGCAGCAGGATCTCCGGGCCGAACCGCAGAAACAGGACACCGACGGCCAGAAAGCCGGAGGCGAAGCCGAGCGGCATGCCGATCGCCAGCAACACCAGCATCGCGATCAGCAGGACGAGCGAGAGCGTTCCAATATCCATCCGGCGCGTGATCCCCCCGTTTAATGCCGCGTGTCAGATATCGTCGACGACGGCGTGTGTTTCTTTTTCCTCACGCTTCCAGTCGACGACCAGGTTGGCCACGGCTTGTATTGCGACAAGCACAACCGTGACCAACAGCAGCGGCTTGATGGTCGCCGGGATCGGTGGATCCCAAGCAGTCCCAAAGGTCTCCCAGCGCAGCAGCTTCTGCCAGGCCTCGGTGAAGCCCCCCCAGACGATGGCCGCCGCGAACAGGCAGATCAGCGTCGTCGAAATGAGGTCGAAGGCGCGCTGCACATCGCGCGGCACCAGGTCATAGACGATGAAGATCCTGATGTGGCCGCGCTGTTGCATCACGTAGAGGCCGGCCAGCAGGTAGATCATGCCGCCGAGCCACAAGGACAGTTCGTTGACCCACAGCGTTGGCTTTTCGAAGGCGTAGCGCATGACGACTTCGTAAAACACGATCGTCACGATCACTGCGATCAGCAACATCGTGATGCGGCTGAGAAAAACGCTCAGCCGGTCGACCCAACTGGTGATTTCGTGTTCGACCATCTCACGCCCCGCCAGCGCCGGAACGAAAGAAGAGGCCGACCCGGGTTAGCGGATCCGCCTCTTCATCCTGTCGTGGTCCCAGTTGACTACTCGATCAGTCCAAGTTCACCCAGGAACTGGACGTGGCTGTCGACCAGGGCCCGGGCTTCCGGGGTTCGGTCAGCCCAGCGCTGCCAGGCAGCCTGCGCCGCTACCCGGAAGGTCCTCCGGTCTTCCGCCGACCAGTCATACAAGTTCACACCGCGGGCCCGGAGTTCGGCCGCGGCCTTGTTGTTTTCGACCTCGAACGCCAAGGTCGTGCGGAACGCCAGCTTCTGCATGGCGACTTCGATAATCCGTTTGATGTCGTCCGGCAGCCCATCCCAAACGGCCTTGTTGACCGCCAGATGATCAGACGGCATCGAGTGGAAGCCCGGATAGGTCGCATGCTCGACCAGGTCGTAAAGGCCCATGCTGACGTTGTTGGCCAGGCCGGACGCATCGGCGCCGTCGATGATGCCGGTCTCCAGCGCCGTGAAGATTTCGGTGAAATCCATCACCACGGGCTTGGCGCCCATTTCGGCGAAGATCTCGGTTTCCAGACCTGGCGGTGAGCGGAACTTCCAATCCTGCAGGTCTTCAACGCCGCGCAGCGGCCGTGAGGAGCTCATCGACTCCTGGCCCGGGATCCACCAGCCAACCAGCTCCATACCGAACTGGTTGTAGAGTTCGTTGGCTTTCTCGAACCCGCCGCCGTGATAGAGCCACGCATACTGCTGCCAAGGCGTATCGTAGCCGCCCATGATGTCGCCGACGAACTGAAAGGCCGGGTTCTTGCCGGTCTGGTAGGCGCCGCCGGTCATATCGACGTCAAGGATGCCGGTCGCGGCGGCGTCGAAGGTCTCCACCGACTTCACGACGGAAGACGAGAAGAACGCCTCGATATTCACCCGTCCACCCGACATGACATGCACGTCGTCGATGAACTCTTGGGCCATCTGCCCGGACACGCTTTCCGCCGCAAAGTGGGTCTGCAGCCGCAATGTATGTTCCTGGGCCTGTGCCGCTGTGGCCAGGCCACCACTCAGCGCAATGGCACCAGCAACGATAACAGCTCTATTCGTAAAACTCATATGTCTCCTCCCAAATACCGCCCTATCGAATCTCACCGGGTTCATTGGGAAACCGAGAGATTCGCCAGGTCGCCAACCTTAGGCGCGACCAAATGGCACGGCAACAGGCAACCCACCGGTACCCAAACGAATACCGGATTATCCCTTGGCCTCGCTAGTCAATCCGAGCATTGCGGGGAGGGGGAGCAGGCTGTCGAGTTCCACATCGGGCGCGAATCCCAGCCGCTCACGCGGCTGACCGTAGCGGTTGACCCAAACGACCTGGCAGCCGAAGGCCTTGGCGCCGACCGCGTCCCAACTGTTAGAGGACTGAAAGCTGATCTGCGCCGCCGGCACACCCAGCCGGTCGACCGCCAACTGATAGACCCGCGGATCCGGCTTGTAGACTCCGACCTCTTCCACCGAGAGGGTGTGGTCCAGCAGATGGCCAATTCCCGCCGCGTCGACCACGTCGGCGAGCATGCCCGGCGTGCCGTTTGAGAGGATAGCCGTCTTCATCCCCGCCGCTCTGAGCTCCTGCAGGACGTCCCTGACTTCGGGAAAGGGCGCGAGTTCCCGGTAGAGCAACATCAGCCGCTCGCGCACCTCGCGGTCGGCGATATCCGTAGCGGCCAGCGCATAGTCGAGAGCTTCGCCAGTTACTTGCCAGAAGTCGGCGTGTTGCCGCATCAGCGAACGCAGCCAGGTGTACTGCAGTTGTTTCTGCCGCCACACGTCCGAGAGCTTCGCAGTCTTCTCGGCGGGCACGCGATCACAGACGGCCACTGCCGAATTGAAGTCGAACAATGTCCCGTACGCATCGAAGACGCAGGCCTGAAGACCGTGCAGCCGCGCGGTCACTGGATCGGCCGATGCGCCAACTGGTTGCCGTCCAGGATCGCTTCGTAGATTGGCACCGCCTCCAACACCCGCTGCACGTAGTTGCGGGTCTCGGTGAAGGGAATGGACTCGATCCAGTCGAGGCGGTCGACCTCGCCGGTGCGCGGGTCGCCATACTGGCGCAGCCAGCGGTCCACGCGCGACGGGCCGGCATTGTAGGCCGCCAGCGCCAGTTCCGCCGCGCCCTCGTAGCGGGCCAGCATTTGGCCCAGATACGCCTGACCAAGCTGGATATTGTAGTCGGGGTCGGCCGTCAGCCGGTCCTTCTGATAGCGCACCCCGGCATTCTGCGCCGTACGGCGCGCTGTTGTCGGCAACAGCTGCATCATGCCCCGGGCCCCGGCGCTGCTGATCGCCTGCGGGTCGAAGCCGCTCTCCTGCCGGATCACCGACATCACCAGCGCCGGTTCGACCGGCTGGTGGCCATTGTCCAGCAGCGGCCACACCGGGAATCCAGCGCCGCCAAGATCCACACCGTGGCGCAAGGCCCGTTTCGCCAGTTGGATGGCCTCACGCGGCCGGCCGGATTCTCGCGCGAGCTTGGTGGCCAGGGTCCATTCCGCTGGCGTTTCCAAACCGTCGCTGAGCGCCAGCAGGAACGGCCGCGCATGTTTGGTTACGCCGATCTGCGCCAAGGCCTCGACGACCTGCACCAGTTCCAGTGCCTGGAAGTCGGCGACTTCCGCCGCGGTCGGCGTCGCGGCCGGCGCGTTCGCGGCCCTGGCCGGATCTCGCCGCAGTTCGATCGAGGCTTGTTGGCCGTAGAAGGTCGTGCGGTGCCGCGCGGCCCGTGTGTACCAGGTGACGGCCGTGACCTCGTCGCCCTGGGCCGCCGCCGCGCGCCCGGCCCAGTAGGCGCCGCGCGACCGGCTGATCGGAAACCGCGTGCCTTCATACAGATCGACGAAGTGTTCGAGCGCGATATCCGGCTCGTCGAGGAAAGCAAGGCTGATCCAGCCCGCCAGAAACTCGAGCTGGGCAAACACCGTCCCCTCGGCCAACCGAATGCTCGTGGCCAGCCGGTACGCCTCGCTGTAGTGGCCCTCCACCAGCTCCCGCCGGGCGAGGGTGGCCGCCTCGCGGCCCCATCGTCCGCCGTCGAACTCGTCATTTGGCGGGTTGAGCGCGATGTCACTGGCGCTGTCGAGGCGCTTTTGCCGGCGCCAGCGCATGCGGTCGAACATCAGGCCGGGGTCGTCCCGCAGTCCCTGGGGCACCTTCGCGATCGCCCCGTCGACGCCCGGTTCGCGCCGTTGCAGCGCTAGCCGGGCAAAGCCCAGGGCTGCCTGATCCGGGTTGACCCGCCGCAGCATCCGCCGCGCCGCCGTCTGCCGGCGATCCCACAGCAGGCGGTTGAGCCGCGCCACATGATCGTCGGCCGTCAAGTGACGGCGGTACCGGTTGTAGAAACCGCGCTCAGCGGCGCGGGTGAAATCCATCGTTGTCCAGGCGAGCCGGACCACTTCCGCAATGTCGGCGTCCGGATCGATCCGGCGTGCGGCGTCCAGCAGCGCCAGCGCCCCGTCACCGGTCAGGGGACGATGCCGATTGAACCAGTCGACCAGCTCCTGCGGGTCAGCATCCGCCGGCACGATCCGTTCCGCATGCCGCTGCAGCACCGATCGCGACGGCCAGTCCGGATGGTCCATGAGGAAGGTGCCGATGGCGGCGAACGGCGCCTTGGTGTCCGGCCGCCGGTAGTCCAGCCACAGCAGTACCCGGGCCGGCAGATCGTCGCTGGCCCGGCCGGCGAGGCGGTGCGCCTCGGACCATTGCCCGGCTTCCGCCGCGGCAAAGGCCTGCCGATAGGTCTCGATATCTGTCTCGGAAAGATCGGCCGCGAAGCCTGCAGACGCGGGTGCCAACCAAAGAAAAAGCACCGCCGCCAACAAGCCTCTCATGCACACCTGCCGCGTCACCTGATCTGCTCGCACCCTACCGGAGCCCCAAGAGTCGCACCAGTATGCCCACGCGAGTGTGTACGGGGGGTGAACCCGGCTGTTGTGCGGATTCCGCCGAGGGTGTAGTCAAACAGCCAAGGAGTTCTGCGATGTTCAAAGGCTCGATCACCGCCCTAATGACCCCGTTCCAAGCCGACGGTAGCGTCGACGAGGGCGCGTTCAAGGCATTGGTGGAGTGGCAGATTGAAGAGGGAACCCACGGTCTGGTGCCGGTGGGAACGACGGGGGAGTCCCCGACCCTGAGCCATGACGAGCACCAGCGCGTCATCGATCTGTGCATCGACGTGGCCGGCGGCCGGGTGCCGGTGATCGCCGGCACCGGATCCAACTCGACCGCCGAGGCGATCTCATTGACCCGGCACGCCAAGGACGCCGGCGCCGACGCGGCGCTGATCGTCACGCCCTACTACAACAAGCCGCATCAGGGTGGGCTCTATGACTACTATAAGAACATCGCCGATGCCGTTGATATCCCGATCATTGTCTACAATGTGCCGCCGCGCACTTCGGTCGATATCGCGGTCGACACCCTGGCCCGCCTGCGCCGCGAGTGCCCAAACATCGTTGGGGTGAAGGACGCCACCGCGGACCTGGCGCGGCCCCTGGCCACCCGTGACGCCTGTGGTCCCGATTTCTGTCAGCTTTCCGGCGAGGACGCGACCGCCCTGGCGCTCCTAGTCAACGGCGGTGTCGGCTGCATCTCGGTGACCTCCAACGTCGCCCCGCGCCTCTGTGCCGAACTACACAACGCCTGGCAGCGTGGCGACCTACAGTCGGCGCAGGAAATCAACCACCGGCTCTACCCGCTGAGCAAGGCGCTGTTCCTGGAAACCAGCCCGGCGCCGGTGAAATACGCGGCGTCGTTGCTGAACCGTGCGTCGACCACCGTGCGGTCGCCGTTGGTCCCGACAAGCGAGGCGACACAGGCCGCGGTCCGTGCGGCCATGGTCCACGCCGGCCTGCTCAACTAGCGCGTCCCCATGTCCAATGCCCGCGCGGCGGCGGCAGCCCGCCGCCTGGTCGCGCAGAATCGCAAGGCGCGCCACGACTACTTCATTGATTCCACGCTTGAAGCGGGCATCGTCCTGCACGGTACCGAGGTCAAGGCCCTGCGTCAGGGCAAGGGCAACCTCGTCGACTCATTCGCCGGCGAAAAGGGCGGCGAACTCTGGCTCTTCAACGCCTACATCCCAGAATACAAGGCCGGTCACCGCTTCAACCACGAAACGAAGCGCCCCCGCAAACTGCTTGTCAACAAACGAGAATTGTCGCGGCTGATTGGCGCGGTGCAACGCGCCGGCGTCACCCTGATCCCGCTCGCCATTTACTTCAACGACCGCGGGATAGCGAAGGTCGAACTCGGCCTCGCCCGCGGCAAGAAACAATACGACAAGCGCGAAACCAGCAAACAACGCGACTGGGACCGCCAGAAGGCAAGGCTGCTACGGGCGAAGGGCTAAGATACGATCAGATCGGTATTTGCCTCTTCGTTAACGAGGAGGCCATCTTGGGGTTAACTGAAGCACCCGCAACGTTGTTCGATTCGATAGTCGATCTGACGAAGGCCTCAACCTTCCTTGCATTATACCGCCTGATCTCTCCTCGTACCCGAATAGCCGTAGCAAGCCTAACGAGTCTCGCCGAACTCAACTCGACAAGGTCTCTGTGCCAATCGTTAACCTCGGGATCCGGCGTCTTTCCTTCGGTCACCTGGTATTGGATCTCGCACTCTTCTAAAACGTCGGTCGGCGCAAGTGCCACGTCGATCTGAGCAATATGGTCTCGTGCAAGTGCGAGCGCAGCAATGGCACGGCCTAGCTGATCGTTGGTGTTTGAGAGCAGATAAACTGACAACTTGTTGTCGATTGTGGCCAGGCATCTGAAAGCGTCAGCTTGAAAGTCTGGCTCAACTAACCACTCTCGGGAGTCCCATCGACGTTTCTGATCTAGCTTCCGCAGCAACAAGTTAAGCGTTACCCTGTCCCTTAGGCCCGAGAGAAAACAACAAATCCTGTAGGTCTTCACGGAGCTCGGGCACATTCTCTTTCTTCAGCGCCCGTTCTATATGGAATAACGGAAGTGGCCCGCCGATGTCGGCCAAGGCATTTGCCGCCGCATCACGCACGAGTGGCGATCTGTGGTCCAGGCCAGCAGCCAAGAGCTCAAAAACTCTTGGACGGATAGCTGCTTGATCCAACCGTCCTAACCAGCCCAACATCTCAGCCAATGCGTCATTGTTTCCGACCGCTTGCCTGAGCCGGCTCCTCAAGGACTCCAGCAACGCTTGGGAGTTGTCGCTAAGAAGACGTTCCAAGCCCCTGGAGAATTCACTCTCCATTCCAGGTTCGAACCTCTCTTCCTGAGCCGCAACAAATAGCCGGTCCAGGGCAACCTCGATCTGGACGGGCGGGTCACAATCTACCAGTTCGCTTGCATTTGCCGACTGTATTGTCCCGTATGGCCTACCAAGCTCAATCGGGGATTCTGAGAATACGGACAGGTCAGTACCAAAGACCGCTGTCTGCCTGCGCCGGCCCCGCAAGCTGTCGCTGCCCGTATCGATATACTCATAGCGCCGGAAGGCCTTCCATATGCCGGTGGTCCCAGCTTCAGCCTCTCCATCGATCGCAAGTGAGGAGACGGTCGCATCAACATTCCAGGCCTCCACCGTCAAGGTACGTCTCCTTCCATTGCTATCTCACTGCCCAAATCAATGAGTTCACTAAGCACGCGGCCGATGGCGTTCTTGTTTATCGGACGGCCAAAGTCGGGAGCTGTATTGATATCAAGCTCCAGCCGACACGCGTGGAAAGCATCTTGAAGCCCTTGAATTCTCGGAGTGTCGCCACTGACGTGCAATGAGAGACTTCTCATGTGCGCTACGGACCAGGTTGACAGGCGATTTATTTCCAAACCCTTGATCCCTGAGTCTGACGGCCTCCGCCTGTTGATCCTGTACGAGAAATCGGTTGAATTCGGGTCAACTTTTATTCCAGGTAGCAAGTCATCGAGGCGCCTGTAACCGTCGTGGCGACTATCGGCCGGAAGTAGCAGGATCGCACCAAAAGCAAGTCTCATCAGTCGAGGGCTCTTCTTCAACCCCTTTAGCATCAATGCCTTAAACGAGGGGACCGCCTGCTCAAATGGTCCCAAGGAGGGTGGAAGCGCTGGCGGTTGGTTCGGTTTCTGAGCAAGTCGCCAATCCACTCGCTCGGGACGAGCCTCAAGCGCAAGCCAAGCGCCCTCGTGCTCACCTCCTTGAACAACGACATGCTCCCGCGGACGAGACTCACTGGTCTCGGGGGGCTCGCCGAGAAGGTCCTGCCAAAGATTATCCACGCCAAACGGCTCCTGCGGAAAAGCCGTCAAGCGTAGACCCTCAACAGACCATGCACCCAGTTCCACCACAGGCAAGTTCGCCATCCCTCAGATTCTAGAACCCAGTAGCAACTCAGCCACGACAACCGAGCGATAATGCCTAGTATCCCAAGGGGACACAGCACACCTATCCAGTTTCACTCCAGTATATGGCCTCACTACTTCACTTTGACGATGTTCATCGTCACAGAAAAGGATAACTTGCAACCGGAAGTAACATCTGACGACGGCCACCCTTCGAATTCATTAGGTTGGCGGTCTTCCCAGCCTCCCCCTGATCCCCTCAAACACCGCCTCGAACATCGCCGGGGTTAGCCGGCCGGTGTTCGTGTTGTAGCGGGAGCAGTGATAGCTGTCCGCCATCACCGGACCGTCCGGTAATTCATGGACCGCGCCGTGCACGAACTTGTAGGCCGCTTTCTTAAGGCCAAAGGCGGTCAAGACGGCACCGTGGGCGATGCCGCCAAGCGCCAGGATGACTCTAAGGTTCGCTAGGCCATCCAACTCTCGCCGCAGGAACTGCAGACAGGTCGCGATCTCTGGGGTCGTCGGCTTGTTCTGTGGCGGCACGCAGCGGACGGCGTTGGTGATGCGGCAGTCTTGCAGGGTCAGGCCATCGTCCGGCCGGGCATCGAACTTGCCGGTGGAGAAACCAAAGGCGGCAAGGGTGGGGTACAGCAGGTCGCCGGCGGCGTCGCCGGTAAAGGGGCGACCCGACCAGTTGGCGCCTTTGAGCCCCGGCGCGAGCCCGACGACTAGCAGCCGCGCGTCCGCCGGGCCGAAGCTTGGCACAGGGCCGTTGAAGAAGTCCGGGTACTTCTGCTGGTTATCCGACCGAAAGCCCGCCAACCGCGGGCAGAGCGGGCAGTCGCGCGCGGGTTCGGTCAAGGCCGTCAGGCGCTGCGCACCAGGACTGTCGCCCCGTCTTCCTCGTCGGCCTCGAAGTCCTCGTCCTCGCCGTCGTCGGGATCGTCCCGGTCGTTCTGCGGCGGCCGATCGTCCCGGGCCCGTTCGATGTCGCCGCGGAGTTGCACCAAGTCGACGAAATTGTCGGCCTGCCGCCGCAATTCGTCGGCAGCCATCGGCGGATTGGTCCGCACCGTGCCGACCACGGTGACCCGCGTGCCCTTGGCCTGCACCGCCTCGATCGCTCGCCGGTAGCTGCCGTCGCCGGAGAACAGCACGGCATGGTCGAGCCGGTCCGCCATTTCGATCATGTCGACGGTCAGTTCCACGTCGATGCTGCTGCGAATCCGCCGCCGCCCGGCGTGATCGGTGTATTCCCGCGCCGGTTTGGTCACCAGCGAGTACCCATTGTAGTCCAGCCAATCGACCAACGGGCGGATCGGTGAGTACTCCTGGTCCTCGATCAGCACGGTGTAGTAGTAGGCTCGCACCAGCCGCGACTTGCCGCGAAACCAGTCCCGCAGCCGGCGGTAATCGATATCGAAGCCTAGATTTCGTGCTGCCGCGTAAAGATTTGCCCCGTCAATAAAAAGAGCGAGCCGCTCCTGAGGATAAAACATTGCCGTTCCATTCGACTCTTTGCTCAAACAGACAAAGGAGCCGGCGGCTTGAACCCCCGTCGTCCGCCAAATGCTCCGCCCAAAACCCCGACTATCAGCATGCGTGCGGGCGACACTCGGGTCAATCAGCTTATCCGATTGACCCGCTATCAGAGTCGTCCGGGATGTGGGCAAAAGAACATTATATCAATGCATTAAGAGGGTCCGACGAAGCGGCAGTTCAGCTAGCTTCCCCTTGGGGGAGCCGCCCATGATCCTGATCGGCGTTGGCGCGAATCTGCCCGCCAAGGGGTACCGCACGCCGCTGGAGACATGCAGCGCCGCACTCGCGAGAATCGCTGGGGAGTGCCGGTTGCGCCGCGCATCATCCTGGTACGAGTCGGCACCCGTACCCGTCTCGCGTCAGCCCAACTACGTCAACGCGGTCATCGAAATCGAAACCCACGTGGCGCCGCCGGCGTTGCTCGGCATGTTGCACGGCTGGGAGGCCGAGTTTGGGCGGGTTCGGCGCCGCAGGAACGCCGCCCGCACCCTCGATTTGGACCTTCTGGACTACCACGGCCTGGTGCAGGAGCCGGCGGCGGGCCCCATCCTGCCCCATCCGCGCATGCATGATCGGGCTTTCGTCATCGTGCCGTTGGCCGAGATCCACCCGGATTGGCGCCACCCGGTGACCGGGAGAACCGCCGCCAGCCTCCGCGGCGGCCTCGATGACGCGCAGCAGATCCGGGCGATTGCTGGCCCGTAAAGCTATTGGCAGGGAACTGGTCCCACCATATATTCCGGGGATTCAGCAAATCCCTGCCGGTGGCAGCGGATTCCCCGAACGGAGAACGGTGATATGGCGCGGGTTACGGTCGAAGACTGCATTGAAAAAGTGACGAACCGGTTCGACCTGGTGATGTATGCGGCCCAGCGGGCCCGCGAGATTTCGGCAGGTGCGCCGATGACCGTCGAGCGGGATAACGACAAGAACCCAGTCATCGCCCTCCGCGAGATCGCCGGGGAGAACGTGACTCCCGACACATTGGAGCAATCCTTGGTGCAGGGCCTGCAGAAACGCGTCGACTTCGACGAGTTCGAGGACGACGAGGATCTGGACCAGCCGGAAGAGGAATTGCTCGCCAAGATCCAGCCGGGCGCGCCCTTGGCCGCAGTGGCTGAGACCCCGGAAGCAGAAGCGGCCAGTCCGGCTGCGCCGGAAGCGACCGATGAACCGAGCGTTGGGGAAGGCGAATAGCCAGGCCGACCTGGGTCGGCTGATCCGACTAGCCGCCACGCTCCCCGCCGCGCGACGGGCGGGTCCTCATTGATCCGCCAGTTCGAGCTTGTCGAACGCGTTCGTGCCTATGACCCGAACGCCAATGAGGATGCGCTAAACCGCGCCTACGTCTATTCCATGAAGGCCCACGGGTCCCAGACCCGGGCCTCGGGCGACCCCTACTTCAGCCACCCGCTCGAAGTCGCCGGTATCCTGACCAAGTACCGCCTCGATAGCGCTTCGATCATCACCGCGCTGCTGCACGACACCATTGAAGACACCGACGCAGACGTCGACGAACTGCGCGGCCTGTTCGGTGAGGAAATCGCCGAACTGGTCGACGGCGTGACCAAGCTCTCCCAGCTCGAAATGCTATCGGATAAGTCGAAGCAGGCGGAAAACTTCCGCAAGCTGCTGCTGGCGATGAGCAAGGACATCCGGGTCTTGCTGGTGAAACTGGCCGACCGCCTGCACAACATGCAGACCCTGCATTTCATCAAGAACCCGGAGAAGCGGCTGCGCATCGCCCGCGAGACCATGGATATCTATGTCCCGCTGGCCGAGCGCATCGGCATGCACGAAATCAAGGACGAGCTGCAGGACAAAGCCTTCGCCACGCTCAACCCGGACGCCCGCAACTCGGTCCTAGCGCGCCTGACGTTCCTGAGGTCCGAGGGCGGCTCGACTGTGGAGCGCATCATTGCCGAACTGCAGGAGGTGCTGACCGGTGAGGGCGTGGACGCCGTCGTCTCCGGCCGCGAAAAGACGCCCTATTCGATCTGGCGCAAGATGCAGCAGCGCCAGGTCGGCTTTGAGATGCTGGCCGACGTCATGGCCTTCCGGGCGATCGTCGATACCGTTCCGGCCTGCTACCAAGCCCTCGGCGTGATGCATGCCCGCTACCCGGTCGTGCCCGGCCGGTTCAAGGATTACATCTCGACCCCCAAGCCGAATGGCTACCAGTCGCTCCACACCGGTCTGCTGGGGCCGGAAAACAACCGGATCGAGGTGCAGATTCGGACCGAGGAGATGCACGACATCGCCGAGCGCGGGGTCGCCGCCCACTGGCAATACCGGCAGGGCGCCGTCAACGCCCGCGAGGGTCGCCAATACCGCTGGCTCCAGGAGTTGCTGGATATCTTGGAGAGCGCCTCGGCCCCGGAGGAGTTCCTCGAGCACACCAAGCTCGAGATGTTCCAGGACCAGGTCTTTTGCTTCTCGCCGAAGGGCGAGGTCTATGCGCTGCCCCACGGCGCGACGCCGCTGGACTTCGCCTACGCCGTCCATTCGGAGGTCGGCGACCGCTGTGTCGGCGCGAAAGTGAACGGCCGGCTGGTGCCGCTGCGGGTCGAACTCCGCAACGGCGACCAGGTCGAGATCCTGACATCACAGAACCAGACACCGTCGCCCGACTGGGAACAGATCGTCGTCACCGGCAAGGCGCGGTCGCGCATTCGCCGTTTTGTCCGGCAGGAACAGCGCCGCGAATATGTCCGCCTGGGCCGGGCCATCGTCGAGAAGACCTTCCGCCGGGCCAACAAGCGGATGACCGATCAGGTCCTGGAACAGGCGCGCGTGCCGCTGCGCTGCGACCGGGTCGAGGACATCTTCGCGCGGGTCGGTGAGGGGACCTTCACCGGCGCCGAGGTCCTGAAGGCCGCCATTCCGGAGAGTGCCGCCGCCAGCACCGGCCGCGAAGGTGGCGCCCTGGGCCGGGTCTTCCGGCGGCGCCGGAAGCCGGCGGATGGAGATCATGCCATCCCGATCCGCGGGCTGATTCCTGGCCTGGCCGTGCATTTCGCCCACTGCTGCTATCCGCTGCCGGGCGAGCGGATTGTCGGGATTGTCACCACCGGCAAGGGCGTGACCATCCACACCATCGACTGCGACACGCTCTCCAGTTTCGCCGAGAGCCCGGAGCGTTGGCTGGACGTTTCCTGGGACGCCGACGACCAATCCGGGGAGTCGATGGCCAGCCGGCTTCAGGTCGTATTGCTGAACGAGGCCGGCAGCCTCGGCGAGATGGCGACCCTGATCGCCCGGGGCGAGGGCAACATCGCCAACCTGAAAATCACCAAGCGGACCGTCGATTTCTTCGACATGCTGGTCGATGTGGAAGTGAAGGACGTGACCCAGCTTTCCAACATCATGGCGATCCTGCGGGGTTCACCCCTGGTCAGCTCGGTCCGGCGATCCCGCAGCTAGGCATGCTTGACGGGCCGCCGGGACTACACGATCTTTCGAGTATCGGCCCGGCAAGAGAGCGCGAATGACCCGAATTCTACGATTAGGCGTGAATATCGACCACGTCGCCACCATCCGGAACGCCCGTGGCGGCCCGGATCCGGACCCGGTCAGGGCCGCCCGGCTGGCCGCCCAGGCCGGCGCCGATGGCATCGTCGCCCATCTGCGGGAGGATCGGCGTCACATCTCCGACAGCGATATGGAACGGCTGGCCCGCGACATCGACCTGCCGCTCAATTTCGAGATGGCGGCGACCGACGAGATGCTGGAAATCGCCCTGCGCCACCGGCCCCACGCGGTCTGCATCGTGCCGGAACGCCGCGAGGAACGGACCACCGAGAGCGGCCTCAACGTCATCGGTGGCCACAACCATTTGCGGCGCTTCATCGATGAACTGACCCAGGCCGGCATCCGGGTATCGCTGTTCGTCGACCCCGAGGCCGACCAGCTCGACGCCGCCAAGCAGGTCGGTGCCCCTGTGGTGGAGCTGCACACCGGCGCCTATTGCGCCGCCCAGGGCTGGCGCCAGAGCCGGGAATTGGACCGCCTGATCGCCGCCGCCGAGCATGGCGCCGCGGCTGGCCTGGAGATCCACGCCGGCCACGGCCTGACCTTCGCCAACGTGGCCCCGGTTGCCGCGATCCGCGAGGTTGCCGAGCTCAATATCGGTCATTTCCTGATCGGTGAGGCGATCTTCAGCGGCCTCGACAGCGCCATCCGCCGCATGCGGGCGATTATGGACAAGGCGGTCGCCGAGTCCGGCAACATTCGGTCTGCGTAGACGTTGTGATCTTGGGAATCGGCACGGATCTCGCCGACGTTGCGCGCGTCGAGCGCACTTTGGCACGCTTTGGTGACCGGTTCACCCAGCGGGTCTTTACCGAGGACGAACGCCAGGCGGCGGGGCGGCGCGCCCAGCCGGCCTCCCGCTACGCCATGTTCTTCGCCGCCAAGGAGGCCTGCGCCAAGGCCTTGGGGACCGGTTTCCGCCGGGGTGTGTATTGGCGGGACTTGCGCGTTACCCACCTTCGGTCGGGCAAGCCCGTGATGAACCTCGCCGGCGGGGCGGCGGAACGGCTGTCCGAACTGGTTCCAGATGGTATGCTGCCACAAGTCGAGCTCACTCTGACGGACGAACGTCAACTCGCGCACGCAGTTGTGGTTATCGCTGCGGTGCCTCCCGAATTAAAGAACCACGTGCGATCACCCTATTAGCCACGCCCTTCGAGTTAGGTTCATGCTATGGCAGTCATACGGCCAGCCGGTATCGCTGGTGACCAAGTGAAACGCGGCTGATGTCGGTGTCCAAACAGACCTACGTATCGCGCAAGAAGAAGGCCAGCGGCGGGTTTGGCGAAACCCTTCGCACGCTGATCTATGCGGTGCTGATCGCCATCGGCGTTCGCACAGTCGCCTACGAACCGTTCAATATCCCGTCAGGCTCGATGATCCCGACGCTGCTGGTCGGCGACTATCTGTTCGTTTCCAAGTTCTCCTACGGCTACAGCCGTTTCTCGATGCCGCTCAGCCCCAACTTATTCGACGGTCGGATTCTCGAACGCGCGCCGGAACGTGGCGATGTTGCTGTTTTCAAACGGCCGCCGGAGGACCGCACCGACTTCATCAAGCGCCTGGTCGGCTTGCCCGGCGACCGCATCCAGGTCGTCGGCGGAATCCTTCATATCAATGGCGAGCCAGTGAAGCGGGAGCGCCTTGAGGACTATGTCGAGCGTGACGAGCGCGGCAATGTGATGCGCGCCGCTCAGTATCTCGAAACTCTGCCCAATGGCCGCAGCCACCTGATTATCGAGCGCTTCGGCGATGGCGGACCGCTCGACAACACCGCCGAGTTCACCGTGCCGCCGGGCCACTACTTCGCGATGGGCGACAACCGCGACAATTCCGCCGACGGGCGCGGCAACGGTTCCGACCCCTGGTTCGTTCCAGCCGAGAACCTGATCGGCCGCGCCGAGTTCCTGTTCTATTCGACGGACGGGACCGCCAGTTGGTGGGAGGTCTGGCGCTGGCCGTTGGCCACCAGGTACGGCCGCATCTTCTCGGGTGTCGATTAGGGTGACGCACTGAAGACTGGCCGCCTCGACGAGTTGAGCGAACGCCTCGGGCATCGCTTCTGCAACAAGGACCTGCTCCGGCAGGCGCTCACCCACCCGAGCGCGACCGCCGACGGACTCGAAAGCTATGAGCGTCTGGAGTTTCTCGGTGACCGCGTCCTTGGCCTGGTGATTGCCGAATACCTGTTGGCCCGCTTCCCAGGGGAGCGGGAGGGCGACATCGCCCGCCGTCACACCGCACTGGTCCGCCGCGAAACGGCGGCGGAGATCGGCGCTGCGCTCGGTCTGGATGCCTACCTCGAGGTGTCGAAAGGCGAGGGCGAAGCCGGCACGGCGACCAATCCGGCGATCCTGGCCGACGCCCTCGAAGCGGTGATCGCCGCATTGTACCTGGATGGCGGCATACAGGCGGCGCACACCTTCATCTCGCGCTATTGGGACGACCGCTTGGGGACGACCCACGAGCCGCCGCGCGAACCGAAAACCACCCTGCAAGAGTGGGCGCAGGCGAGGGCATTGCCACTGCCGCGCTATCGTGAGTCAGCGCGCACCGGGCCACCCCACGCCCCCCGTTTTACGGTGACCCTCAGCATCGATGGTGCGGACGATGTGGTCGGTGAGGGTTCGTCCAAACGCCGCGCCGAACAAGCCGCCGCGACGGCGATGCTGGAGCAGCTGGGTGTCTGAAACATCGACCCGTTGCGGTTTCGTCGCGCTGGTCGGTGCGCCGAATGTGGGCAAATCGACGCTGCTGAACCGGCTGGTCGGCGGCAAGGTCTCGATCGTCACGCCGAAGGTGCAGACAACACGAACGCGCATCCGCGGCATCGCCATCGTCGATACTTGCCAACTGGTTTTTGTCGACACCCCGGGCATATTCTCGCCCAAACAACGGCTGGACAGGGCGATGGTCGACGCAGCCTGGTCCGCAGCGGGTGATGCTGACGCCACGGTCCTGATGGTCGATGCGGCAAAGAAGCTGCGCGGCGGCACCCATGAGATCATCGAACGGCTCCGCAAATTCGACGCGCCGCTGCTCGTCGCGCTGAACAAGATCGACCAGACACCCCGGCCGCACCTCTTGAGCCTCGCGGCGGAGTTATCGGAACGCAGCGGCGTACAGGACATCTTCATGATCTCCGCCGCCAACGGCGACGGCGTCGAGGATCTGCGCACCCACCTTGCCAGCGCGATGCCAACCGGCGTCTGGCACTATCCCGAGGATCAGCTCTCCGACCTGCCGATGCGCCTCACGGCGGCAGAGATTTCGCGCGAGCAAGCCTTCCTACAACTGCATCAGGAACTGCCCTACGCGCTAACGGTCGAAACGGACCAATGGCAGCCGTTCAAGGACGGCAGCGTTCGGGTCGAACAGACGCTTTACGTGCAGCGCGATAGCCAAAAAGCCATCGTCCTGGGAAAGGGCGGCCGGACCATAAAGCGCATCCGGTCCAGCGCCCAGGAACAACTGGCGGATATGCTGGGTCAACCGGTCCATCTGTTCATCAACGTGAAGGTTCGCGAAAACTGGATGGACGATCCCACCCGGTACCGGGAATGGGGCCTCCGGTTCGACGCCTGAGACCGCAATGGAATGGACCGACACCGGTTTTGTCCTGGCGGCGCGACCCCATGGCGAGGGTGGCGCGGTGCTGCAACTGCTCACGCGCGGCCACGGCCGGCACGCGGGCCTCTTGTATGGCGGCCAAAGCGGCCGCAACCGGGCCCACGCCCAGCCGGGCAATCAGGTGGAGGCCTTTTGGCGCGCCCGCCTGCCGGAGCATCTCGGTACCTATCGGTTGGAGCCGCTGCGCCCTTATGCGGCCAGCGTGCTGGACGATGCCGACCGGCTGGCAGCGTTGACGGCGGCTTGCGCGGTCGCCGAGATGGCATTGCCGGAACGCGAGGCCCATGCACCGGTCTACGAAGCCTTCGCGATTTTGATCGGGGCCATCGCCGAAGACGACGACAACGAGGTCTGGCCTGCCGTTTACGTGCGTTGGGAACTCGGCTTGCTGTCGGCCCTCGGGTTCGGGTTGGATCTGGAAAGCTGCGCCGCCACCGGTGCCAACGACCAACTGGCCTATGTGTCGCCGCGCACCGGCCGCGCGGTTTCTTTGTCGGCCGGCGAGCCTTATCGGGAAAAACTCTTGCGGTTGCCGCCGTTTCTCGCCGGCGGTCCGGTCCCGGATGCGACCGATGTGCTGGACGGACTGCAACTGACCGGTCATTTTCTCGCCCGTTACATCTTTCATCCGCTCGACCGGCCGGAACCGGCCGCGCGTTCGAGTATGGTGGAACGACTCTCCCGCCCCTGATAGCAACGGACCGACGTTGCGAGGAAGATCATGTCGTTGACCGAAGAAACCGGTGAGATCCGGCCGACCCCGTTTCAGGAAGCGCTGAGCCAGCGTTATCTGAGCTATGCGCTCAGCACCATCATGTCCCGTTCGTTGCCGGACGTGCGCGATGGGCTGAAGCCGGTGCACCGGCGTCTGCTGTTCGCCATGCGCCAACTGCGCCTCGACCCGGGCCAGGGCTACAAGAAAAGCGCCCGCGTGGTCGGCGACGTCATCGGCAAGTTCCATCCCCATGGCGAGACGGCGATCTACGACGCGCTGGTGCGGTTGGCCCAGGACTTTGCGGCGCGCTATCCGCTGGTCGACGGCCAAGGGAACTTTGGCAACATTGACGGCGATAACGCCGCGGCGATGCGTTACACCGAGGCCCGGCTGACCGACGTCGCCGCGGCGCTGCTTGAGGGAATCGACGAGAACGCCGTCGACTTCCGCCCGACTTACGACGGTGAGGATGACGAGCCGGTCGTCTTGCCGGCGAACTTCCCGAACCTACTGGCCAACGGCGCTGCAGGCATTGCGGTCGGCATGGCGACCAGCATTCCGCCCCACAATGTGGGCGAGATTTGCGACGCCCTACAGCATCTGATCAAGCACCCCAAGGCGACCATCGACAAACTGGTCGGCTTTATTCCGGGCCCCGACTTCCCCACCGGCGGCGTCCTGGTAGAGGACCGGGCGACCATCGTCGAGGCCTACACCACCGGCAAGGGTTCGTTCCGCATCCGCGCCAAGTGGGAGGTCGAAGAACTGCCGCGCGGCCAATACCAGATCGTCGTGACCGAGATGCCTTATCAGGTGCAGAAGTCGCGGCTGATCGAGCGCGTCGCCGAACTGTTGCAGGCCAAGAAGATCGCCATGCTCGCCGACATCCGCGACGAGTCGGCGGAAGACGTGCGGCTGATCCTGGAACCAAAGAGCCGCAACGTCGACGCCTCGGTGTTGATGGAGAGCCTGTTCCGCCAGACCGACCTGGAGAACCGGTTCTCGCTCAACATGAATGCGCTCGACGCCGAGCGGACGCCGCGCGTGATGTCGCTGCGCGAGGTCCTGCTGGCATTCCTGACCCACCGCATCGAAGTGATGGTCCGGCGGGCCCAGTTCCGGCTCGACAAGATCGCCCAGCGCCTGGAGA
This sequence comes from Alphaproteobacteria bacterium, assembly GCA_028279245.1. Lineage (GTDB taxonomy): Bacteria > Pseudomonadota > Alphaproteobacteria > UBA6615 > UBA6615 > JANQOE01. The sequence continues at coordinate 30,517 of JANQOE010000096.1, forward strand.
TCCTGGGCGGCTACATGATCGTCTATCTGAATCTCGATGAAGTGATTCGGATCATCCGCGAGGAAGACCATCCGCGCGACGTCATGATGAAACGCTGGGACCTGAGCGAGGTGCAGGTCGACGCCATCCTCAACATGCGCCTCCGCGCGTTGCGCAAGCTCGAGGAGTTGGAGATCAAGAAAGAGGTCAAGGACCTCGAACAGGAACAGAAGGAACTGCGCGGCCTGTTGCGCAGCGAAGAGAAACAACAGGCGCGGCTGGCCGAAGAAATCCGCGAAATGAAAAAGCGCTTCGGCCCCGGCACAGAATATGGCGACCGCCGGACCGAGATCGCCGCGGCGCCGCAGGAGGTGGTGGTCCCGCTGGAGGCGATGATCGACCGCGAAGCCGTGACCGTCGTTTGCTCGGCCAAGGGCTGGGTGCGGACGATCAAGGGCCACGGCATCGACACGGCGGATCTGCGCTACAAGGAAGGCGACCGCGCGCGCTTCGCCATCGAAGCGGAGACTACCGACAAACTGATTGTGTTCGCGACGAACGGCCGCTTCTACACCACCGGTGTCGACAAACTGCCGGGCGGCCGCGGGCACGGCGATCCGTTGCGCCTGATGGTCGACATGGGCAACGACACGGATATCGTTTCGCTATTCGTCAACCGGCCGGAGCGCCGCCTGCTTGTCGCCTCGAGCGACGGCCGCGGCTTCATCGTGCCGGAGGATGAGGTGGTCGCCCAGACCCGGGCCGGCAAACGCATTCTCAACGTCAGCGGTGAGAACGAGGCGCAGGCTTGCGTGCTGGCCGATGGCGACCATGTCGCTGTCCTCGGGGTGAATCGCAAAATGATCATCTTCCCGGTCGACGAGGTGCCGGAGATGTCGAAAGGCCGTGGGGTGAAGCTGCAGAGCTACGCCAAGGGCGGTCTCGCCGACATCATTTGCTTTGACCTAGCCGAAGGCCTGACGGTGATGGTCGGCGACCGCCGGCGCACCTTCGACGCCAAACAGCTCAAGGAATGGATCGGCAAGCGGGCGCAAGCCGGCCGGCTGCCGCCCCATGGTTTCCCCAGGACCAACCGCTTCGGGCTCAGCGGGCTTTAGGTTCTTAGGTGTAGACCGAACCGAACACCACGCTCGGCAGCCAGTTGGCCAGGGCCGGCCAAGCGGCGAGGGCCGCCAGCGCGATCAACTGGATGGCAACGAACGGCAAGACGCCTTTGTAGATGTGCTGCGTCGTCACCTCTTCCGGTGCGACGCCGCGCAGGTAGAACAACGCAAATCCGAAGGGCGGCGTCAGGAAGGACGTCTGTAGGTTCATCGCCATCATCACACCCAGCCAGACCGGGCTGATATCGAGCTGCAGCAGGACCGGCGCGACGATCGGCACCACGACAAACGTGATCTCGATAAAGTCGAGGAAAAAGCCGAGCACGAACATCACCAGCATCACGACGAAGATCGCACCGAATGTGCCGCCGGGAATGCTGGTCAGGATCTCGGTGACCATTTCGTCACCGCCCAGCGCCCGAAACACCAGGGAGAACACCGCGGCGCCGATCAGGATCACGAAAACCATGGATGTGATCTCCATGGTCGATCGCGTCACCGCCGTTAGGACATCCAACCGGCTGACCCGCAACAGGCTGACGCCGATCCCCCAGATCAGCGCGACGCCGGCGATCGCCGAAATGATGATGGCGACCATATCCCCGGTGGGAATCGTCTCACGGCCCAGCCGCAGATCGACGACCGACTGTAGGAACAACATCACCACCAGGCCGATGGCGGCGGCGTAGATGGGGGTCGGCGAAATCGCCGGCAGACCACCTTCGGCGTTTCGCAGGCGATAACCGGCAAGCAGCGTCGCACCAATCGCCCCGACCGCCGCCGCCTCGGTCGGCGTCGCTACGCCGAACAGGATTGAACCTAGCACGGCGACAATCAGCACCAATGGCGGCAACAGGGCGCTGCAGACCAGCCGCAACAACCCGCCTTCAATCTTCAATTCGTCCGCGGGGATAGCCGGGGAGGTATGGGGCCGCAGCCAGGCGGTGATGAGTTGGTAGAGGATGTACAGACCCACCAGCAGCAGACCGGGCAACAAGGCCCCAGCAAACAGATCGCCGACCGACACTGGCTCCGGCGCAAAGTTCCCGATCTCCCGCTGCGCATCCACATAGGCGTTGGAGATCTGGTCGCCCAACAGGATCAGGACAATCGACGGCGGAATGATCTGGCCGAGCGTCCCGGACGCACAGATCGACCCGCAGGCAAGGGCGGGATCGTAACCACGCCGCAACATGGTCGGCAGCGACAGCAAGCCCATCGTCACCACGGTCGCGCCGACGATCCCCGTCGACGCCGCCAGCAAGGCGCCAACCACCGAGACCGAGACGCCTAGGCCGCCGCGCAAGGTGCCGAACAGCCGGCCCATCGTATCCAGCAGTTCCTCGGCAACCTTGGAGCGCTCCAGCATCACGCCCATGAACACGAACAGCGGCACGGCGATGAGCACTTCGTTGGTCATCGCATTGCCGAAGATCCGCGACGGCAACGCGCCGAAGAAGCTGGTATCGAACACGCCCAGGAAGAACGCGATGAAAGACCAGATGATCGCCGCGCCCGATAGGGTGAAAGCGACCGGAAAGCCCGCCATCAGTGCGCCGATCGTCGACAGGAACATGACGACGACGAGGACTTCCTGCAGGGTCAAGGTTTTGCCCCGTCGGTGTCCGCCTCGGCGATGGCTAGAATGGACCGCAACGCCAGCGCCACACCCTGGAGCAGGATCAGCACGGCAAAGACCAGGATCACAGTCTTCAACAGGAAGACGGCCTGGATGCCGCTCGTCTCCTTGGAGCCTTCAAACACCGCCCAGGAGGACTGCACATAGGGGAAGGAGAAGGTGAAAAGGATCGCGCAGACCGGGACCAGGAAGATCAGCACGCCGATCAGGTCGACCCAGGCCTTGGTTCTCGGCTTGGCCGCTGCATAGAAGATGTCGACCCGCACATGCCCGCCGTGCAACAGCGTGTAGCCCGCGCCCAGCATGAACAGAATCGCATGCAGGTAGACGATCGACTCCTGCATGAAGATGAAACTCAACCCATAAACGTAGCGCAGCACCACCACGCCGAACTGCACGAGGACCATCAGCAGCGCCGCCCAGGCGACGAAACGGCCGATCCGTTCGTTCAGCTCGTCAATGCCCCGGGCAAGCGATCCGATGAGTTCCATCTGCGGGTTCGTCTATACGGCAGAAATGACTTGGGCCCGCACCACGACAAAGGGCGGGCCCAAAATCAGACCGGACGTCGGATGCGGCTATGTCCGCTCGTATTGGAATGGCAGCAAGCGCGCTTCCCAGAAGGCTTGGTCGGAGAGCCGCGACCACGCGATGGCGTTCTTCCGGAAGTCGATAAAGCTGTCATAGATTCGCTGGGTCAGCGGATCGCCCGCCGCCGCGTCGGCGACAACCTGGCCGGCGGCGTTGCCGATCGCGTTCATGACATCGTCGCCAAACCGCTTCACCTGCACGCCGTGGGTGCTGACGAGTTCGTTCAGCGCGGCGTTGTTGCGCGCGTTGAACTCGGCCAGTGTGAAGTTGTTCTCGGCCGCCGCGGCGGAGGCAATGAGCGCCTGCTGGTCGCCGGTCAGGCTCTCCCAAAGCTGACGGTTGACGCCGGTGCTGAGCGTCGTGCCCGGCTCATGGAAGCCCGGGTAGTAGTAGAACTGAGCGACCTTGTAGAAGCCGAAAGCCAAATCGTTCCACGGCCCGACCCACTCCGTAGCGTCAATGGCCCCCGACTGCAGCGACGGGAAGATCTCACCGCCCGGGAGGCTCACTGCTGCAGCGCCGATCTGACGCAGCACTTCACCGCCGAGACCCGGCATGCGGATCTTCAGGCCGTTGTAGTCCTCAAGACTGTTGATTTCCTTGTTGAACCAGCCGCCCATTTGCACACCGGTGTTGCCGGCGGCAAACGGCTTCAGGTTGAAGTCGGCGGCCAACTCATCCCACAGCTCTTGCCCGCCGCCGTGATGAATCCACGCGTCCATTTCGGTCGCTGTCAGACCGAACGGCACCGCGGCGAAGAAGTTGAAGCCCGTCGACTTGCCTTGCCAATAGTATTCGGCGCCGTGGTAGATCTCGGCGGTACCGCCGGAGACGGCATCGAACGACTCGAACGGCGGCACCAGTTCGCCAGCCGCAAAAACCTTTGCCTGCAGCTTGCCTTCCGAACCCTGCGTAATTCGCTGGGCAAAGCGTTCCGCACCGGTGCCGAGGCCCGGGAAGTTCTTCGGCCAGGTCGTCACCAGTCGGATCTCTTTGATCCCTTGGGATATCGCCGGTTTTGGCAGGGTGGATGCCGCAGCAGCCGCGCCCGCGCCGACCGCGGCAGTGGAAAGGAATTTGCGCCGTTTCATGCTATCGCCTCCCTTTTATGGCCGGCAGACCCACCTATCCGGTGATCGCTAGGCCAGTAGACCAATCGATGTAGTCAGACTGGGCGGCGAGTATAAATGGCTGTCACCGTCCTGCAAATGTCAGGACGCCGCATAGCGAAAAGGTAGGGAACGGGCACTGACGAAGGCGTGATCCGTGCGGCGCGACCATGAGATGCCATCGCGCCGGTACGTCAGAAATGACTCGTAGATCCGGCCCGACAGCGGGTCAGCCTGCCCAACCTCCGCGACCGCCTGGCCGGCATGCTCGCCAACCGCGTTCAACAGCTCCGTGGAGAAGCTGCGCAGGGTGACGCCATGTTCTTTCCGTAAGACCCGGAGTGCCGCCGCGTTGCGAGCGCTGAACTCGGAGAACATCGCCACATACTCGGAGGAGGCGGCCATGTGCAGTACCGCCTGCTCGTTCTCCGACAGACTGTCCCACAGTTCGCGGTTGATGCCGAAGCTGAGGGGCGCGCTCGCCGCATGCAGACCGGGCGAGTAGTAGTTGCTGGCCGTCTGGTAGAAGCCAAAGGAGAGATCCACCCAGGGCCCCATGCCGACCGCCCCGTCGATGAACTTGGATTGCATCGCCGGAAAGACGCTGATCAGCGGTAATGGCGCCGCCG
>JANQOE010000116.1 GCA_028279245.1 Alphaproteobacteria bacterium
ACCTGACATCCTACGGCGCGGACCTTCCGGGGCAACCGACCCTCGGCCAGATGGTGCGGCGTGTCCTGCAAGGCGTGCCGGAGGTGCGGCGGCTGCGCCTAAGTTCCATCGACCCGGCGGAGATCGATGCCGATCTGCTGCGCCTGCTCGAGACCGAGCCGCGGCTTATGCCCCATCTGCATCTCAGCATCCAAGCCGGCGATGACCTCGTACTTAAGCGAATGAAACGCCGTCATCTACGCGCCGATGTTATCGCGCTGGTCCGGAAGGTTCGTGACCGCCGGCCCGATACCGTCTTCGGCGCCGATCTGATCGCCGGCTTCCCGACCGAAACAGCGGAGATGGCCCAGCGCAGCGTCGATCTGGTGCAGGAATGCGGCATCACCTACTTGCACGTATTTCCATACAGCCCGCGTGGCGGAACGCCCGCCGCGCACATGCCGCAGGTGCCAGTCGAGGAACGCCGCCGGCGCGCGGCTGTCCTGCGGACGGCGGGCGAACGGCAACTCGCCGCATATCTGAGGTCGCACGTCGGCGAACGGCAGATCGTCTTGACCGAGACTCCGGAAACAGGACGCACCGAGCACTTCGCAACCGTCGACTTCGCCACACCCGTGGAGCCAGGCGTACTGATCCAGGCATCGATAGACAGCGCCTCGACCTCGGCGCTGCAGGGCACACCCTGCTGATGGCCGAGGGCAATTGGTTCAGCCGCATGCGCGACGGCTTGCGTAAGTCGTCGTCCAATCTGTCGGGCGGCATCGCCCGCATCTTCACCGGCAAGAAGATCGATCAGGATACTCTCGAGCAACTCGAGGAACTGTTGATTACCGCTGACCTTGGCGTCAGCACCGCAAGCGAACTCGTCGCCGAACTGGCACGGCAAAAGACATCGGACCCGTCGGCCGACGGCGTCCGGGATCTGCTGGCCCAGCAGATCGCCGACAAACTGCGCCCGGTAGCACAAGACCTCGATTGGCAAAGTGAACACCGCCCCCTCGTCGTCCTCGTCGTTGGCGTCAACGGCACCGGCAAAACGACAACCATCGCCAAACTTGCGTCGCGCCTTTCGGCGGAGAACAAATCCGTGCTGCTGGCAGCGGGTGACACGTTCCGCGCCGCCGCCATCGAGCAGCTACGGATTTGGGGCGAACGTTTGAACTGCCCGGTCCTGACCAAACAACCGGGCGCGGACCCGGCGGCTGTTGCGTATGAAGCCTACGAACAGGCGCGCGCCACGGACACCGACGTGCTGCTCATCGACACCGCAGGCCGGCTCCACAACAAAGCCGATCTGATGGCGCAACTGCAAAAAACTACGAAGGCCCTCAAGAAGCTCGACCCGGCGGCACCACACCACACCTTGCTGGTGCTGGATGCAACGACCGGGCAGAACGCCCACGCCCAGGTGCAGACATTCCGCGACCTGGTGGCGGTCACCGGTTTGATCGTCACCAAGCTCGATGGGACGGCGCGTGGCGGTGTCGTGGTGGCGCTAGCCGATAAGTTCGGATTGCCGATCCACGCGATCGGTGTAGGCGAAGCCGCCGACGATCTGCAAGCCTTCGACCCTGACGACTTCGGCCGGGCCCTGCTCGGCGCAACGGGATAGGAACGATGCCCGGCACCGCACACGGCAACGCCCAGGAACTCGCCCAGTTCACCGACGCGGCCGCCGCCGTTGCCAAAGCCACCGAGATCTACGACCGGAACACCAGACGCATCCGCGACGCGTTTGCCGATTTCAGCAACGGGCAACTCACCGCCGGTTCAGTGGAGGCCTATTACCCGTATCTGGGGATCGAACTCACCTCGACCGACCTGCAGGTCGATTCACGCCCGGCCTATGGCACGGCCCCGGCACCCGGGACCTACGGCACCACGCTCACCCGACCCGATTTGTTTCGCAACTACTACACGGAACAGATCGGACTCTTGATGAAGTACCACAACCGTCCGGTGAGCGTCGGCGTCAGCCAGCGCCCCATCGCCCTGCCGTTCGTGGTCGAACACGCCACCGCGGACATCGGTGCCGAAGACGTCCGGCGCATGCAATCGATCTTCACGCTGCCTCGCCTCGAACGGATCAACGACGAAGTCGCCAACGGCACCTACATGCCACCAGCCGGCACGCCCTTCCCGCTCGCGCTCTTCTCCGCCGACCGCGTCGATCTGGGCATTCACCGGCTGCAGCATTACACCGCCACCCACGCACGACACTTCCAACGCTTTGTACTTTTCACCAACTACCAACGTTACGTCGACGAGTTCGTTGCCTACGGCAAGAAACAGATCACCGGCGGCGACGAATACATCCGGTTTGTCGAGCCCGGGGAGGTCACGACCACCAATCCGCAATTGACGTCGGAACAATCCCACGGCGAGCCGCCCAAGCACCTACCGCAGATGCCGGCCTATCATCTGGTGCGCGACGACCATCTCGGCATCACCCTCATCAACATCGGCGTCGGCCCTTCGAACGCCAAGACCATAACCGACCACCTGGCCGTGCTGCGGCCCCACTGCTGGCTGATGATCGGCCACTGCGGCGGTCTGCGCCGCAGCCAAATGCTGGGCGACTATGTGCTGGCCCACGCCTATGTGCGGGAAGACAACGTCCTAGATGACGATTTGCCACCGTGGGTGCCCGTGCCGCCGATTGCCGAGATCCAGGTCGCGTTGCAAGAGGCCGTCGCCCGCGTCACCGGGCTGCGCGGCAGCGACATGAAGACCCGCATGCGGACCGGCACGGTGGCATCGACCGACAACCGCAACTGGGAACTCCATTTCGCCGAGCTGTCGAAGCGATTCAACCAATCGCGCGCCATCGCCATCGACATGGAAAGCGCAACGATATCGGCCAACGGCTTTCGGCTGCGCGTACCTTACGGCACGCTTTTGTGTGTATCTGACAAGCCAATGCACGGTGAGATCAAGCTGCGCGGCATGGCCAACCGTTTCTATCAGGAGCGGATCAGCCAGCACCTGAGAATCGGGTTGGAGACGGTTAGCATGCTGCGCGAGGGCGGCGTACAGCAACTCCACTCCCGCAAGTTGCGCAGCCTGAACGAACCGCCGTTCCGCTAAACGCAGGCAGCCATGAAGCAACTCATCAAGATCGCCATCGAAGCCGGACCGCTGCTAGTTTTCTTTGTGGTAAACGGCCGGGCAGGCATCTTCGCCGGCACCGCCGCGTTCATGGTCGCGATCTCCATATCGGTGCTGGCAAGCTGGCTCACCGAACGGAAGCTGCCGGTCGTGCCCTTGTTCAGTGCGGTGATCGTCTTGGTCTTCGGCGGCCTGACGCTCTATCTGAATGACGAGTTGTTCATCAAACTCAAACCGACCATCGTCAACATGCTGTTCGCAGTGGTCCTCCTCGGCGGCCTCGCGGCCGGCCAGTCACTGCTAAAACCACTGTTCGGCACCGCCTTCGAAGTGACCGACCAAGCCTGGCGCACTCTGACGCTCCGCTGGGGCCTGTTCTTTATCGTATTGGCCGTATTGAATGAGATCGTTTGGCGCAACTTCTCGACCGACTTTTGGGTCGGCTTCAAACTGTTCGGCGCAATGCCGTTAACGCTAGTATTCGCCGCCGCGCAGACCCCGTTGATCCTGCGCAACCAACCGACGCCACCGGCCGAACAATCGGCCGACTAAACGACGATGTTGAGGAAGCTGCCGCGGGGAATGTCCCTGGTCGGAACGTCCGGCGCCTGGGAGCGGCTGGTGGGCCTGTCATGCGGTCCAGCCGGCAGGTTCCGCGTCTGAGCCGTGGCCTCATGCACGGTGCGCGGGGCCGTCACCATCTTGCGTGGCGGTGGCGTCCGCTCGTCAGTGGCCTGCGGCTGCGGTTGCACCCGCGGCTGCAAAAGATCGGAGAGCTGGTGCAGGAGGCCGGTCGTGGGCGTGGTCTGCATGCCGGCATCCTAAAGCAGGGCATTCTAACAAAATGTAAATCGAACCCACGCCAGCCAGGGCGAAAACGGCGCCCTCGATTCCCGTTAAGGGTTTCTTTGCGTAAAGGCATTCTTAATGAGCGATCCCAGACCTGCGACCTACGCCCAATGGACAAAAGATTGAGGGCCTGAACGGAGCTGGCGTGAAGAACGACTCCCAATCGGACCTGATGCAACATGCCCAGCCGCTCGCGCTCATCGCCGGCGACGGGACAATTCAATCGTCCACCCCCGCATTCCAGCAAGCCTGTGCCCCCCTGCTCACCGCCAAGGGGACCCAGATCGCGCCCGACCTTTGGCAGGCGTTATCCTTGGAACTCCAGGCCAAACCATCCGGTGCGTCACGGCAGATCAAACAGGCTGACCGCACCATTCGGTGCGTCTTCCACTGCCCCCAGGGGTCCGACGACGTAGTTTGTACGGCCACTGACGTCACCGGCCTAGTTGCGGCACTCGAAACGGCCCGTCAGGCAAAAGAAAAGCTTGAGGATATTGGCCGGCTCGTCTCCGACTGGTTGTGGGAATGCGATACTGATCTGAACTTCACCTACATCTCAGCCCGCGTTACCGACAATCTGCGGGTACACCCGCTTGAGCTTCGCGGCAAGAACGTGCTTGATATCTGTGACTTCGCACCCGGCTCTCAGGACCCCGAAGAACTCTTTCAGACCCGCTGCCCGTTCCGCGATCAAATCGTGCAAATCGTCGGGGGCGATGGCGAAACACGGACATTCCGCCTCAGCGCGCTGCCCATCTTCGACAACCACGGAACCTTCTTGGGTTATCGCGGAACCGCCGCCGATATCACCGAGGCGCGCCGGCGCGAGACCGATCTGTTACGCGCCAAGGAAGAGGCGGAGGTCGCCAACCGGACCAAGACCGAATTCCTGGCCAACATGAGCCATGAACTGCGCACGCCCTTGAACGCGATCATCGGCTTTGCCGAAGTCATGCGCGAGGGCGTGTTCGGCAAGCTATCGGGCCGCTACGGCGAATACGTCAACGACATCATCGATAGCGCCCGCCATTTGCTCAACATCATCAATGACATTCTCGACGTGTCGAAGTCGGAAGTCGGCAAGCTCGACCTGCACGAGTCGACCTTCGAGCCGGCCAGCGTCGTGCAAAGCACGCTGCGCCTCGTCGGCGAACGCGCCCAACAAGCCGGCATCACGCTGCGTTCAGAAGACATGGCGGAGAACCAGCTGGTCTATGCTGACGAGCAGAAAACCAAACAGATCCTGCTCAACATGTTGTCCAACGCCGTGAAGTTTACAGCGCGCGATGGTGAGGTTGTGATCAGCGTGAACCGGGATGACGAAGGCCTATGGTTCCGGGTAACCGACAACGGCATCGGTATGAGTGCCGAGGAAATCGAGCTCGCCATGACACCCTTCGGCCAGGTCGAAAGCTCATTCAGCCGCAGTCATGAGGGCACCGGTCTCGGACTACCCCTCGCCAAGGCCATGGTGGAATTGCATGGCGGACGGCTGACCGTCACCAGCCAACCCGGCAAAGGCACCACGGTCGGGTTCAATCTGCCGACCGAACGCCTGACGGCCGCGGAGCCGGCCCGTGCCGCTAGCTAGCCCGTCGCCCAGTTAGCCCGTCGCGAGTGCCGCAACGCCGGGCAGTTCCTTGCCTTCGAGCCACTCC
>JANQOE010000053.1 GCA_028279245.1 Alphaproteobacteria bacterium
GGCACCACGGTGGTGCCGTTCCTCGACGCCGATGTCGCCCGCGCGGCGGTTGCGCGACTGGCGACGGAACACACGGGAAAAAGCCATGGGTGATCCTGTGCTGTGGAGCGCGGACGAAGCTGCGGCGGCGACCGGCGGCACCAACTCCACCGCTTGGTCGGCGACGGGTGTGTCGATCGATAGCCGGTCCATCGCGCCCGGCGATCTATTCGTCGCGCTGTCAGGTCCGAATTTCGACGGCCATGACTTTGTCGCCAATGCGTTCGACCAAGGCGCTGCCGCCGCCGTCGTCACGCGGCCGCCGAAGGATCTGCCGAAGGACAAGCCGCTGCTGGTCGTCGACGACCCGCTCGCCGCGCTACAGGCGCTTGGGCGCTATGCGCGGGAGCGGACGACGGCGCGTATCGTCGCGGTCACCGGCAGTGTCGGCAAGACCGGCACCAAGGAGGCGCTGACCCTTGCCTTCGGTGCATTGGGAACGACCCATGCGACGCGCGGCAATCTGAATAACGATATCGGCGTGCCCCTCTCCCTCGCGCGCATGCCCCGCGATGCGGCGTACGGCGTGTTTGAATTGGGCATGAACCATGCGGGCGAGATGCGCGTGCTGTCCCACATGGTCCGGCCCCATGTCGCCATCATCACGACCATCGCCGCGGTCCATCTGGAGTTCTTCGACAGCGTTGCGGCGATCGCCGAGGCCAAGGCCGAAATCTTCGAGGGCATGACCGCCGACGGTGTCGCGATCCTGAACCGCGACAATGCGTACTACGCCTTGCTGGCGACCGCCGCATGGAGCGCCGGTGTCGAACGGGTCATTGGCTTCGGCGAGCACCCCGAGGCTGACACCCGGCTGAACGCCTGTGACGTCGGCGCTGACAGTAGTTCGGTCGAGGCAGCGGTAAACGGCACGCCGATTGCCTATGAGTTGCCGGTCGCCGGCAAGCATTGGGCAATGAACACCCTGGCCGTGTTGACCGCGGTCGAAGTCGCGGGTGGGCCCGTCCCCACGGCAGCGCAGAGTTTTGCCCAACTCACCACGCCGAAAGGCCGCGGCGCGAGCCGAAAAATCCCGTTCGGGCGCGGTTCGATTGAATTGATCGACGACAGCTACAATGCAGGGCCTGCTTCGATGCGCGCCGCCTTCGCCGTGCTGCGCAGGAAGCGCACCGGCCGTGGCGGCCGTCGCATCGCCGTCCTTGGCGACATGTTGGAGTTGGGACCGTCGTCGGAGGTGATGCACGCCGCATTGGCTCGCGACCTGCAGGCCGCCGATGTCGACCTGGTGTTCACCGCCGGGCCCAAGATGGCGTCGCTCGATGCCGCCTTGCCAAACGAAATGCGGGGTGCCCACGCACCGTCATCCGAAGAACTCCGCGCCGCCGTGGTGCAGGCGTTGCGGGCCGGGGATGTCGTGTTGGTGAAAGGGTCGCTCGGCAGTCGGATGGGGTTGATCGCCGAGGCGGTCGCCAATGCAAGAGCAGCAACGCGGCGTCCGACCGCGGTGTGTGTTTGATCGAGTCAAAAACAGGGGCTGATGCTTTTTAACCTACTTGTGCCGCTGGCCGACCAGTTCAGCCCCCTGAACCTGTTCCGCTTTTTGACGTTCAGGTCCGGCGGAGCCGTCATCACGGCGCTGGTTGTCAGCTTTATGTTCGGCCCCTGGGTCATCAACTGGCTGCGGCGGCAGCAACCGGCGGGTCAGCCGATCCGCGAGGACGGTCCTGCCACGCATTTCGAGAAGGCCGGGACCCCGACCATGGGCGGCTTCTTGATTCTGATCGCCGTGACCATCAGTACGATTCTTTGGGCCGACCTTGCCAACGGGTTCGTCTGGTCGATCCTCCTGGTCACCATTGGCTTTGGCGCGATCGGCTTCGTCGACGATTACATGAAGCTGACCCGCCGCAATTCACGCGGTATCTCAAGCCGCCTGAAGCTATTGCTCCAACTCACCGTGGCGATCATCGCTTCGGTCTGGATCATGAACCTCACCGGCGAACCCCTCGCCGACAGTATCGCCGTGCCATTCTTCAAGGACGTGCTGGTCGACTTGGGCATCTTCTTCATTCCGGTGGCGATGTTCGTCATGGTCGGCGCCTCCAACGCGGTGAACCTGACGGATGGCCTCGACGGACTGGCCATCGTCCCGGTGATGATTGCCGCGTCCTGTTTTGGGCTGATCGCGTATCTCGTCGGCAACGCCGTCTTCGCCAACTATCTGCTGGTCAACTACGTGCCGGGAACGGGCGAGCTCGCGGTGTTCTGCGGGGCGTTGGTCGGCGCCGGTCTCGGCTTCCTCTGGTACAATGCACCGCCGGCGATGGTTTTCATGGGCGACACCGGTTCCCTGTCCATGGGCGGTGCGCTCGGTGGCGTCAGCATCATCACCAAACACGAACTGGTGCTGGCGATCATCGGCGGACTGTTCGTGCTGGAAACCGTGTCGGTCATCGTGCAGGTCGTCTCATTCAAACTGACCGGTCGCCGTGTGTTCCGCATGGCGCCGCTGCATCACCACTTCGAACAGCGCGGCTGGGCCGAACCGACCATCGTCATTCGCTTTTGGATCATTGCGACCGTGCTGGCGCTGGTCGGTCTCTCCACCTTGAAGCTGAGGTAGCCGTGAACGGGATCGACCTCTCTTCTGTTGCTCACGCGCCCGTCGGCGTGCTTGGGCTCGGCCGCACCGGGCGGTCTGCGGCACAAGCGCTCGCCAAGTCGGGGATAGAAGTGCGCGCTTGGGACGATACGGCGAAGGTCAGGGCCTCGGCGGCATCGAGCGGCATCGAAGTGTCGGAGGGGACCGACGGTTTTTGCCTTGGCCTGTCAATGCTGGTCTTGAGTCCGGGCGTACCCCACACCTGGCCCGCGCCACATCCTGTTGTCGCCGCGGCGCGCGACCAGGGCATCGAGATTGTCGGCGATGTGGAACTGTTGATGCGGGCTTGTCCCGACGCGAAGTACATCGGCATAACGGGCACCAACGGCAAGTCTACAACCACCGCGCTCGTTGGGCACGTCTTGAGCAGCAATGGACATGTTGAGGTTGGCGGCAATATCGGCACGCCCGCGCTGGATCTCGCGCCGCTCGGCGGCGATGGCACATATGTCTTGGAGCTGTCGTCCTATCAGCTCGAACTGATCCCGACCGGCGTCTTCGACACCGCCGTTCTATTGAACATCAGCCCCGACCACACCGACCGGCACGGCAGTGTCGAGGGCTACGTCAACGCCAAGGCGCGCATTTTCGCCGGCCAGGACGAAGCAGGGACCGCAGTGATCGGCGTGGACGATGCGACCAGCCGCGGCCTGTTCGACCGGCTGTTCAAACTACGCCCCGGCCGCGTCATTGCGATCTCCGGCCACCAGCCGGTGAGCGGTGGTGTGTACGCCGAACAAGGCTGGCTGGTCGACGACCGCGCCGGCCGAGCCGAACGGGTCATTGAACTGTCCGAGTTGCCGGCACTGCCAGGACATCACAACGCACAGAATCTCGCGGCAGCGTACGCCACGGCGACAGTGGCCGGTGGAGCGGCAAACGAGATCGCCGCACGCGCCCCGAGTTTCCCCGGCCTGCCGCACCGGCAGGAGGTCGTTGGCTCGGCTGACGGTGTCCTGTTCGTCAACGACAGCAAGGCCACCAACTTCGACGCCGCCGCCAATGCGCTCTCCTGCTACCAGGACATCGTTTGGATCGCCGGGGGCCGGCCAAAGGGCACCGTCGATATCGAGCCGGTGGTCCCGCAGCTATCGCGCGTCGCCGCTTCTTGCGTGATCGGGGAAGCCGCCCCGGAACTGGCAACCCAACTCCAGCCGTACTGCCCCGTGCACGCGTGCGGCGATTTGCAAGAAGCGGTGCGAACCGCGGCGGACATTGCGGGCGGACGATCCAACGGTGCGGTGGTGCTTCTGTCGCCGGGCTGCGCGTCCTTCGACCAATTCGCCGACTTCGAGGCGCGCGGCGACGCGTTCCGCCGGCATGTCGCAGCGCTGACCGAGGTGCGCCAGGCATGCTGAGCATCTCGCGCACCGATACGTCCGTACTTGGCCGCTGGTGGTGGACCATTGACCGTTGGCAGTTGGCGGCGCTGTTCGCGTTGGCCGGTTTCGGCGTGGTGCTGATGCTCGCCGCCAGTCCGGCGGTCGCCGAACGGATCGGCTTGGACGGGCTCTACTTTGTTCGCCGCCACTTCGTACTCTTGCCGGTCGCCGTGGCGATCATCATCGGCGTGTCGCTTTGCACGCCTACCCAGGTGCGTCGCCTGGCATTTGCCGGCTTCGCCGCCGGGCTTGTGCTGTTGGTTGTGACCTTGTTTGCCGGCGTTGAGATCAAAGGTGCACGGCGCTGGCTCAATCTGGCCGGCTTCTCGTTGCAGGCCTCGGAGTTCATCAAGCCGACCTTTGCAGTGGCGTTTGCCTGGCTGCTAAGCCACAGCGCGGCCCGTCAAGGCTGGTTCAATCGGATGTTGCCGGGCGGCTGGAAGTCCATGGCGATCTACCTGGTGCCGGCTGCGTTGCTGGCCGCGCAGCCCGATGTCGGACAAACCTTTGTCGTGACGGCCATTTGGGTCACCCAGCTTTTTCTCGCGGGCCTGTCTTTGTGGCTGCTTGGCGTACTGGTCCTCGCCGGCGCCGGCAGCCTGGTTGGCGCCTACTTCTTCCTGGACCACGTCACCCGCCGCGTTGACGGGTTCCTCCGGCCGGAGACGATGGACACCTATCAGATCCAGCGCAGCCTTGAGGCGTTCATGAACGGCGGCTGGTTCGGCAGAGGCCCGGGCGAAGGCGAGGTCAAGAACTTCCTTCCCGACGCGCACGCCGATTTTGTCTTTGCCGTCGCCGGTGAGGAACTCGGCATGTTGATGACGATGGTGATTGTCATCCTGTTCGCCTTCGTGGTGTTGCGCGGTTTTTCGCGCGTTGTGCAGGACTGCAATCAGTTTGTGCTGCTCGCGGTCGCCGGTTTGCTGACCCAGTTCGGCCTGCAGGCGCTGATCAACATGGGCTCGACGCTCAACCTCATTCCGCCGAAGGGTACGACCTTGCCACTCATCAGCTATGGCGGTTCGTCGCTGCTGGCCGTGGCCCTCGGCCTCGGCATGATGCTGGCCTTGACCCGGCGTCGCGTTGGCACGGGGGACGCAGTATGACCCGACAACTATTTGCCATCGCCGCCGGCGGCACCGGCGGTCACCTGTACCCTGCCGTGGCGCTTGCCGAAGAGCTTGTTGGCCGCGGACACCGGGTGATCTTTTTGACCGATGAACGTGGCGCGGCCTATCGCGGCCTGACCGACGATGTGCAGCGGTTGGTATTGTCGGCCGGCCGGGTCGACCGCGGCCGGCTGCGTCAACTGTCGGGCGCGGTAAAGCTACTGCGCGGCGTCGCCCAAGCACGGCGCATCTATCGCAACGAACCGCCGGCCCTGGTCGTCGGTTTCGGTGGCTATCCGTCGATTGCCCCGATGCTGGCGGCGCGGCTGTCCGGCATACCGTGCGTGTTGCACGAACAGAATGCGCATTTGGGCCGGGCGAACCGCTTGGCCGCGCGCTTCGCCAGCGCACTAGCGCTGTCCTTTGTACACACCGCTCGCCTGCCGTCAGCGGCACGCGCCCATCTGGTTGGCAACCCGGTGCGCCGCGACATTGTCGATGTCGCGGCCCATCCCTACGCACCGCCGGCCTCGAACGACCCAATCGGCCTGTTGATCCTAGGCGGCAGTCAGGGCGCCAGTGTGTTCTCACGCATAGTGCCAGCGGCCGTCGAGAACCTCGCCGATCGCGCCCGGCTTCGGATTGTGCATCAGTGCCGTCAGGAAGACCTCGAGAATACCCGCGAGACCTACGCCCATCTCGGCATTCCCGCGACGGTCGCGACGTTCTTCGACGACGTGGCCGGGTTGTTGCGCGACACCCATCTCGTTATCTCCCGGGCCGGCGCCTCGACCATGGCTGAACTGGGCGCCGTTGGCCGCCCGGCGATCCTCGTGCCCTATCCCTATGCCGCTGAAGACCATCAGACCGCAAATGCACGGGCCATGGCCACCGCGGGGGGCGGTTGGGTTTTCCCGGAATCCGATCTCACGGCGGACAAGCTCTGCCGTCATCTCGACATACTGATCCGGACACCGTCGATGCTGGCCAGCGCCGCCGCCGCGGCGCATCAGTTCGGTCATCGCGATGCCGCCGCTCGATTGGCAGACCTGATCGTCGCCACCGCGTCCACGTCCAGCGGCGTGCCCGCCGCGCGCGGCAGCGATCTGGCCGACCAATTGGATGAAGAAACCGGCCCACTCCGACGAGGTCTGGCATGAGGGCGCTACCCCTCGACATTGGGCCAATTCACTTCGTCGGCATCGGCGGCATCGGCATGAGCGGCATTGCCGAGACGCTGGATGCGCTGGGCTATCAAGTCCAAGGCAGCGACGTCGCCGAGAACGCCAATGTGCGGCGCTTGCGCGCCCGGGGCGTGACCGTCGAGGTTGGCCATCGCGCGGAAAACATCGAAGGCGCGGCGGTCGTCGTGATGTCATCCGCCATCACCTCGGCTAATCCGGAAGTCGCCGCCGCGCGCGAACGCATGATCCCCGTGGTCCGCCGAGCGGAGATGCTGGCCGAGTTAATGCGGTTGAAATGGTCGGTCGCCATCGGCGGGACCCACGGCAAGACCACGACGACCTCGCTGGTGTCGGCCGTGCTCGACGCCGCCGGCCTCGACCCGACCGTCATCAACGGCGGCATCATCAACGCCTACGGAACCAACGCACGCCTCGGCCAGGGCGACTGGATGGTGGTGGAGGCCGACGAGTCCGACGGCACCTTCACCAAGCTGCCGGCGACAATCGCCGTGGTCACCAACATCGACCCGGAGCATCTGGATTTCTACGGCGATGTGGAAACCTTGCATAAGGCGTTTCACACCTTCGTCGAGAACATCCCCTTCTACGGCTTTGCCGTGATGTGTGTTGACAGCCCGGCGGTGCAGAGCGTGATCGCGCAGCTGTCGGATCGCCGGGTCGTGACATATGGCTTTACACCGCAAGCCGATATTCGTGCGGCCAATGTCGTGGCGAACAGCACCGGCACCCAATTCGATATCGAGGTGGGCGAACGGGTTGGCGGCGAGACCCAAGTCATCGAGAAAGTCCGTCTCCCGATGCTGGGTCACCACAACGTGCTGAACGCCCTCGCTGCCGCAGCCGTCGCCCTCGAAATGGGCCTGGAGACCGACGCCGTCCGCAAGGCATTGACGAACTTCGAGGGCGTAAAGCGCCGCTTTACCCGGGTCGGGGAGGTTGATGGCATCGCCATCATCGATGACTACGGCCACCATCCTGTCGAAATCGCCGCGGTGCTGAAGGCGGCCCGCGCCGGTGCGTCGGGCCGCGTGATCGCCGTGTGCCAACCCCATCGCTACTCGCGGGTCGAAAACCTGTTCGCCGACTTCTGCACCTGCTTCAACGATGCGGACACGGTGATCGTCAGCGACATCTACGAAGCAGGCGAGCAACCAATCGAAGGCGCCAGCCGGGATTCGTTGGTGGAAGGGATTCGCGCCCACGGCCACCGCGATGTCCATGCGCTAGAGAGCCCCGCCGCGCTGCCGGAGGTGATCAACAACATCGCCCAGCCCGGCGACTTCGTCGTCTGTCTCGGCGCGGGCAGCGTCACCCAGTGGGCCAACGCTCTGCCGGATGAACTGGCGGCGCTGCGTCACAAGCGAACGGGCACGGGAGCATGAGCGAGGCCGTGTCGACATCTCCGGAACATCTGGTGGACCGGTTGCCGAAGGTTCGGGGGCGCATCACCGTCGACGAACCGATCGCCAAATACACCTGGTTTCGTGTCGGCGGCCCCGCCGCCGCCATGTTCGTGCCCGCCGACGAGGCCGACCTAAGCGCCTTTCTCGCCGCCAAGCCCGCCGACATCCCAACCCTCATGCTCGGAGTCGGGTCGAATCTGCTGGTACGCGACGGCGGGTTCCCGGGCGTTGTTATCCGGCTTGGTCGCGCCTTCTCGAAGGTTACAGTGGATGGAACGCACATCACCGCCGGCGCCATGGCGTTGGACTACAATGTGGCGAAGGCCGCGCGGGAAGCCGGCGTGTCCGGTTTTGAGTTTCTGGCTGGCGTGCCGGGTACGATGGGCGGCGCGCTGCGCATGAATGCCGGCGCCTACGGCCGCGAGCTGCGCGATGTGCTGACCGGCATGCGCGCCTTGAACGCGGCGGGCGAACCCTGCGATCTCACCCCGCGTGAATGGGCACCGCGCTACCGCGGTTGCGGCGTGCCGGAAGACTGGATCTTCGTCGAAGCATCGATGCAAGGGCTACCCGGCAAGCAAGCCGAGATCGCCGCATCGATCGTGTCGATCCAGGAAGCGCGAGAGAGCACGCAACCCATTCGCACCCGCACTGGCGGCAGCACGTTTCAGAACCCGCCGGACGCAAAAGCCTGGCAGCTGATCGACAAAGCTGGCTGCCGTGGGCTGCGCCAAGGCGGCGCGATGGTGTCGGAGAAGCACTGCAATTTCCTCGTGAACACCGGCAACGCGACGGCCTCGGATATCGAAACGCTCGGCGATGAAGTCAGACGCCGCGTGCGCAATGAAACCGGCGTCGACCTGCACTGGGAAATCCGCCGTGTCGGCACCCCCACGAACGAGGCCGAAGATGGCTAAGGACGTGGCCGTGCTGATGGGCGGCTGGTCCGTCGAGCGCGAGGTGTCACTCGTCAGCGGCGCCGATTGCGCGAAGGCGCTGCGCGAGCTCGGCCACAATGTGCGGGAGATCGATGTAAAGCACGATCTGGATGACTTGGTCGCCGCGCTGAAACCGCGCCCTGACGCGGTTTTCAACGCACTGCATGGCCGATATGGCGAGGATGGACGGATCCAGGCACTGCTCGACATGTTGGGCATCCCCTATACCCACTCGGGTGTGCTCGCATCGGCCCTGGCGATGGACAAAGGCGCGTCGCGCAGCGTCTTTTCAGCAAACCGTTTGCGCGTGCCAGAGGGTTTCGTCGTCAACCGCAGCGACCTGCTCGATAAGAACCTGATGGAGCCGCCCTTTGTCGTCAAACCGGTCAACGAGGGCTCCAGCATCGGTGTGCACATCATCCGCCCCGGCAGCAATCGGCTAACGGAAGAGATGGTTGCCGAACTCGACGAACGCGTTCTCGTCGAGCAATACATTCCGGGTCGCGAACTGACAGTCGCGGTCATGGGCGATGAGCCGTTGGCGGTGACCGAATTGCGGGTGGATACCGGCTTCTTCGACTACGAAGCTAAATACTCGGAAGCCGGCGCGCACCACGAATGCCCCGCCGAGTTGCCGGATGATGTGTATCGCGAAGCGATGGAGATGTCCGCCCGTGCGCATCGGCTGTTGGGCTGTCGCGGCGTAACCCGCGCCGACCTTCGCTATGACGACACCAACGGACCAAGCACCGATGGCTTGGCGCTGTTGGAGATCAACACCCAACCCGGTATGACCCCAACGTCACTCGTGCCCGAGCAGGCGCGGCATCGGGGCATGCCGTTCGTCGAACTCGTCGGCTGGATCCTCGAGAGGGCGCAGTGCGACTGATGGGAACACGCCGCGCACCACAACGCCGCCGCACCCCGGCGCGGCGCCCCCAACCGCGCCGGCGCCGCACGCCGAGCAAGCTGCAGCGGCTCGGCTTTGTCTACGGCATGCGCGCCTTCTTTGTCGGAATCGGCGTGACCGGCGCACTTTATCTGTGGCAGTCCGGCTGGCCGCATTCGGTCGCGTCGGGAGTCACGGAGGCAAGTACGCAATTCTCCGGCCGCCTTGGCCTGCGGGTCAATGACGTGCTGGTCGAAGGCCGCAACCGCGCCGACCGCGGCGCGGTCCTAGCCGCCTTGCAGGTTGAGCGAGACATGCCGATCCTCGCTTTCAACGCTTTCGAAGCACGCGAGAAACTTGAACAACTTGAGTGGGTGCAAAGTGCGACCGTCGCGCGGCGCCTTCCGAACACCGTCTACGTCAGGGTCACGGAATACAGTCCGATTGCAGTGTGGCAGCACGACGGCAAGTTCACGCTGATTGATCATGCCGGTGACTCAATCCCGGCCGACAGTGGAGAACTTCTCGACCAGCTACCGCTGGTGGTCGGCGAGGGTGCGGCCTCCCATGCTGCGGAGCTGCTGGACACGCTCGCCGCGTTTCCGGGCCTGGCCGACCGGATGAAAGCAGCCGTGCGCGTGTCCGAGCGCCGTTGGGACCTGCACATGGATGAGGGCATCGAGATCAAGCTGCCCGAAGACCAACTCGCCGCCGCTCTCGGCCGGTTATCCGACTTGAACACACAACACGCGCTCTTCGAACGTGACGTAACCGCGGTCGATCTCCGGCTGCCGGATCGGTTGATCCTGCGTCGCGGCTCGGAAGGTCCGGTCGTCAAGACGGGCGAGAACACATGAACATGCGGGGTGACAATGGGTAGAAAACCCGTGAAACCACGTAGCCGGCTGCTAACGGCACTGGATGTTGGCACCAGCAAGGTTTGCTGCTTCATCGCCCGTCCCGATGCCAGTGGTCAGCCGAGGGTGATCGGCATTGGGCATCACGCGTCGGAAGGGCTGCGGAACGGTGTCATCTCCGACATCGATGCGGCCGAGGGCGCCATCCTCAACGCCGTGCATGCCGCCGAGAAGATGGCCGGCGATACCGTGCGCTTGGCGACCGTCAGCCTGTCGGGGGGGCGGCCAACCTCTTACACCGTTGGTGCGGAAGTACCCATTTCCGGTCACGAGGTGGCCGAGGGTGACCTGCGCCGCATCCTCGATCAGACCCTCAACAACAACGGCGCCAACGAACGGGATCTCATCCACAGCATCCCAATCGGCTTCGCCATAGATGGCGAACGCGGGATTCGCGACCCGCGC
Source organism: Alphaproteobacteria bacterium (assembly GCA_028279245.1). GTDB lineage: Bacteria > Pseudomonadota > Alphaproteobacteria > UBA6615 > UBA6615 > JANQOE01. The sequence goes on from JANQOE010000053.1 coordinate 10,914, forward strand.
GGCATGTACGGCCAGAAACTCGGTGTCCAGATGCACATGATCACTGCAAGCTCCGGTGCCGTGCGGACACTGAAGACAATTGTCGAGCGCTGTCACCTGGACGTCGAAGGCTTCGTCGTCAGCCCCTACGCCTCCGGTTTGGCCTGTCTCATCGAAGACGAAATGGACCTAGGCGTGACCCTGGTCGACATGGGCGCGGGAACGACCAGCTTGGCCGTGTTCTACGACGGCGCCGTCGTGTTCGCCGACTCCATACCCGTCGGCGGCAGCCACGTGACCAACGACATTGCCCGCGGCCTGTCGACGCCGGTCGCCTATGCCGAACGGCTGAAGACCCTGCACGGCTCCGTACTGCCGGCCGGTCTCGTGGATCAGGATGTTCTCGACGTGCCGTTGATCGGTGACGAGAACGAAGCCGGGCACAACGTCGCGACCACCAAGGCGCGGCTGAACACAATCATTCGCGCGCGCCTCGAAGAGACGCTGGAACTCGTTGGTGCGCGACTAGATGCAAGTGGTGCGGCGCCGCTCGCCGGGAACCGGTTGGTTCTCACGGGCGGGGCCTGCCAACTGCAAGGCGTCCGCGAACTCGCCGCAGAGATCCTGCAAAAGCAAGTTCGCATTGGGCGTCCGCTCCGTCTGCGTGGGTTGGCCGAGGCCGTTTCCGGTCCGGCATTCGCGGCCTGCGCCGGCATGATCTCTTTTTCAATCGAAAACCCGGCTGCGTTGCCGGCCATAACACAACCATTTTGGAAAGAAGAGCCCGGCTGGATCACCGGGCGTTTGGGACAGTGGATACGTGCGCATCTTTAACGACGATGGACCGGGAATTTCCCCGACTGTGCCGGTTTTGGGAGGCGACCCTCAAAACCATCCTGCCAAGCCTAGTGTGAAGGGACCGGAGGCTGTCATGACACTCAATCTAATGACACCGAACTTAGAGACCGAACTCAAACCGCGCATTGTCGTGGTTGGTGTCGGCGGTGCGGGCTGCAACGCCGTCAACAACATGATCAATGTGAATCTCGAAGGGGTGGAGTTTGTCGTCGCCAATACCGACGCGCAATCGCTGACCCTAAGTCGCGCCGAAAGGCGCATCCAACTCGGGCCGAATATCACCCACGGCCTGGGTGCCGGCGCACGGCCTGATATCGGCCGCGCCTCTGCCGAAGAAGCGATCGATGCGATCGTCGATCATCTTCAGGGCAGCCACATGGCCTTCATCACCGCCGGCATGGGCGGTGGCACGGGCACGGGTGCGGCGCCTGTCATCGCGCGCATTGCGCGGGAGCATGGCATCCTCACCGTCGGTGTTGTCACGCGTCCGTTCCAGTTCGAAGGCAACCACCGCATGGCTCTGGCGGACGAAGGTATCGAAGAGCTGCAGCACTTTGTCGATACTCTTATCGTTATTCCCAACCAGAACCTCTTCCGCGTCTGCAACGACAAGACAACCTTTGCCGACGCATTCAAACTGGCGGACAACGTGCTGTACTCCGGTGTGCGCGGGGTGACCGATCTGATGGTCATGCCGGGTCTCATCAATCTCGATTTCGCCGACATTCGCACGGTGATGAGCGAGATGGGTAAAGCCATGATGGGCACCGGCGAAGCCAGCGGCGACCGGCGCGCTATCGAAGCGGCCGAGGCGGCGATCGCCAATCCGCTGCTCGATGATGTGTCGATGAAAGGCGCGCGCGGCGTCCTCATCAACATTACCGGCGGCCTCGACATGACGTTGTTCGAGGTGGATGAAGCGGCCAATCGTATTCGCGAGGAAGTCGACCCCAACGCCCACATCATCTTCGGCTCAACCTTCGAGGAAGATCTCGACGGGATGATGCGGGTCTCGATCGTCGCCACCGGCATCGAAGCCGAAGCATCGTCGACGCTGCCACGTCCGGCACTTATCAGCTTGGTGCATGACGCGGACCGCCAGAAGGCCGAACTCGAGGCCACGCCGGCACCGGTGGAAGAACCGGCCGTGCCAACCCAACTGGCCGAGACTCCTGCCAAAGCGCCGCAACCGAAGCTTGAGGAACCGGCCCCGACGGTTTCCGCAGCACCAAAGGCTGAACCGCAGCAGCCGGCGCCCGCGCCACTTACGGCTGAACCGGTGAAGCCCGCGGTGAGGGCTGCGGCGCCTGCCGAAAAGCCGTTCATCGCGCCGAAGCCGATTGAGCCACCGGCCGAGACCGCGGTGCCGCGACCTGCCATGCCGCGCCGGGCGCAGCCGGCTACCAAGGCGCCGGAGCCTGCTCCCGAGCTGCCGATGGAAAGTGAGCGGAAGCGTGGCTTCAGCCTCTTCGGCCGGGTTACGGGCGCCAGTCCGTCGGGCCGGCGAGCGGCTGCGGCTGCCACGGCGCCCGTTGCCGAACCGGAGCCGCCACGACCGGCCGCCAAGCCGGCCGTCCAGGCAGCCCCGGTGAGCGCCAAGGCGCCAACCCCTGGCAGCACCGAGGAAGAGGATCTCCTCGAGATCCCGGCTTTCCTGCGGCGGCAAGCCAACTAATCGCTGGGGGCGGGCCTAAGTGCCCGCCCCCGCGAAATAATATGAAACAAAGAGTGACTTGTGACTGCCGAGGTCCGGTTGCTACTTAGCTGAGGTATCGCGAAGCATTTGCGATACGACCAAGGCCGCAGGGGCCAGAAGAAACAAAGTTGGGGGCTGTTTCTTGGGGGCACATTTTAGGGCTGTTGAGCCGACCGTTCAGCAGCACACTCTTAAGAATAGAATTGGTTGTTCGGGCGTCGGGCTGCATTCCGGCATTAAAGTCACGATGGAATTGCAGCCCGCGCCGATTAACCACGGGATTGTCTTTCGCCGCGTCGATCTGCTGGATGGGCCGGTCGAGGTCCCGGCCCATGTCGATAATGTCGTCGATGACCGCCTGGGGACCACCATCGGCAACGCCGCTGGCGTCCGTGTGGCGACGATTGAGCATTTGATGGCTGCGCTCAGCGGGTGCGGCATCGACAATGCCACCGTCGAGATTCATGGGCCGGAAGTGCCGGTTATGGACGGCAGCGCGGCACCATTTGTCTTTTTGATTGAATGCGCCGGCATTCTGCCGCAGTCAGCACCGCGCCGGCTGATCGAAGTGATCCGGCCCGTGTCGGTCGGCAGCGACAGCGTTTCGGCCGATCTGCTGCCAGGGTCCGGCTTCTCGGTCGGCCTCAGTATTGATTTCGACTCACCGGCCATCGGCCAGCAGGCGTTTCGCCTGCGGCTGGCCAACGGCGCGTTCAAGTCAGAGTTGAGCCGGTCCCGCACATTTGGGTTCGCCCACGAGGTCGAACATCTGCGCAAGGCCGGGCTTGCCCGCGGCGGCAGTCTGGACAATGCCGTCGTAGTGAGTGGCGACCAGATCCTCAATGAGGACGGGCTCCGCTACGACGATGAGTGCGTCCGGCACAAAGTGTTGGATTGCGTCGGCGACCTGTACTTGGCGGGCGGGCAGGTACTTGGCCACTTCGAGGGCTGCCGGTCCGGCCACGCGACCAATCATGAAATCCTGCGCAAACTGTTCGCGGATCAGCGGAATTGGCGCTACCGAACCGCCGATGCCGATGAGCTGGCAGGGGCCCGTTTGGAGCGCGTTTACGCCTGATCATCCCTTGCCTCTAGGGCATTATTTGGGCAAGGTAGATCGCGCCGGTCGAACAAATCGGCCGAAATGGGAGCAATATGAAGATGTCCGGGGCGTTGTCACCTGCAAGGTGCCTTGCGGGCGGAGCGGTCCTACTCGCGGTTGCGGCGTGCTCTTCCTCCGGGGATGAAGCCGTCTACGTCGAGCGGCCGGTCGAGGACCTCTATAACGATGCGGTTGATGCACTCGACACGGGCGAGGGCAAAGAGGCCGCCCAACTCTTCGAAGAGGTCGAGCGACAGCATCCGTACTCGGTCTGGGCGACCAAGGCCCAGCTCATGGCGGCCTACGCCTACTATGAGAACCAAGACTACGACGACGCCATCCTGTCCCTCGATCGCTTTATCCAGCTCCAGCCCGGCAACCGGGACATTTCCTACGCCTACTATCTTCGCGCTCTGAGCTACTACGAACAGATTAGTGATGTGGGCCGGGACCAGCGCATCACCGAACTCGCCCTCGGCAGTCTTGAGGAAGTCGAGCGGCGTTTCCCGGACTCCAAGTACGCCAAAGACGCGCGCCTGAAGATCGATCTGACCCGCGATCACCTCGCCGGCAAGGAGATGGAGATCGGCCGCTTTTACTTGAAGCGTCGCCACTACCTCGCCGCGATCAACCGGTTCCGCACAGTCGTCGACGAATACCAGACCACGACCCACACGCCGGAAGCCTTGCATCGGCTGACCGAGGCCTATGCCGCGCTGGGCATCGGGCCGGAAGCCCAGGAAGCCGCCGCCGTGCTTGGTTACAACTACCCGGGCACGGATTGGTATGGCGATAGCTACGCCGTCGTCGAAGGCGCGCCGGTGGATTCGGAACAGGAGGACGGCGGTTTCCTCGCCCGACTTTGGCCGTTCTAGCCAACCATGCTCCGGCGCCTGTCGGTCAACGATATCGTTCTTATCGACCGGCTCGACCTCGAGTTTGACGACGGCCTGGCCGCGCTAACCGGGGAAACCGGCGCCGGCAAATCCATTCTCTTGGACAGTCTCGGCCTCGCGTTGGGTGCGCGGAGCGATGCAAGCCTCATCCGGCCCTCCGCTGAGCAAGCCAGCGTCACCGCAGTGTTCGAAATGCATGGCGGGGGCGCGGTGCGCGATGACCTCGCGGAGTCCGGGATCGAGGTTGAAGACGGCGATTTGCTCATCCGGCGCCTGGTGACCAAGGATGGCCGCAGCCGCGCATTCATCAACGACCAGCCGGTCACGGTCGGTCTGCTTCGCAAAATCGGCGAGCGACTAGTGGAGATTCACGGGCAATACGAACGTTATGGGCTGATGAACCCCAGCTCCCACCAGGCGGTCCTTGATACATTTGGTGTGCACGACGCACCGCTCGCCGAGACCCGCCGGACCTATCAGGCCTGGCGCGAAGCGGAGCAGGCGGCGGCAAAAGCGGGCGAGGCCATCGCCCAAGCCCGCGCCGACCGGGAGCGTCTGGCGCAGTTGGCCGAGGAGCTTGATGAGCTGGCACCCGCAGCCGGCGAAGAAACAAGCCTCGCAGCGCGCCGCGAACTGCTGCAGCAAACGGAAAAGATGGCCGCCGCCCTGGCCGCTGTCGACAGCTTGTTGGCGGGCGACAACGGCGCTTCGCCGAGCCTGCACCGTGCCCTGCGTGAACTGAGTTCGTTGGAGCCCGTTGCGGCGGATCACATCGCGCCTGCAACGGCAGCGCTCGAGCGGGCCGACGTCGAGATCGAAGAGGGTCTGCGCGCGCTGCAGGCCGTGCTCGCCGACATAGAGTCGGACCCGCAGGAATTGGAACGGGTGGAGGAACGCCTCTTCGCCCTTCGCGCCCTCGCGCGCCGCAACGGCTGCACCGTCGATGAGCTACCCGCATTGCATGCGGACGTCCGTAGTCGCCTGGACCAGCTGGCAAACGAAGGCGAACACCTGACGCTACTCGCGCAACAGGCCGAGGAGCGGCGGCGCGCGTTCCTTGGGTGCGCAGAGAAACTGAGCAAGAAACGCGCAGCGACCGCGAAACGCCTCCAAACGGCTGTTGCCAAGGAACTGCCACCGCTGCACCTCGGACAGGCCGAACTGCGGGTTCAGATCGAACGCCTGCCCGAGCCGCAATGGGGCCCGGCCGGCGTTGATCAAGTGTCGTTCGAGGCGCGCACCAACACCGGCATGGCGTTCGGCCCCATCCAAAAGGTCGCATCCGGCGGCGAGTTGAGCCGCTTCCTCTTGGCGCTCAAGGTCATCATGGCCGCCGCCGTGCAGACGCCGACACTCATATTCGACGAAGTCGACGCAGGCGTCAGCGGCGCGACCGCCGCGGCGATTGGCGAGCGACTGGCCCGGCTCTCCCAAGAACGCCAGGTGCTAGCGGTGACCCATAGCCCCCAGGTTGCCGCGCGTGCCCAGCTCCATTTGCGAGTGAAGAAAAAAGCCGCAGCGAAAACCACGGTTACGGAAGTCGACGTGCTGCCCGCCGTCGCCCGCCGCGAAGAAATCGCCCGCATGCTATCCGGGTCCGAGGTGACCGAGGAAGCGCGCGCCGCCGCGGACCGGCTGATGGCCCGGAACACCGCGTGAAGGCTTCCGCGTCCGTACGCCGCAAGCACGAACAACTGGCCGCCGAAGTGGCGGCGCACAATCACGCTTACCATACGGAGGACGCGCCGACGATCTCCGACGCCGAGTTCGATGCACTGTTTCGCGAACTACAGGCGCTGGAAAACAAATACCCCGACCTCGCCACGGCCAGCCCAACCCAAACGGTCGGTGCCCCCGTGGCAGCGGGCTTCGCCAAGGTCACCCACGCCGTTCCCATGCTCTCCCTGGGCAACGCATTCGACGCTGCGGAGATGATTGAGTTCGAGGAACGCGTCAGGCGATTTCTTGGTTTGTCCGCCGAAGACAATATCGACCTTTTCGCCGAACCCAAGATTGATGGTCTCTCGGCGTCGCTGCGTTACGAAGGCGGCAGCTTTGTCCGTGGCGCGACCCGGGGCGACGGCACGGTCGGCGAAGACGTCACCGCAAACCTGCGCACCATCGCCGCCCTTCCGCGCAAGCTCGAGAATGCGCCGGACGTTCTTGAAGTACGTGTCGAGGTCTTCATGTCAAAAAGTGACTTCCGCGCACTCAACGAACGGCAAGCGGCGCAGGATGAGAAGCAGTTCGCCAATCCCCGCAACGCCGCGGCCGGCAGTTTGCGCCAACTGGACTCCCGCATCACCGAAACCCGGCCCCTCCATATGTTCGCCTACGGCTGGGGCGAGGTGAGCGACAACTCAGTCGCTGACACCCAATCCGGGTTCCTGGACCGCCTGAGCAAATGGGGATTCACCGTCAACAAACTCGCACGCAAATGCGTCGGGCCAGCGGCGATTGAGGCGTTCTACGACGACCTCGCGGCACAACGTGCAGACCTCGACTACGACATCGACGGCATCGTCTACAAGGTCGACCGCCTCGATTGGCAGCGACGGCTCGGCGCAGTCAGCCGCGCGCCGCGCTGGGCCATCGCCCGCAAGTTCCCGCCCGAGCAGGCAATCACCCGGCTGCGCGGCATCGAAATCCAGGTCGGCCGGACCGGCGCATTGACGCCCGTTGCGCGCTTGGAACCGGTAACGGTCGGCGGTGTCGTCGTATCCAACGCGACCCTCCACAACGAGGATGAAATCGCCCGTAAAGACATTCGGGTGGGCGACACTGTCGTCGTCCAACGCGCCGGTGATGTCATTCCGCAGATTGTCGAGGTGAAGAAGCGGGCGGCGAAGAGCAAACGCTACAAGTTTCCAACGGCGTGCCCGATCTGTGGGTCCGAGGCGACGCGGGAGGAGGGGGAGGCCGTACGGCGTTGCACCGGCGGTCTCATCTGTCCGGCGCAGGTTCTCGAGCGCCTGAAACACTTCGTCTCGCGGGATGCTTTCGACATCGAAGGCCTCGGCAGCAAACACATCGAGGCCTTCCTATCCGACGATTTGTTGCGCGCGCCCGCCGACATTTTCCGGCTACACCAACGCGCGCCGGAGATTGAGCAGCGCGAGGGCTGGGCGGCTCAGTCCGCTGAAAACCTGATCGCCGCCATCGAGGAACGACGCTCCATCCCCCTCGACCGGTTTATCTACGCACTTGGCATCCGCCAGGTTGGGCAGGCGACGGCGCGGGTGCTCGCCCGGAACTATGGAACCCTTGAAGCCTGGCGCACCGCAATGGAAGATGCCCAAGATCTGGACGGTCCAGCCTACGCCGAACTCACGGGCATCGATGGCATCGGGCCGTCGGTTGCCGCCGACCTCCTCGCTTTCGTGCACGAACCGCACAATGTGGAGGCACTCGACGACCTGGCAGCCGAACTGGATGTGCAGGCGGTCGCGCCGCCGCAGGCCGACTCGGCCATTGCCGGCAAGACGATGGTTTTTACCGGAACGCTAGAGCGTATGACCCGCAGCGAAGCGAAAGCCCGCGCCGAAGCCCTCGGCGCCAAGGTGGCCGGGTCGGTGTCGGCCAGGACCGATCTGGTCATCGCCGGTCCCGGCGCCGGTTCAAAGGCACGTAAGGCCGCCGAGTTGGGCATCGAGGTCATCGACGAGGATGCCTGGCTCGCCCTGCTGGCCGAAACATGAAGCGGCCAGTCGACCTCGCCGACATTGAACGCGCCGCTGTCCGCATTCGCGGCAAGGTCCGGCAGACCCCGGTGATGCGGCCTGGCCCCTTGCTTGAACAGCAGCGTCCGGACGCCGCGGACCTGACGTTGAAACTCGAATGCCTGCAGGTGACCGGCTCGTTCAAACCACGCGGCGCGACCAACAAGGCCCTTCAACTCGGGAGTGATGAGCTACAGCGCGGGGTGTGCACCGCCTCCGGCGGCAATCACGGCCTCGCCGTTGCCTATGTGGGCCACACCTTGGGCACGCCGGCCCGAATCTACGTGCCCCGTTCGACCCCCGGCGGCAAGGTCCGAAAGATCGAAGCGTGGCAGGCCGAGGTGATTGTCGAAGGCGAAATCTGGGACGAGGCCAACACCGCCGCGCAGGAATATGCGGCCCGGAACGGCATGGCCTATCTCCATCCCTTCGCCGATCCGGCGGTCATCGCCGGACAGGGAACCCTCGGCCTGGAGATACTGTCCCAGGTGCCGCAGCTTGACACGGTCCTTGTCGCGATCGGCGGCGGCGGGCTGATCGCCGGCGTCGCGACAGCGATCCATACGTTGCGGCCGGAGGTCCGGATCGTCGGTGTCGAACCGGTCGGCGCGCCAACCCTGAGAGAAAGCGTGGCCGCGGGGCACCTCGTGACGTTGGACGCGATCAACACCCAGGCAGGCACTCTCGCACCCCAACGTTCGGCGCCAATCAACCTCGACATCATTCGGCGGGACGTCGATCAGATCGTGTTGGTGACCGACGACGACATGCGGCAGGCCGCCCAATGGCTGTGGTTCGAAATGGGTGTTGCCGCCGAGCTTTCCGGCGCGGCCACCCTCGCCGCCCTCTTCAATGGCGCTTATCGCTCCGAGCCGGGGGAGCGCATCTTGGCATTGGTGTGTGGCGCCGGAACGGACGGCCTCTAACCAATCGGCGCGGTTGCCTGCGTCAGCCATTGGCGCGTGTCGTCATCGACAAGCGGGGAAAGCCGATCCCGAACCGCCGCATGATACGTATTCAGCCAATCGATCTCGTCCTGCGTCATCAACGATAGGTCGACCAGCCGCGTGTCGATCGGCGCGTGGGTCAGGGTTTCGAAACCCAACAGCTCTTTCTCGGCGCCCTCGGGCGCGTCCATGGCGGTGACGGCCACCAGGTTCTCGATGCGAATACCGTACGCACCTTCTTTGTAGTAACCCGGTTCGTTGGAGACGATCATGCCCGGCTCCAACGCCACGTCACCACCGCGCTTGCTGATCCGTTGTGGCCCCTCGTGCACGCCGAGATAGCTGCCGACGCCGTGGCCGGTCCCGTGGTCGTAGTCCAACCCGGCCTGCCATAGGTACTGACGCGCCAACGGGTCCAGTTGGGTGCCGCTGGTCCCCGCCGGAAACCGCGCCGTCGCCACCGCAATATGTCCCTTCAATACACGGGTAAAGCGATCCCGCATCTCGTCGGCCGGCGTGCCGATGGCCACGGTGCGTGTGACGTCCGTCGTCCCATCCAGATACTGGGCACCAGAGTCCACCAGATACAGCGAACCGGACTCGAGCAAACGATTGCTGTCAGCATCGACGCGGTAGTGCACGATCGCGCCATTCGGACCGGCGCCCGAAATCGTATCGAAACTCAAGTCTTTGTAGTGCTCGCCATCGCACCTGAGCGCGGCGAGCTTCTGCTCGGCGTCGATTTCGCTCACCGCGCCACCCGGCGTTTCGACATCCAGCCAATGCAGGAACCGCGTCAGTGCCGCGCCATCGCGCACATGCGCGGCCCGTGTCCCCGCCAGCTCGGTTCCGTTTTTCTGGGCCTTCGGCAGTGCGCAGGGGTCTTCTCCTTTGACGATCTCCGCTCCGGCTTGCTCTAACCGCTCGAACAACCAGTCGGCTGCACTGGCTGGGTCCAACAGGACTTTGGCTTGGCCCAGGCTGTCAAGCTGCGCACCAAGTGCCGCCGGCGGCGCGATCGAGACTTGATTGCCCAGGTGCTGCTCCAGACCGGGCGTGGATTTCGCCGGCTCCATGAACAACTCGACCGACGCATCGTCGCGCAGGATCGCAAAGCTCAGCGGCAGGGGCGTGCGCATGACATCGCCCCCCCGGATGTTCAGCAGCCAGGCAATCGAGTCCGGCTTGCTCAGGACTGCGGCGGCAACACCCTGTTCGGTCAACTGTGCCGCCATGGAGTCACGCTTGTCAGCCGACGAGACTCCGGAAAATGCCAATGGATGAGGCTCGACCGGCGCCATCGGCGCGGCGGGCTGATCGGCCCAGATCCGGTCGATCGGGTTTTCGCCGACCCTAATCAATTCAACGCCACACTCGCCCAACGTCTTTCGCAGCCTCTCGACCTGGCCGCGCGTATGCAGCCAGGGGTCGTAACCAATCCGCATGCCTGGCTGGGCCTGCGCCGCGATCCACTTGCCGGGCGGGGTCTCCGTCACATGGCAGAACTCGTAATCGGTTCCCGGCACCTGCTGCCGCACCTGGAGTGTGTAGCGGCCATCCACGAAAATCGCCGCGAGTTCGGGCAGCACCACTGCCGTACCGGCCGACCCGTCAAATCCCGTTAACCATGCCAGCCGCTCAGCCCGGGCCGGGAGGTATTCGTTCTGATGTTCGTCGGCGTGGGGGACGAGAAAACCGTCCAGATTCTGCCGTTCTAGCTCGGCGCGCAGGCTGGCCAGCTTATCGGCATTTGCTTGGGGCGCGTGGGGCATGGGCCGCAAACTAGGCCCGGCCAGCGTGAGCCGCAAGGCAATCGGCCCAGCCAAGGACGCATGCAAGCTGCCGAATGCTGCAATGCAAAAACTGCGCTCCTAGGTCAGCGTAACTGACTTATATCTCTGGTGTCCGGCCGATACCGGCGGGGCGCACCCAAGGAGACCAAGATGCAAGACGTAATCTCACTTCGGGCCCGGGCCGAGCAAATGCGGGCCGAGTTCATGAAAGACAGCCTGAAGAGAGCCTTTGGCTGGCTCAGCCGCCTGGCAGCCGGTTTCGCCGTGAAGGCGGCCGAGCGGCGGCTGGTTTCCGAACTCTCCCAGCTTGACGACCGGGCACTGCAGGACATCGGTGTCGAGCGGTTCCAGCTTCAGGAATTCGCCCGGCGCGCAGTCGCCAACGAGAACCGGTGGCGGGACGCAGCCTAAGGGCTGCGCCCTTGCCCGCCGGGGCGAACCAAGACCATCGCCACCCAGTCATTGTCGACCGTGCGGCTGACCAGCCGCAGACCTCTGTTCAGATAGGCGCGCAGGACCATTGGCTCCTGCGGGACCAGCAGCCCCGATAGCACGAGGCGCCCGCCGCGGTTGAGACAACCCGCCAGGCGCGGCGCGAGGCGCACCAGCGGCTCTGCCAAGATATTCGCCAGAACCAGATCGTAGGCCCGAGACTCGAGGCCGGCACCATCGCTGCGGACCGGTCGCGTGACGACCAGGTCGCCGACGCCATTCCTCAGGCAATTCTCGCGGGTCGCCCGCACCGCCTCCGCATCGACATCACGCGCCCGCACCCGGCATCGCATGGCCTTTGCCGCCGCAACGCTCAAGATTCCGCTGCCGCACCCCATATCCAGCACCAGGCGCGGATAGAAGCGCTCGTCGTGGCGCGCCAGCCGGTCGACCGCCAGCAGGCAAGCCCGGGTCGTCTCGTGGCTGCCGGTGCCAAAAGCGGTCGCGGCGTCGACCAGGATCGGCCAACTATTGGCCGGCGCTTGGCCCATATGGGCGCTGTCGTGAACAAAAAAGCGGCCGATCCGCAGCGGCGCAAAGCTGCGTTGGTTTTCACCCACCCAGTCCCTGTGCGGCAGCCAAACGATGTCGGGCGTCAGCGATCCCTGGCCGTAGCCGTCCGCCGCGCGCGCCACCGCCGCCCGGAGCGCCGCCGGGTCCGTGGACGCAGGCCCGTACGCCTCAATCTGCCAGGTCCGCCGGCCGCGGATCGGCAATAGCCGCGCGGCGAATCCGAAGTCCAGCAGCAGATCTTCAACAGTATCGAGCGCTGCCGCAGGAACCTCCAGCGTCAGTTTGAGACAGGCGTCGCTCACACCTCGCTCGCGAGTACGACGAAGCTGTCCATCACCTTTTTGACGCCGGCCTTGTCGAAGGCGATTTCCAGCTTGTTGTCTTCCACCCGCAGCACTTCGCCATAGCCGAACTTCTGGTGGAACACACGCACGCCCGCCGCATAGCCGGCGGGTTTGGACTCACGGATGGCGTAGGTTTCGCCGTCGATCACCATGTCGGACATGCCGCGGGCAGCCGGTCGTCCGCCATAGCGTGACCGCCAGCGCTGCCGTCCACCGAACAGTTTGGTCGGGACGGGCGTCACGCCGATCGATGACTCGTCGTCGGCCGTGTTGCCGTACAATCCCCGCTCACTCAGCAGCTCGACATGCTGGTCCGGTAACTCCCCCACAAAGCGGCTTGGCACCGAACTCTTCCATTGGCCATGGATGTGCCGGTTGGCGGCGAACAACACGAACGCTTTTCGTTTCGCCCGGGTGATGCCGACATAGGCCAGCCGGCGCTCCTCCTCCAAACCCGCGGCACCGCTCTCGTCGAGGCTGCGTTTGTTGGGGAAGATCTCTTCCTCCCAGCCCGGCAGGAACACCGTGTCGAACTCAAGCCCCTTCGCGCTGTGCAGTGTCATCAGGTTGACCACGTCCTGCCCCGCGCCGGCAGTGTTCTCCATCACCAACGCGACATGTTCGAGGAAGCCGCCGAGATTCTCGAAGTCCTCCATCGCAACGACCAGCTCTTTCAAGTTCTCGAGCCGACCCGCCGCCTCCGGCGACTTGTCGTTCATCAGCATCTCGGTATAGCCGCTTTCCTCCAGCATTTGCTCGGCCACCTCGGTGTGCGGCAACGCCTCCGCCATCGCGCGCCAGCGCTCGAACGAAGCGATCAAGTTCGAGACAGCGTTGCGCGCGCGCGGTTTCAGCTCATCGGTGTCGGCCACTTGTTGCGCCGCCCGGTATAAGGGCGCGTTGATGGTGCGCGCCGCGATTTGCATGGCCTGCACGCTGGCATCGCCGATCCCGCGTTTCGGCCGGTTGACGATGCGCTCGAAAGCCAGGTCGTCATCCGGCTGATTGATCACGCGCAGATAGGCCAGCGCATCGCGGATCTCCTGGCGTTCATAAAACCGCGGGCCGCCGACCACCCGGTACGGCACGCCGCAGGTCAGCAACCGTTCTTCGAACTCCCGGGTCTGAAAGCTGGCGCGCACCAGCACGGCAACCTCACGCAGCGGCACCACCCGCCCGCGCTGAATCTCTTCGATCAGATCGACGACCGTGCGCGCTTCCTCTTCCCCATCCCACACACCGCGCACGGTGACCCGCTCACCGCCGTCGCTCTGCGTCCAGAGCGTCTTGCCCAACCGTCCTTCGTTCTTGCTGATGAGTCCCGACGCCGCGCCGAGAATGTGTTCGGTCGAGCGATAGTTCTGTTCCAACCGTACGACGGTCGCACCCGGAAAGTCCTTTTCGAACCGCAGGATGTTGCCGACCTCCGCACCACGCCAGGCATAGATCGACTGGTCGTCATCGCCGACACAGGCGATGTTGCGATGCTGTTTGGCCAACAAACGCAACCACAGATACTGCGCGACGTTCGTGTCCTGGTACTCGTCAACCAACAGGTAGCGGAACTGCCGTTGATAGGTCTGCAGCACGTCTTCGTGTGTCGTGAAGATGGTGAGGCAGTGCAGCAGCAGGTCGCCGAAGTCCGCCGCGTTCAGTGTCGTCAGCCGCCCCTGATACTCCTCGTAGATCTGCCGGAGGCGTCCACCAGCCAGATCGCCCGCGTCGGCCGACGAGATCTTGTCATGCGTCAGGCCGCGGTCTTTCCAGCGTTGAATGACGCCGATCAGCACGCGGGCGGGCCACTTCTTCTCGTCAACATTGTGCGCGCTCAGCAACTGCTTCAGCAGCCGGATCTGATCGTCGGTGTCGAGGATCGTGAAGTTCGACTTGAGCCCCACCAGTTCCGCATGCCGCCGCAGAATGCGCGCGCCGATCGAATGGAACGTACCGAGCCAGATCGACTCCGCCGGTCCGCCGATCAACTCACCCACCCGCTCGCGCATTTCCGTTGCCGCCTTGTTGGTAAACGTGACGGCCAGGATCTGCCAGGGCTGCGCTTTCCGTTGCTGCAGCAGATGGGCGAGGCGCGTCGTCAGCACACGCGTCTTTCCGGTCCCCGCGCCGGCAAGCACCAGCACCGGCCCGTCCAACACCTCGACCGCGGCGCGCTGCGCCTCGTTCAGCTTGTTTAGATACGCGGGCGTCGGCGGCGCTGCCGGCGGAACCTCTTCAATCTCGAAAGGATCGCTCATCGCCGGGGCATCACCATTGGTTCAACTAGCGATTCCCTGGTGGTTCGACTCGGCATGCAGGCGATAGTGCTTGATGACGTTTGTGTGAAGACAAGAGAAATAAGCACCGAATGCACGTACCTTATTAGATTGGCAATGTTGGAGCGTGCGATGATCCGTATGCAGCCTCCCGTACGACGCCGTGCCTGGATCCCGATTCTCCTGCTCCTGATCGGGATTACCTCTACCCCATCACAGCTTGCCGCTCAAACGGCCTCCCCCTCGGACCTGTTGAGTGCCGTGGTCGGCGTCGAGGCCGAAGTGCCCCCCTTCGCCCGCACCGCCCGATCGCTGGGCACCAACCGCTCCGGCAGCGGCGCGCTGATCTCGTCCGATGGGCTCGTTCTGACGATTGGCTATCTGATACTCGAAGCGATGGCGGTTGACGTCATCACCCACGAGGGGGATCGGGTGGCCGCCGATGTCGTCGCCTACGATCACGAAAGCGGTTTTGGGCTGATCCGGATGCGCGAACCTTCAACCGTGACCCCGTTGGAGTTGGGCGATTCGGCATCCATGACCAAAAGCGAACAGGCGCTGGTCGCGACCCGGCATGGCAGCCGTGCCGCCATTGGCGTGCGGGTGGTGGATCGCCGCGACTTCGCGGGCTCTTGGGAATACCTGCTAGAGGATGCAATCTTTACCGCGCCGCCGCATCGGGAGTTCGGCGGTGCCGCGTTGCTCGGGTCTGATGGCGCGCTCGTCGGCATCGGGTCGCTGTTTGTCGGTGATGCGGCCGGGCCACGCCGCCCGTCGCCGGGCAACATGTTTATCCCGGTGGCTCATTTGCAGCCCATTCTCGATGACTTGGTGACGGACGGCAGGCGCGCCGGCCCCTTGCGGCCATGGCTGGGCGTCTATCCAGAGACCGCGCGCGGGCACGTATTCCTCAGCCGCGTGGCTGATGAGAGCCCGGCCGAAACCGCCGGCCTGGGACGCGGCGATCTGGTCATCTCCGTGGGCGACAAGGCGGTGAGCAGTGTGTTCGAATTCTACCGCGCCTTGTGGGCGATCGGCGATGCCGGTACGACCGTGCCGCTCCAGGTGCTGCGGCCAAACGGCGCGGTGGAGAGTCTGGAGGTCGATTCGATCGACCGGTACGACTGGTTGAAACTCAACCCGAGTTTCTAGGTGTTGCCGGCCTCCTCCGAATGCGCACGAAGCAGCGCACGCAGGATGGCCGTTTCATAGACCACGCCGACCACGTGGCCGGAGGTGTCGACCACCGGCAGATGATCGATCTCTTGCGCGGCGAGCTGGTCGAGCGCGCTTTGCAGATTGTCACCCTCGCTGACACTGGACGTATGTGTCACCGCCAGGTCGCCGGCAGTTTTGGTGACTGACTCGTCCGCATGCGCCAGATCGTTGTGTGAAATGGTGCCGACGAAACAACTGTCGTGATCGACCACGACGATGCTTTGTTCGCGCGTCCGCATCAGGATGCGGCCAACGCCCTCGACGCCCTCGTCTACCGACACCGTCTGGCAGGTCGGGTCCATCACCGTCTCGACATGCAGTCCTTTCAGTAGTCCCTCGTCCAGCGCGTGTGAAAACTGGAGCCCACGGCGTTCAAGCTGGGCATGGAAGAAGGACCGGCTGTAGAGCTGTTGCATGATCAGCGAGGCGACGACCGTCGCAATCATCACGGCAACGGTCAGTGTGTAGTCGCCGGTCAGCTCAAAGACGATCAGTATCGTCGACATGGGCGAGCCGAGCATCGCGCCTGCCATCGCCCCCATGCCGATCACCGCATAGGTGCTACTTCCTGAGAAGAGTTCAGGAAACACGGTGCCGGCAACGCTGCCGAACGCCGCGCCCACCATCGCGCCAAGAAACAGCGCCGGGCTGAACACTCCACCGCCAAAACCGAACCCGAGGCTGATGGCCGTTGCCAGGAACTTGGCCGCGATGAGCAGGAGCAGCAGCGTAAAGGCGAAGTCGCCCCGCAAAGTCGCGTCGGTCGCCTCGTAGCCCACGCCCAACACTTGCGGCGCCACGATGGCCATACCGCCAACCGCAAGGCCGGCCACCGCCGGACGGCCCCAGCCGGGTACTCGACTGCGTTCGGCCACCGTCTGGGCGAAGAAGATTGACCGGGACAGAGCAATCGCCGCTATGGCGGCGACAATCCCCAGCATCACGAAGGCGGGGAACTCCCACAGGCTGTGCAGGACGACATCCGGCAACACGAACGCAGGCGCGTTCCCATATTGGGCGCGGCTGATGATGGTTGCCGTCACCGACGAAATGACAATCGGTGCGATCGCCCGCAGCGAATGGTGCCGCATGATCACTTCCAGCGCGAAGAACACGCCGGCGATGGGAGCATTGAACGATGCGGCAACGGCGGCCGCGGCGCCACAGCCGAGCAGGGTGCGCGCCGAACCATGCGGCAACCGAAGAAGGCGCGACACATAAGCGCCGAACGTGGCGCTCAGATGTACCGCCGGACCTTCCCGGCCGGTCGACGCCCCTGCGCCGATCGAAACAGCCGCGGCGATCGTCGAAACGACACCGTCCCGCAGCGACAGCGTCGAGGCCGGCATCGTACTGCCCTCGATGACTTGTGCCACGCCATGCGCGCGGCCGCCTTTGATCGCCCACCGCAGGAACAAGCCGACAACCAGGCCACCCACCGCGGGAACCAGCAGGAGTTGCGACCACGGCACACCAGCGGTGCCGGTAACAACGAACTCATGCGTGAAGCCGAATCCAACGAACTGCACGCCGCCTATCGCCGTGCGAAACAGGATGACCGCGGCCGCCGAGACGCCGCCGAGCAGCACGGCCAGGACGGACAGCACAAGATGCTCATTCCGTACCAACCTCGACAAACCGGAGGTGAGACTGTCCACGCCGTTTGGGCTCCGCTAGGGTGCGGCTAACTCTTTTGCACGGCCCGTGTACTAACTCAACCGATGGGCCGTGTTTCCCCTGGGAGGCGACGTCCGCTGCTGCTCTTTCTGGCTCGCCATGCCACGCTGATCATGGCGCTCGGTGTTTTTGTTGGCTTGTTGGTGCCGCCGCTCGCCTCAGTGGCCCGCCCGTTGCTGACCCCGGCCATGTTCTGCGTGTTGACGCTGAGTTTGCTGCGCCTCGATCTGGCGGCGGTGGGGCAATGGCTGCGCCGCCCCGTGGTCCTATTATTGCTTCTCATCTGGATGCTGGTCGCGACGCCGGTACTCGCCGCCACGATCCTTGCCACAACGCCTCTGGACCGCGCCACACAAACGGCCTTCATCCTGTTCGCTGCGGCGCCGCCGATCACCGTAATCCCGGCCTACGCCATGCTGCTGGGGACCAACGCGGCGCTGGCCACAGTGGTGCTCACACTAGCGAGCATTGCCGCCCCCATCGTCCTGCCGCTCGTCGCCATCGGCGTGATCGGCCTGGAACTGGAGATCTCCGGCGCCGCCTTTGCCGCGCGTCTGCTTGCCTTGATCGGCGGGTCGTTTCTTGCCGCCGCGATCCTTAGATCCGTGATCGGCCGGCAGCGGATTGACGCGTCCGGTTCTCAAATCAGCGCGTTCGTCGTCATTGCCATGCTTGTACTGGCGCTCTCCATCATGGACGGCGTCACGGCGCAGCTGCTCGCGGACCCGATACGTGTCATCGCCTTTGCCGGCGGTGTGGTCGCCGCCAACATCATCCTGCAGACGGTGACCGCCGGTGTATTCTGGAAACTGGGACGGACGGACTCGTTGACCGCCGGACTGACCGGTGGATACCGCAACTCGATCTTGTTGCTCGCCGTCCTTGGCACCGCGGCCAGTCCGGAACTCAGCTTGATGGCGGCGTCGGCTCAGATCGCCGTCTACATCCTGCCCGCTGTCCAGCAACCCTTGTTTCGGGCCCTAGGCTGCCGAGCCATCTAACTGCGGTCGTAGGCTAGGTTCGGCGCCAACCAGCGTTCCGCCTGTTCGATCGAGACACCGCGCCGCCGCGCATAGTCTTCCACCTGGTCCTTGCCGATCTTGCCGACCCCGAAATACTGCGCGTCGGGGTGCCAAAAATAGTAGCCCGAGACGGAAGCGGCCGGCAGCATGGCGAAACCCTCCGTCAGCGTGATCGATGCGCGCTGCGGTGCGTCCAGCAGCTCGAACAACGCCACCTTCTCGCTGTGGTCCGGACAGGCCGGGTAACCCGGCGCCGGGCGGGTGCCCTGATAGGCCTCGCGGACCAGTGCCTCGTTATCGAGATCTTCGTCCGGCGCATAGCCCCAGAGGCTGGTGCGCACCCGCTCATGCATCCGTTCCGCCAGCGCCTCAGCCAACCGGTCGGCCAATGCCTTCAGCAGGATGTCGCTGTAGTCGTCATGTTCAATCGCGAAACGCGCCAGGTGCGGTTCGATGCCGAGCCCGGCGGTGACAGCAAAGGCGCCGACATAGTCTTCAACACCGCTCGACTTGGGCGCCACGAAGTCCGCGAGGCAAAAGTTGCTGCGGCCCCGCGATTTGACCATTTGCTGCCGCAAAAAGTGGAAGGTGGACGCGGTCGATGTCCTGGTCTCATCGGCGTAGATAGCGACATCATCGTCGTTGATCGCGTTGGCTGGGAAGAACCCCACGACCGCACGCGCCGACAGCCATTTCTCCGCGATGATCTGGTCGAGCATCTTCCGGGCATCGGCAAACAGGTTGCGGGCCGCTTCCCCAACGACCGGGTCCTCCAGAATGGCCGGGAAGGTCCCTTGCAGTTCCCATGACCGGAAGAACGGCGTCCAATCGATCCGGCTCGGCAACTCCGCCAAATCGTAGTCCTCAAACGCCTTGAGGCCGAGAAAACTCGGCCGCGGCGAGACGACGCCCTGCCAATCGATCTGATGTTTCGCGGCGCGCGCCTCGGCGATCGGCAGCAGCTTGCGGTCCTTGCCGGCGGAGTAGCGCGCGCGTACCGTCTCATGCTCCGTACGGACGTCTGCGACGAACTGGTCGCGCCGCGTGTCGCTGACCAAACTCCCCGCAACACCGACCGACCGCGATGCGTCGACGACATGCACCGTCGGGCCGCTGTAGCTCGGCGCAATCTTCACGGCGGTATGCACTTTCGACGTCGTTGCCCCGCCGATCAGCAGCGGGATGTCCATGCCGGCGCGGTCCATTTCCTTGGCCACGGTGACCATTTCTTCCAGCGACGGCGTGATCAGCCCGCTCAGCCCGATCATGTCAGCGCCTTCGTCTCGGGCGGTCTCCAGGATCTTGGGGTAGGGGACCATGACGCCCAGATCGACCACTTCGAAATTGTTACACTGCAGCACCACGCCGACGATGTTTTTGCCGATGTCGTGCACATCGCCTTTCACGGTGGCCATCACGATCTTGCCGTTGCTCTCCCGGACACCGTCGCCCTGTTCCTCCTCGATAAAGGGGATCAGGTGAGCGACGGCTTGTTTCATCACCCGCGCACTTTTGACCACCTGCGGCAGGAACATCTGGCCGGACCCGAACAGCTCGCCGACCACGTTCATTCCGTCCATCAGCGGACCTTCGATGACCTCGATCGGCCGGTCCGCCTCCTGCCGCGCCTCTTCCGTATCCTCGATAATGAATTCGGTGATGCCCTTCACCAGCGCATGGGAGAGCCTGTCGGCGACGTTGCCTTCGCGCCACGTCAAATCGACGGCTCGCTTCTGCCCGCCACCCTTAACCGTGTCGGCGATCTCCAGCAGGCGGTCGGTCGCATCTTCGCGCCGGTTCAGGATAACGTCTTCGACACGCTCCCGCAGCTCTGCCGGCAGGTCAGCATAGACCGCAAGTTGGCCTGCATTAACGATCCCCATGTCCATGCCGGCTTTCACCGCGTGGTACAGAAACACCGCGTGCATCGCCTCACGCACCGCATTGTTACCGCGGAACGAGAAGGAAACGTTGCTGACCCCGCCGCTGATCAGCGCGTGCGGCAAATCTTGTTTGATACGCTCGACGGTTTGAATGTAGTCGCGGGAGAAGTTTGCGTGCTCCGCGATCCCCGTCGCCACCGGAAAGATGTTGGGGTCGAAGATGATGTCTTCCGGCGGGAAGCCGACGACGTCGGTCAGCAACCGATAACTGCGGGTGCAGATCTCGATCATCCGCGCGTGGGTGTCGGCCTGTCCCTGCTCGTCGAACGCCATCACAACGACGGCAGCGCCGTAGCGCAGGATCTCCCGCGCCTGCGCGAGGAACGGTTCTTCACCCTCCTTCAGACTGATCGAATTGACGATGCCCTTACCCTGAACGCATCGCAGCCCAGCCTCGATCACCGACCATTTCGATGAGTCGATCATGATGGGGACGCGGCTGATTTCCGGCTCCGACGCGACGAGGTTGAGGAACTCTGTCATCGCCGCCTCGGCGTCCAGCATCGCCTCATCCATATTGACGTCGATGACCTGGGCGCCGTTTTCGACCTGCTGGCGGGCGACCGACAGCGCCGCCTCGAAGTCGCCGTCCAGTATCAGCTTCTTGAACTTGGCCGACCCGGCAACATTGGTGCGTTCGCCGATATTGACGAACCCGGTCACGTCGTCGATCGACAGCGGCTCCAATCCACTGAGCCGGCATACCGGTGGCAGGTCAGGCAGGGGACGCGGCGCCAGACTGGAGACGGCGTCGCCGATAGCACGAATATGGTCCGGCGTTGTTCCACAGCAGCCGCCCACCAAGTTGACGAACCCGCTGTCGGCGAATTCCTTGATCTGCTTGGCCATGTAGTCCGGCGTGTCGTCATATTCACCGAAAGCATTCGGCAGTCCGGCATTTGGATAGACGCCGACCGGGATCCCCGCGACCTGCGACAGTACTTGCAGATGTGGGCGCAGATCCTTTGCCCCCAACGCGCAGTTCAAGCCGACGCAAAATGGCTTTGCATGGGCCACCGAATTCCAGAAGGCCTCCGTCGTCTGGCCGGAAAGCGTGCGCCCCGACGCATCGGTGATCGTCCCCGACAGCATCAACGGCAGGCGGCGGCCGATCTCATCGAACAGCGACAGCACGCCGTGGATCGCCGCCTTGGCATTGAGAGTGTCGAAGATCGTCTCGATCAGCAGGAAGTCGGAACCACCGTCAATCAAGCCGCGCGCCGCCTCGGCATAGGCGGTTGCCAACTCTTCGAAACTGACGTTGCGGTAGCCCGGATTGTTGACATCCGGCGAGATCGACGCCGTCCGGTTGGTCGGTCCCAGCGCACCGGCAACGAACCGTAGCTTCCCGTCCGTCGCTTCGATGTCCGCAACCGCGCGTTGGGCGAGGCGCGCCGATTCCAGATTGAGTTCGTAGGCCAAGTGATCGGTGCTGTAGTCCGCCTGGGCGATCCGTGTCGCACCGAATGTGTTCGTTTCGATAATGTCCGCGCCGGCCTCGAGAAAGGCGGTATGGATCTCCGCAATACAATCCGGTTGGGTCAACGACAGGATTTCGTTGTTGCCCTTCAGGTCCGTCGCTGAGTTGTGAAACCGTTTGCCGCGAAAGGCCGCCTCATCCAGGTCGTAGCGCTGGACCATCGTGCCCATCGCGCCGTCCAGGACCAGGATGCGCTGCTCCAGCATCGCCATCAGCGCGTTTTCGCGGGCCGCGGTCGTCATCTTATTGTCCGACCGGTGCATGTTCATGCGGGCCCGCTCTTCGGGCGCAGCCCCAGCATGTGACAGATGGCATAACTCAGATCCGCCCGGTTGAGCGTGTAGAAATGGAAGAAGTCCACACCCTCGGCTTCGAGCATCCGGCATTGCTCCCCGGCCACTGTCGCCGCGACGAGTTTGCGTGTCTCCGGGTCCTCATCCAGCGTCTCGAATAGTGCGGCCATCCAACCCGGCACAGTGGCGCCACACATCTTTTCAAACCGTTTCACCGTGGCGAAATTCGTGACCGGCAATATCCCCGGCACAATCGGCACATCAACGCCAATCGCCGCCACCCGGTCTCGAAACCGCAGAAACACGTCGGGGTCGAAGAAGAATTGGGAGATGGCGCGGGAGGCGCCGGCGTCGATCTTCCGTTTGAGATTGTCGAGATCGGACTCAGGGCTCGCCGCTTCCGGGTGCGTTTCCGGATAACACGCGACGGAAATCTCAAAGTCGGCCACTCGCTTCAGACCCGCGACCAGATCGGTCGAGGATGTGTAGCCGCCGGGTGTCGGCTCGAAGGTCTCGGATCCTTCGGGTGGGTCGCCGCGCAACGCGACGATGTGGCGGACTCCTGCCTCCCAGTAGCCGCGCGCGACGTCATTGACCTCGTTCGTTGTTGCCGCCACGCAGGTCAGATGCGCCGCCGGTTCAAGCTGCGTTTCCTGCCGGATCCGGGCAACTGTGTCGTGGGTGCGTTGCCGTGTGCTACCGCCGGCGCCATAGGTGACCGACACAAACCGCGGCGCCAACGGCGCCAGCCGCGTCACCGTCGACCACAGGGTCTCCGCCATCTTCTCCGTTTTCGGTGGGAAGAACTCGAAACTGACATCCGGCACCCGCCGCCCGCCATTCTCGGCGAAGGACTTCAATAAACTCATGCGGCGACCTCTGTGGCGATACTCTGTTTCGACGCGACCCAGATCATCACAGACAAGCCCGTCCCGGCGATCTCGGCCGTTGTTTCAAGCGACAGGCCGGCGCTGCCCAGCCACCCTTCGATCTGCGCTGTCTCGAACCCCAGCCAGACATGAGCGAGGTCTTGCCGGAACTCTTGTCGCCCGTGGGATCGAAAATCGACCACCACCAGCCGGCCGCCATCGCGCACCACCCGGCCCGCTTCGCCGATGGCTTCCGCCGGCCGGTCCGCGTAGTGCAGCACCATATGCAGTGTCGCGATGTCGAAATGGCCATCCGCCCATGGCAGCCGGTACATGTCGCCCTGCCGCAGCACGCAGTTGCGCAGTCCGACATGCGCCAGATTGGCCCGGGCGACCGCCAGCATTTCCACCGAAACATCGATACCCGTAGCCGCCTTGACCCGTGGCCCGAGGGTGCGGAGCACCCACCCGGTGCCGGTCCCCACGTCGAGTAACCGGCCACCCGCCGGCAGGTTCGTCAGCATGGCCGTCTCGACGGCCTGCTGGTCGATACCCATGGAGCGAATGGCATCCCAATCCGAGGCATTGTCCCGGAAAAAAGCCGCGGCCCGTTCGGCCCGCGCCCGCACGAGGCGGCTAAGCCTCTGACTATCCAACTGGAATGTCTCGTCGCCCCGGGGGATCTGGTCCACCAGCGTCTGCGCCAGCGCCACGCCGGGACCGTCGGTGGCCAGCTGGCAAAAGGCCCATGGGCCGTTCCGCCAGCGCTGCAGCAGGCCGGCGTCGCAAAGGGTTTTGACGTGGCGCGACACGCGCGGCTGGCTCTGGCTCAGGATTTCCGTCAGGTCGGTAACTGTCAGGTCGCTCTGGGCGCAAAGCGCCAAGATGCGCAGCCGGGTCGGTTCCGCCGCCGCCCGCAAGCCCGTGAGTAGGTAATCCATGGCGGGAACATAGCATATAAATATATCATTATGTCGACGTTCTAAGTGTGTTGGTTGCGCAACACTGCGTCCATTTGGGCGCAAACTGGCTTTATGCTTAATGGTTTTGAATGATCAGAGTGTGCTAGCTAGGCTCTAACGCGGTTAATGTGGCGGAATACCTGTTCGCCGCACTGTCATGTTTGGGAAGCCGGAACAGAGATGGCGCTTGGTCTTCGAGGCTTAGTAGGGCTTGTGCGCGCACCCAGCGCAATTGCGGTTCTCGCTTTGCTGGTCAGTGCCTGCACGCTGCCGCCGCAAGACGATCCGGTCGCCCTGGCCGAATACCAGGAAGTAAACGACCCGTTCGAACCGACGAACCGGTTCATCTTCTCGGTCAACCTGGGCCTCACCAAGTTTGTGGTGGAGCCGGTGGCGGTTACTTATCGCGACCTTGTTCCTTCGTTCCTGAAGAACGTCGTCAGCAATGTCATATTCAACGCTAGGCTCCCACTTAGTTTCGTCCACGCGACGTTACAGGGCGATGGCGAGGCGATGGACCAGACGGCCAGCCGCTTCTTCACCAATATGCTGTTCCTGTGGACTGCGGATATAGAGTCGGATGAGCCGCTCGACATCGAGGATGCCGGCCAGACGTTTGCAGTGTGGGCTGACTCGCCGACCGGCGGCGGGCCCTATGTGATGCTGCCGATTTTCGGGCCATCCAACGTGCGGGACGCGTTGGGGCGCGGAATCGATTTCTTCATTGATCCGATTGGTCTGGCCACCTCCACCGAGGTCGGCATCGGCCGTGCCGCTACCGGAGTAGTAGACTTCACCTCTCGAAATATCGAGGAGGTGCGTGACCTGGAGAGGAATTCACTGGATTTCTATGCGACGGTACGCAGTTTGTACCGGCAACGTCGCGCGCAACAGATAAGGAACGACCAGGTTGAACCGACAGATCCCGCGCCGACAATCGGCGTCGATTTCCCCTCGATTAGCGAGGACATTTCGCAGTAGTTCGCTTGGCCTACCAAGCGTTGTTTTTGTCGTTGGTCTCCTAGTTTCAGTCGTCGCCGGTCCCGCCCACGCGGAGGACCGTTTGCTGACCGGCTCCCAAACCCTGATCGAGCAGTTGGCCTCCGAAGCGATCGACACGCTGACGGTCGCGGACTTACCCGCTGCCCAGCGGGACGAGAAGTTCCGGGGCCTGTTGCAGGAGCACTTTGCAGTCACCGGGATCGCCCGGTTCGCATTGGGCCGCCACTGGCGTAATGCGAGTGAGGAGGAGCGCCGCCAATATGTCGGGCTGTTTCAGGACCTCATCGTGGCGACCTGGGCGGACCGGTTCCAGCAATACGCCGGACAGAAGTTCGATGTCATCGGTGCCGAGGTTGTTGATGCCTCCGGCGAAGAGAAAGTGTCCCTCGTCCAAAGTGTCTTCTTCACCAGTCCAGAAACGCCGGTGACCATCGATTGGCGGATCGGGTCGAGCGGCGATGTCTACCGGGTCACCGACGTCATGGTCGAGGGGGTCAGCATGGCGCTGACCTACCGTGACGACTTCGCGTCCGTCCTGCGCAAG
This sequence comes from Alphaproteobacteria bacterium, assembly GCA_028279245.1. GTDB lineage: Bacteria > Pseudomonadota > Alphaproteobacteria > UBA6615 > UBA6615 > JANQOE01. The sequence goes on from JANQOE010000053.1 coordinate 36,533, forward strand.
GATGGGCTGCCCGGGTTGTTGATTGACCTTCGCGACCGCGCCCAGGGCAACGTCTGACCCCAACTAGTGCTGCAACCGCTTGTAGCGGATAGCGTGCGGCTGCTCGGCGTCATGCCCAAGACGCCGTAGGCGATCGGCTTCGTATTCGTCGTAGTTGCCTTCAAACCACTCGACGTGGCTGTCGCCCTCGAAGGCGAGCACATGCGTCGCCAGGCGGTTGAGGAACCAGCGGTCATGGCTGATGACCAGCACGCAGCCGGCGAAGCCATTGATCGCTTCTTCCAGCGCCCGCAGCGTATCAACATCCAAATCATTCGTCGGCTCGTCGAGCAGCAGGACATTCGCCCCAGATTTGAGCATCTTCGCAAGATGCACCCGGTTGCGCTCACCGCCGGACAGTTGCCCGACCAGCTTTTGCTGATCGCCTTTCTTGAAGTTGAACCCGGCGACATAGGCGCGCGATGGCACGGACCGTCGGCCGAGTTCAATCACGTCTAGTCCCTCGGAAATCTCTTCCCAGACAGTCTTGTCGCCCGCCAACGCGTCGCGCGATTGGTCGACGTAGCCCAATGTAACTGTGTCGCCCAGCCGGATGTCGCCATCATCCGGCGTTTCCTGGCCGCTGATCATCCGAAACAGCGTGGTCTTGCCGGCGCCGTTCGCGCCGATAATGCCGACGATCGCCCCGGCCGGCACTTTGAAATCCAGGTCGGAAAACAACAGGCGATCGTCATAGGCTTTCGACAGATTGCTGGCCTCTATCACCAGGTCGCCCAGCCGTTCCCCCGGCGCGATGGTGATCTGCGCCTTCTCCGGCGCCGAAGACTTGCTCTGCGCGACCAGATCCTCATAGGCATTCACCCGAGCCTTGCTCTTTGCCTGCCGGGCTCGCGGACTCTGCCGGATCCACTCCAGTTCGCTGCGGATGGTCCGTTGCCGCCCCGTTTCCTCGCGCTCTTCCTGCTTCAGCCGCTTTTCCTTGGCATCCAGCCAGGCCGTATAGTTGCCCTCGAACGGGATGCCCCGGCCCCGGTCCAGCTCCAGGATCCACCCGGCGACATTATCGAGGAAATAGCGGTCATGGGTCACCGCGACGACCGTGCCCGGGAACTCTGCTAGAAATCGTTCCAGCCAGGCGACGGATTCGGCGTCCAGATGGTTCGTCGGTTCGTCCAGCAGCAGCATGTCCGGCTGCGACAACAGCAACCGGCATAGGGCCACCCGTCGTCGCTCACCGCCCGACAACACATCGACCGGCGAATCGCCGGGCGGGCAGCGCAGCGCGTCCATGGCGATCTCAAGCTTGCGGTCCAGGTCCCAGGCATCCGCCGCATCGATCTGGCTTTGGATCTCGGCCTGCTCCTCGATCAACGCATTCATCGCGTCGTCGTCGAGTGCTTCGCCGAAGCGGGCACTAACCTCGTTGAACCGGTCGAGCAGGGCCTTCGTTTCGGCGACGCCCTCGGTGACGTTGCCCAGCACGTCCTTGGCCGGGTCGAGGGCCGGCTCTTGCGGCAGATAGCCGACCTTGATCCCATCCGCCGCCCAGGCCTCGCCATCCGACGGTGAGTCCGCCCCGGCCATGATCCGCAGCAGCGTCGACTTGCCGGCGCCGTTATAGCCAAGCACGCCGATCTTCGCGCCCGGCAGGAAACTCAGGGTGATATTCTCCAGCACCGGCTTACTGCCGGGAAAAGCCTTCGTCACACCCTTCATCACATAGACGTACTGCACGGCCGGCCGCCCCGTTATTCATTCGCGTTGCCGGCCGTATTTAGGCTGCTGCACCCCGCACCACAAGCGGTTGGGACTTCGGCAGCCAGCGGATATCGCCTCGAGGAGATGCGTCAGCGCCTAACTGCTGAACCGCCGCATTCGGGTTGCATCGTCGGCGTTCAGCGCCCCACCGGGAATCGTTCCGCCGACGATGGCCTCGACCTGCGCCACCGTCTCGTCAGCCTGGTGGGCCACGGCTTCCTGCACCAGCCCGCCGATATGCGGTGTGGCGACGACATTCTCCATTCGGGCCAACTCTGGCGACGGCATTTGGTCGGGTGCACGCCCCACATCCATTGCAGCACCGGCAATCGATCCATTCTCGAGCGCCCGTGTTAACGCCGCCTCGTCGACGAGGTTGCCGCGCGAGGCGTTGATGACGAACGCCGAACTCTTCATCTGTGCGAGCGCCGTTTCGCCGATCATGTTCTCCGTCTCTTCGGTCGCCACCGCCAGCGGCACGACAAAGTCGGATCGCCGTAACAGATCGTCCATCGCCACCTGCTCGAATTCGGCGGGGATAGCTGCGTAGGGGTCGTTGACGAGCACGTACATGCCCAGGGCGGTGGCCGTTGCCGCGAGGTGCTGGCCGATCAGTCCATACCCGACAATGCCGACGGTACTGCCGCGGAGTTGGCGGCCCATCCGCACGACAGGTGTTTGACCCAGCCGGTAGGCGTGACTTGCCGCCGACACGCCACGCGCGCAATCCACCATGAACCCGATCAACAGCTCGGCGACCGCTGGCCCGAACCCGGGGCTCGCGTGCGTCACCAGAATGCCGGCCGCGGATGCCGCTGAGATATCGATGTTCCGAACATCGACCGCGCAACGGACAATGGCGGTGACGTTCGTCAGGTCCCTGACCACCGTCGCCGGGAATGCGGTGGCTCGGTCGGCAACGATGATATCGGCATCGGCGGCCGCCGCGATCAGCGCGGCATCCGCCAACGGCACGTCGGCGTCATGAAGCGCCACCGTGCCCAGACGGCGCAGCCCCTCCTCGGCATCGCCGTAGTAGAGCTGGCGCGCCGCCGGCGGATGGGTCAGCAGAATTCGGACGGCCACTGCCTAGAACGCACCGCGTTGAAAGTCTTCGAACGCCTGGGCGATTTCCTCGCGTGTGTTCATGACGAACGGGCCGTAGCGGGCGATCGGTTCGTTCAGCGGCCGGCCGGCGATCAGCAACAGGCGGGCCGGCGCATCCCCGTCGGCGCTAATCCCGACTTCATCGCCATCGCCCAGTTCGGCCAACACCTGTGCGCCAACAGTCGTTTCGCCGATCTGCACGCTGCCCTGAAAAACATAGGCGAACGCGGTATGTCCGGACGGCACGGGTTGCACAAATCGGGCGCCTGGCGGCAACGTCAGGTCAAGATACAGCGGGTCCACCGCAATCTCTGTCGCCGCCCCGGTCAGCCCGGCCGCAGACCCGGCCACCACCCGCACCCGCACCCCATCCGCTGTCACCGTTTCCGGGATGTCCTCCGGGTCGATGTCCTGATAGCGGGGCGGGCACATCTTCTGCGCGGCAGGCAGATTGACCCAGAGTTGAAAGCCGCTCATCAGCCCCTCTTCTTGCTCCGGCATTTCCGAATGCACGATGCCGCGGCCGGCGGTCATCCACTGCGCACCGCCCGACCGCAACAGGCCGCTGTTGCCCTGGTTGTCCCGATGCCGCATCCGGCCCTCGAGCATGTAGGTCACGGTTTCGAAGCCGCGATGCGGGTGGTCCGGGAAGCCGGCGATATAGTCGGTCGCTTCCTCGGAGTGGAACGCGTCCAGCAGCAGGAAGGGATCGAGATGATCGAGTTGCGGCGTGCCAATCGTCCGGTTCAGCCGCACGCCCGCCCCATCCGAGGTCGGCATCGCCGGGACCAGCCGTGCCACCTTTCGTTCCGTCGGCATCGCATTCCCTATCGGTTCTGATCGCGGTGATATAGATCGTTGCGGGCCCCAGGCTACCGTGACCTAGCTAGGCGATTAGGCAATAATACTAGTCCACCCCAGGGGCCCGGAGAGCCATGGATATCGGCGTACCTTTCAAAGACCTCGGTCCGATCGATGCCGCAGCGGCAGCCGAGCACGTCAAGGCGATGGGCGACGACGCCTGGGTCGAGAATACCTTTCGCCAGGATGTGCTCGCCGATTCCGCCCATAGCGTGACCAAGTCGATCCTGTTTCGCCATGAATGGCGCCGTTGGGAGAACCCGTGGGGCGTGAACACCCTGGAGGAACTGATCGAGAAATGGGCGGCCCGCGAGAAACTGGACCCCACACCCTTCATGCCCGTCGACCGTCAAGAAACGGACGAGGGACCGGTCTACACCTTCCCCGATTGGCCGAAGCACGAATCCGTATTGGGCCCGCTGGTCGAACGTGCCATTGACTACCTACGGACGGGCACCGGCATCGTGACGCGTCTGGCCCTCGTGATGTTGCCGCCGGGGGCCTACATCAAGCCCCACGATGATGGGCAGCACATGGCACACAAGGCTCATCGGCTGCACGTGCCCCTAACACCATCGCCGGGCGTCGAGTACAAGGTTGGGGGTAAGAAATTCGGGATGAAATTCGGCCGCGTCTACGACTTCAACAATCGTTGGCGCCATTCCGTCCGCAACAAGGGCAAACGCGCCCGGGTCAACATGTTCATTGACTACTACCCTGACCCCGGGTTGTACGTGCCGCCGCCATACGGTCACCTGTAGCGACCATTGTGAACAACGAACTCGCGCGGTACGTCGAACTGGCCGGCCCGACCTACGGGACCGAAAGCCGCTCCTGGTTTCTGTACGCGATCGTCAAGATGCAGCGGCCGGAACTAGCGCTGGAGCTTGGCACCGGCCTTGGACCCACGTCATTTATGATGGCCCAGGCGTTGCGCGAAAACGGCGATGGGCATTTGGTGACTGTCGACGACGGCAGTCATTGGCCGGAGACGCGGGGCAACCCGACGCTACAAGAGTTCGGTGCAACCAGCACCATCGGCTACGGCGAATTCATCAAGGCGCTGGCCGAACGCTTCGCGCTGACCGATCATTTGGATCTCGTGCAGCGCAAGTTGCCGCCATATCCCAATCCCGAGAAGCCGATCGATCTCCTTTACAGCGACTTCCGTCACGACGTGCCCGGCATCATCGACTTGCTGGCCAACTACCTGGCCCGAATGGCGCCGGCGAGTTCGATCTTCATCGACTCCGCGTCGACCTTCCACCCTTCGTACACTTTTCTCGAACACCTTGTTGGGCTGCTAAATGACGGCAAACTGCCGGCATCACTCGCCAGCAAGGAGACGGGCCAGGCCATGTGGAACCTCATCCAACAACGGCGCTTCACCCTCGTACATTTGACGGAGCCGGCGCGGACAGAACAGAACAGCATGGCGTGGCTCAAGATCGAGCCAATTGACATCATCGCCCACCCACGTGCCGCGACCCGGTCGGCCTAAGCCAGCATGACGGGGGGGTGGCAGTTCTGGATTGATCGCGGCGGCACGTTTACTGACATCGTCGGACGCACACCTGATGGCGCATTGCGCGCCCACAAGTTGCTGTCCGAGAACCCGGAGGCCTACGAAGACGCCGCGGTTCAGGGCATCCGCGACTTGCTGGAACTCGCGCCCGACACACCCGTGCCGGCCGAACGCATCGAAGCGGTCAAAATGGGCACCACCGTCGCCACCAATGCGCTGTTGGAACGTCAAGGCGCCCGCACGGCGCTCGCCATCACCCGCGGCTTTCGCGACGCCTTGCGCATTGGCTACCAGAACCGCCCGCATCTCTTCGACCGTCAGATCATCCTGCCCGACCTCTTGTATGAGGAGGTGGTCGAACTCGACGAACGGATCGGTGCCCACGGCAAGGTCCTGGAGCCCCTTGACGTGACGACCGCGCGGGAACGCCTCGCGGCCGTGCGGGACAGGGGTATTGAAAGCCTGGCGATCGTCTGCATGCATGCCTACCGCTTTCCCGCGCACGAAAAGCAGTTGGCGGCGCTTGCGGCGGACCTGGGCTTCACCCAGGTCTCGACCAGTCACGAGACCAGCCCGTTGATCAAACTAGTCGGTCGCGGCGACACAACCGTTGTCGACGCGTACCTGTCGCCGCTCCTCCGCCGCTACGTGGATCAAGTTGCCGGCGCCCTCGGCGGTGTCCGGCTGATGTTCATGCAGTCGAACGGTGGCTTGGTCGACGCCCACCGGTTCCAGGGCAAGGACGCCATCTTGTCGGGCCCCGCCGGCGGCATTGTCGGCGCCGTGGAGAGTGCAAGCGCGGCCGGCTTCGACCAGATCATCGGTTTTGACATGGGCGGCACCTCGACCGACGTCACCCACTTCAGCGGCGAGTACGAACGCACCTTCGAAACCGTGGTTGCCGGCGTCCGCATGCGCGCGCCGATGATGCAGATCCACACCGTGGCGGCGGGCGGCGGCTCCAAATGCACCTTCGACGGCGCGCGCTATCGGGTCGGGCCCGAATCCGCCGGCGCCGATCCTGGCCCGGCTTGCTACCGCCGCGGCGGACCACTGACGGTGACGGACTGCAACGTCATGCTGGGCAAGCTGCAGCCGCGCTTCTTCCCCCAAGTGTTCGGCCCGAACCAGGACCAACCCCTCGACGCTGCCATTGTCCGGCAGCGGTTCGAGGAACTCGCCGACTGCATTCACCAGGCCACCGGCGATCGCCGCACGCCGGTCGAAGTGGCTGAGGGCTTCTTGCGCATCGCTGTCGAAAACATGGCGAACGCCATCAAGAAGATATCGGTCCAGCGCGGTTATGACGTGACCGAGTACACCTTGTGCAGTTTCGGCGGCGCCGGCGGTCAGCATGCCTGCCTGGTCGCCGACGCGCTCGGCATGACCCGAGTGTTTTTGCATCCGCTGGCGGGGGTGCTGTCCGCCTACGGTATGGGCCTCGCCGACTTGCGTATCCTGCGCGAGCAATCGATCGAAGACGAACTCCGGGACGAAAGCATTGCCGACATCGAAGCAACCCTGGACGCCCTAGAGCAAAGCGGCCGTTCCGAAATGGCCGCGCAGAACATCGCGTCCGAGCACACGACCGCCCGGCGCCAACTCCACCTGAAATACGAAGGCACGGACACCGCTATTCCCGTTGATTACGCAACGCCCGCTGCCATGGCTCGCGCTTTCGCGGAGGCCTACCAGTCGCGCTACGGCTTCACGATGCCAGGCAAGGCGCTGATCGTCGACACCGCTACCATCGAGGTGATTGGCGCGTCGGGTGAAAACGGCGCCCGTCACTCGGACGTCGCAGCCCGCACCACTGGTGCCGCGCAATCGGTGGCCGACGTCGAAGCCGTGATGGCCGGCACAAGCCACCGCACGCCGCTCTACGACCGCGATGATTTGCGCGCCGGCGATGTCATCGACGGCCCGGCGATCATTCGCGAGAGTGTCGCGACAACAGTCGTCGAACCGGGCTGGCGTGCCTCGATGACAGACCGCGGAGACTTGGTTCTGGACCGCGTCGTACCGGTCGCCCGTCAAGCCGCTATCGGCACCCACAGCGACCCGGTGATGTTGGAGGTGTTCAACAACCTCTACATGTCAATCGCCGAACAGATGGGCGTGACCCTGCAGAACACCGCCTACTCGGTGAACATCAAGGAACGGCTCGACTTCTCCTGCGCCGTTTTCGATGCCCAGGGCGGCCTGGTCGCCAACGCCCCGCACATGCCGGTGCATCTCGGCTCGATGAGTGAAAGCGTCCGCGCGGTCATTCAGGACAACCGGGGCTGCATGACAGACGGCGATGTCTATGTCCTGAACGCTCCCTACAACGGCGGCACCCACCTGCCCGACGTCACCGTTGTGACCCCGGTATTCGACGAAAGCGGGAAGGATCTGCTGTTCTTCGTCGGCAGCCGCGGCCACCACGCCGACATCGGCGGACTGACGCCCGGCTCCATGCCGGCGGACAGTCGTGCGGTCGAAGAGGAAGGCGTGCTCATCGACAACTTCCGCTTGGTGTCGGGCGGTCAATTCGACGAGGCTGGCATCCGCCGTGTGCTCGCCAGCGGCAAATACCCGGCCCGCAATCCGGATCAGAACATCGCCGACCTCCAGGCGCAGATCGCCGCCAACGAAAAGGGCGTGGTCGAACTGCGGCGCATGGTCGACCATTTCGGCTTGGCCACCGTCCAGGCCTATATGCGCCACGTGCAGGACAATGCCGAAGAGTCGGTGCGCCGCGTCATCGAGGTGTTGAGCGACGGCAGTTTCACCTACCCCTTCGACGACGGCAGTCAGATCCAGGTGAACGTGTCGATCGACAAGGTCGCCCGCCGCGCCGTCATCGACTTCACGGGTACCAGTCCACAGCAGCCGACGAACTTCAACGCCCCGCGCGCCGTCTGCCGTGCCGCCGTGCTCTACGTGTTTCGGACTCTGGTGGATGATGAGATCCCGATGAACGAAGGCTGTCTCAAGCCGATCGAAATTCGCATCCCCGATGGCACACTGCTGTCCCCTGCATACCCAGCGGCGGTCGTCGCCGGGAACGTCGAAACGTCCCAGGCTGTCACCGACGCGCTTTATGGCGCGCTCGGCGTGATGGCTGCCGCCCAGGGCACGATGAACAACATCACCTTCGGCAACGAGCATTATCAGTACTACGAGACGGTCTGCGGCGGCTCCGGCGCCGGGCCGGATTTCGACGGCACCTCGGCCGTGCACACTCACATGACCAACAGCCGCCTGACCGACCCCGAGATCTTGGAGTGGCGCTTCCCCGTCGTGCTGGAAAGCTTCGAAGTGCGTCCCGGCAGCGGCGGCGCCGGGAAACACCGCGGCGGCGACGGCACGCGTCGGCGCATTCGCTTTGGCGAACCGATGGAAGTCATCGTCCTCGCCAACCACCGCCGCGTCCCCCCCTATGGCGTGGCCGGCGGATCTCCCGGCGCTTTGGGCCGCAACTGGATCGAACGGGCCGACGGCACTCGCACGGAGATGACGGGGACAGACCGCGCCGATGTCGCGGCGGGCGATGTGTTCGTCCTGGAGACGCCGAGTGGAGGCGGCTACGGCGCCCCCACCTGATGGCGCGTCGCCCGTTGCCGAGGTCGAGGCCCGTCTAGAGGCCGAGGCGGGCGAAGCGAAGAGTAAAGACCTGGATGCGTTGCAGGCCTACATCGGCACGGCCATGCCGTGTCTCGGCCACTCCGTCCCACACCAGCGGCGCCTGTTCCGCCAGGGTTATGGTTTCGCCGCCGGAACCGTCGAGGACCGGCTCGGCGCCTGGGATCAGGTCTGGCACGGCGCCACCTACTACGAGACGCGCAGCCAGGCCTGTTTCTTTCTCGAACGTGTCAAAGCCAACGCGCGTCCCGCCGCATTTCCAACTGCCCAGCGGTGGGTAAAAACCGTCGACAACTGGGTGCACTCCGACGTCCTGTCGAGTTTCTTCGTTCAATTGCTCGATGAGCGGCCGGGTGAGGTCTACCCGCTGCTGCAGCGATGGAACACGTCGTCCAACCCTTGGGAGCGGCGCCAGTCCGTTGTCAGCCTTATCGTCCGGGCGCGGTCACGCAAAGCGCCGCTGGCCGCACCACAGATCTTACAGCTTGTCGAACCGCTGCTGGCCGATGCGGATCACTTCGTGCAGCGCGGCGTCGGCTGGACCCTGCGCGAAGCCCACGAGCTCTACCCGGACGCCGTTGGTGCATTCGTCATTGAGAATGCGCAGAGGCTGTCCGCGGTCGCCTTCGCCACCGCCAGCAAGAAGTACGAGCGGCCATTTCGTGAGGACCTGAAGCGCCGCCGTAAAGCCGCCCGGCAACCGGCCGGCTAGGCTTCGCGGTAGGCGTACCGGCCGCAGGTTGGCTCCGCCCGCCACCACTCGTCGAACAAAGCCGGCATGACCTCGACGGCGCCGCAGGCGGGGCAGGTCGCGTGGTGCGATTTGTATGGCGCCATGAACCGCGTGCCGCAGCCGCAGTCAATCTCGAAACCCTGTTCTTCTCGTTCCAGGCGGATGTGCATGTCCGCTGTCTCTCCATGTCAACCGGCCCGCAGTGGGGCAAACAAAGTTGGCGGACATTTGGTCAAGGCCGGGCGAATTGTGAGTTCGTTTTACGATACCCAGGGTTGCGGCTAATGCATGGCGCTTATGCATCCACGTCGTCGACATCCGCCTGTCCGCTGACCCGGCGCCGGATGTGTGACCAGGAGATGCCGATGGCGAGAATGGTCGCGAACACGGCCAGCAGCAGGTTTGTCAGCAGGGTGGGTTGTTCCAGCGTCAGCAGGCCAGTATCGATCAACACCCAAATCACCGCCGCGAAGAAAGCCGCGGCAAGCGCCAGGCCGATCGGCCCGATCGACCGCCACGTCGCCCGCAGATAGATGACGTACAGGATGACCAGCACGATGCCGGCCAGAGCCTTGAGTGGTAGGTTGTCCTGCGCCGCTCCGGTCACCCAACCATAGTAGGAGAACTGGGTCGGATTGAAGGTGGCGAAGACCAGCACCATGGCGATCGCCCAACGCACCAGGAAACCGGAGGCCGTGAACGCCCGCTGCGCCATCTGTCTTCCCCTCTGACTGCGTTTCTGCAAATACAGACAACGCGTTCTGGCGACAAGCATTCAGGAGGCGCGCTTGCTCATCTATGGCGACCGCAGGTCCGGCAATTGCCTCAAGGTCAAATACACGGCGGACAAGCTGGGCCTCGATTATCGGTGGGTGGAGGTCGACCTCGCCGCCGGCGACACCCGCAAGCCGGACTTCCTTGCGATGAACCCGACTGGTCAGGTGCCGTGCGTCCGTTTCGACGACGGCCGCCCGCTGGCCCAATCGAACGCCATCGTCCTGCATCTTGCCGAAGGCACCGAGCTGTTGCCGGCCGACCCGTTCGCCCGGGCCAAAGTTTGGGAGTTCCTGTTCTGGGAGCAATACAGCCACGAACCCTACATCGCCGTCTGCCGCTTTCAGAAAGTCTATCTGGGCAAGACCGACGCCGAACTCGACCCGGAGAAGGTGGCCCGCGGCAACC
>JANQOE010000122.1 GCA_028279245.1 Alphaproteobacteria bacterium
TGCGGAGGCGGCGCCGCTGAAGAGCGCCATGGCCGGCAAAAACCTCCGCGTCGGTGAGCGCCAACGGCTTTTCCGAATGCACATGCTTGCCGGCGGCGAGCGCCGCCAGATCAATATCCACATGGGCCTGGGGTGTGGTCAGATTGAGCACGATGTCGATATCGGGATCGGCGAGCAGTTGCTCGACCGTCAAGGCGCGCAAGCCGAATTCGTCGGCCCTGGCTTTGGCCGCGTCCGGGTTCAGGTCGGCGCAGGCGACGACATCCAGTACTTCAAAGGTTGGCGCGCGCTGCAGATAGGCGCCGCTGATGACGCCGCACCCGACGACACCTACTCTCGATCGTTCCATTACTTCCCCTGTCTTGCTTGACGTTGGCCGTTGTTCCACGGCGCTTCATAGAGTTGACGCAGGACGGCGCAGGCGGCGCCGCGCGCCCAGACCTCGTCGTCTTCGTCGATAAAGACAATTTCGGAGGTGCCTTGCAGTTCCTGTGCGGTCCAGGTCTCGACCGTGGCGAGCAGCGGCTGACGGATCAGGTCGATTGCTTCGAGCCCCTGGCCCGACAAAATGATCTTGGCCGGATTGGTCAGATTGATGAGTTGGGCGATGCCGAAGCCAAGCGCCTCTCCGGCCTTGGCGTAGATGTCGACAAGCGCCGCCTCGCCGTCGGCGGCCCGTTCCACCAGGTGCCGCATCAGGGTCGGCGTCGGCATGCCGCCATCCGCGGCCGAGACGCAGCCGGTCGCCACCGCGCGCGCCAGAATGCCGGCCTGGGAGGCGTAGCCGTCAATGGTGCTGGCCATGCGGCCGTCGGGCGGAGTGTAGGCCAACCGCCCAAATGTCGGACCGAGGCCACGGGCGCCGAGGAATAACTCGTCACCGACGAACGCGCCGATGCCCAGGGTGTGCTCCAGGGTGATGACGGCGAAAGAGTCAACGTCGCGGCCGTGGCCGAACCAGCGTTCGGCGAGGGCCACCAGATGGGCGTCGTTCTCGACGGTCACCGGCGCGGGGAACCGGTCATCCAACAGCTTTGCCAGGTCGGCGGCGCCTTCGCTGAGGATCGGGCTCGACAGGCAGATACCGGTGCGGCCGTCGACCACCCCAGGCAGGCCGATGCCGACTCCCTCAACATCATCAAGCCGGAGTCCGGCGTCGGCGACGCACTGGCGGACGCCGTCTTCGATAATGTCGGCGACCACCGCCACTGGCTGGCGGGCCGGGCGGATCGGCAGATTGACGGCCCCCACCACGTCGGCGCGAAAGTCGGTGACGGCAATGGCGATGCGGTCGGCCGACAGCCTGACCCCGCACACATGTGCAGCCCGGCGGTTTAGTTCCAGCATCACCCGCGGGCGGCCGCGCGGCCCGCCGTTGACGAGCTGGACGTGCTTCGCGTCGATCAACGAATCTTCGATCAGGGCGCCGGTGATGGCGGAGACCGTAGCGGGGCTGAGTTCCGTCCGTTCGGCGATTTCAACCCGCGAAATCGGCCCATACAGGCGGACGGCGTCCAGCACGTGGAACCGGTTGATGGCGCGCATGAGTTCCGGGTCGGCGGTCTTGATCCGAGGCCGGCCGAGATTGGCGCGCGCGTTGGTTTCCATATCCAAGGGGGCCGCGCTTTATTTCGAGACCTGGATTTTATGATGCATCTTTCCGGCCCAGCTCCCCGAGCCGATAACGGCGCTTGCCGAAATATCCGCTCAACAAATCCTCTCCGACGCGTTTTGGGCTTGACACCCTTTCGCAAATTCTAGGAGTATTTAATTCGGGACACAAATAAAAAACCAGGTTCCCGGACGTGTCCCAAGACGCTCAGCCGCCCCGCGGGAGCCGGGCCATTTCCATGGGAGGAACCATGAATAGACTCTTCGCCGTTCCCTTTGCGATCGCCGGTGCCATGGCGATCGGGCATGGGGCCGCCCTTGCCGAGACCACCGTCAAATGGCTGCATATCGAAGCCGTACCGGCGAACCAGGCTGCCTGGGAGCAGTTGGCGCGCGACTACGAGGCGCAGAACCCGGACGTCACAATCGAGATGCAGTTCCTTGAGAACGAGGCGTTCAAGGCCAAGCTGACGACAATTCTGCAATCCGACGACCGCCCGGACATCTTCTACAGCTGGGGCGGCGGGGTGTTCGAAGCGCAGGTCGAGGCCGGCGTGTTGCGCGACATCGACGACATCATGCAGGACGGCTGGGCAGACACTCTGAGCCCCGCCGCGGTCAACGCCTTCACCTACGACGGCAAGATCTATGGCGCGCCGATGCTCGTCTCCCAAGTGGGCTTTTGGTACAACAAGGAGCTGTTTGCGCAGGCCGGCGTAAACGCCGAGGACATCCAGACCTGGGACGACCTGCTAACAGCCGTACAGACGATTAAGGATGCCGGGATCACACCGATCGCCGCCGGCGGCGCCGACAAATGGCCGCTGCATTTCTACTGGACCCATTTGGCGATCCGGCTGGGCGGTAAAGCAGGATTCGAGGCCGCGGTTGGCGGCGAGGGTTTCAACGGCGAGACATTCGTCAAGGCCGGTGAACTGTTCAACCAACTCAATGCGCTGGAACCATATCAACGCGGCTATCTGGCCAACACCTACCCCGAAGCCGCCGGATACTTCGGCGATGGCAATGCGGCGATGCATTTCATGGGCAACTGGGACTACAACGTGCAGCGCTCAAATAGCGTCAGCAAAGAAGGTATCCCGGACGATAATCTCGGCTGGTTCCCCTTCCCCAGCGTCGAGGGCGGTGTCGGTGAACCGACCGATACTCTGGGCGGAATCAATGGCTGGATCTTCTCCAAGGACGCATCCGACGAGGCCGTCGAGTTCATGCGGTTCTTCACCAACCAGGAGAACCAGCGGATGATGGGCCGCGAAGGGTTCTTCATCCCGGTGGCGAAGGGTGCCGCGGACGAGATGCAGAATCCGTTCTTCCGTCAGGTGTCGGAGAACATCTCGGCGTCGAACTATCACCAGATCTTCTACGACCAGATGCTCGGCCCGGATGTGGGACGCGTTGTGAACGATATCTCCGCCGACCTGGCTGCCGGCGTCATCACGCCGGAGGAAGCGGCCGAGGCCGTGCACGAAGCCTGGGAATTCGAGAACTAGGACGGGTGGCGGGGAAGGTCATGGCACGGGCCTTCCCCGCCCCATACCGCTGCCCGGACCTTAGCGGAGCCGGGCCAAGCAGGTGCCACGCATGACCACCTCGGTCGTTACCGGCCCGGAGCGGCAGACCACCGGCCGCAGTTGGTCCCTTCCCTCTTCGCTGCACCACATCAATCGGCACGGGCGGCTCACCACGATGGTGCTGTTCCTGCCGCCGGCGCTGCTGCTGTTCACGATCTTCGTGGTGATCCCGATCGGCGAAGCCGGTTTTCTCGGCTTCTTCAAGTGGAACGGGTATGGCGAGGTGACCGACTTCGTCGGCACGCGCAATTACGAGTTCCTGGCCGGGCAACGGGTGTTCAAGTCCGCCCTGTTCAACACCGGTCTGGTTATTCTGGTGTCGATCCTCGTGCAGTTGCCGCTGGCGTTGGGCATGGCGATGTTTCTCGCGCAGCGTATCCGCGGATCGTACTTCTTCCGCACGATCTTCTTCCTGCCGTTCATCCTGGCCGAGGTGGCGACCGGACTGATTTGGCGGTTCATCTACGACGGCGAATTTGGCCTGGTCTCGGCGATCTGGGGGGTGTTCGGCGCGGAAGCGCCATTCGTGCTGGCAGAGCGCGGATTGGCGATGTACGCGATCATGGCCGTCGTCGTGTGGAAGTATTTCGGCTTCCACATGATGATCTACATCGCTGGTTTGCAGAACATCCCGCGCGACCTGATCGACGCCGCCAAAGTCGACGGCGCAACGCGGTGGCAGGTGACACGTTACGTCACCCTGCCGTTGCTGAAGCCGACCATCATGATCTCCGTCTTCTTCGCGGTGTTGGGGTCGTTGCAACTGTTCGATCTGGTGATGCCACTGACCGGCGGCGGGCCGTCGAATTCCAGCCATACCATCGTGACCTACCTGTACCAGTTCGGGATCGTGCGGTTGCGGATCGGGTTCGGCAGCGCGGTCGGCGTGGTGCTGTTCTTCATCTGCCTGGTGTTCGCGCTGCTGTACCGGCGCAACCTGTTCAAGCAGGCCTGACGATGCAGACCCGACGGATCGAAGGCTTCGACATATTCAAGTACACGATGCTGATGTTGGTGACCGGTATCGTCGTCATCCCGCTGATCGCCACGGTGCTGGGTGGCTTCAAGTCGCTGGGCGAGCTACGGGTCGACCCGTTCGGCTGGCCGAACGACTGGCGCTGGGAGTTCTACTGGGAAATCCTGACTGGGCCGCGGCTGTGGGAGCTGCTGTGGAATTCCCTGGTTATCGCCTTCTTCACTGTGTTCCTGACCCTCGCCACGGCGGCGATGGCGGCGTTCGTGCTGGCGCATATTCGCTTCTTCGGCAGCCGCTTCCTGATGGGCTATTTCCTGATCGGCCTAATGTTCCCCGCCGCGACGGCGATCATCCCGCTGTTCATCAAAGTGCGGGATCTGGGCCTGTTGGATACCTATTGGGGCGTCATTCTGCCGCAGGTCGCCTTCGCACTCGGCTTCAGCATCCTGCTGCTTCGGTCGTTCTTCCGGCAACTTCCGCATGAGCTGTTCGAGGCGGCCTTCGTCGACGGCTGCGGCTACATCCGCTTCTTCTGGCACATCACCCTGCCGCTCTCCACACCGATCCTGGCGACGGTCGGGATCTTTGCCCTGGTGCAGAGCTGGAACAACTTCCTGCTGCCGCTGGTGATGCTGAACTCCGACGGGCTGTTCCCGTGGCCGCTCGGCATCATGCAGTTCCGCGGCGAGTTCAGCGCCGATTGGAACCGAGTGCTGGCGTTCATCACCCTGACGATCTCCCCGGCGATTGTCTTCTTCCTGGCAGCGCAACGCTACATTGTGGCGGGGCTGACCGGCGGCGCGGTGAAGGGATAGCGGCGCCCTTTGACCGGCCGGGCCGGCTGTGATGTAACGGACGGCAACGAAACGACAGATATGGGGGAGGCCCATGCTTCGGTTTGGCCTGTTCGGTGCCGGCCGTATCGGCAAGATGCACGCTGACAATCTAGCCCTGAATGCGGACGCGGAGCTCGTCTCCGTCTACGACGTGGTGGCCGAGGCGGCGCGCGCGGTGGCCGAGAAACACGGCGCCCGGGCCGACGCGACGGTCGACGCGGTGCTGAGCGACGATGTGGACGCCGTGCTGATCGCGTCCTCCACCGATACACATGTCGATCTGATTACTGCCGCCGCCGAGGCGGGTAAGGCGATCCTGTGCGAGAAACCGATAGACTTGGACATCGACCGGGTGAACAAGTGTCAGGCGGACATCGCCGATTGCAAGGTGCCGATTCAGATCGCCTTCAACCGCCGCTACGACCCAACCCACCGGGCGGTGCATGACGCGGTGCGCGCCGGCGAGATCGGGGATGTCTATCAAGTCATTATTACCAGCCGCGACCCGGAGCTGGCGCCGATGAGCTACCTGCAGGTCTCCGGCGGGTTGTACCGCGACATGATGATCCATGACTTCGACCTGGCGCGGTTCCTGCTGGGGGAAGAGCCGGTCGAAGTGATGGCCATGGGCAGCGTGCTGGTGGAGCCGGAGCTGGAGACCATCAACGACGTCGATACGGCGATGGTCATGATG
This sequence comes from Alphaproteobacteria bacterium, assembly GCA_028279245.1. GTDB lineage: Bacteria > Pseudomonadota > Alphaproteobacteria > UBA6615 > UBA6615 > JANQOE01. The sequence goes on from JANQOE010000122.1 coordinate 5,710, forward strand.
CGCACGGCGTCCGGCAAACAGTGTCACATCAACTGCTCGCGCAACGCGGCCTACGGGTATGACCAGCGGCTGGAGGTGTTCGGCAGCAATGGTATGGTGCAGTCGCATAACCGCCGGGCCACCACGGTCGAGCGCTATACAAAGGGTGCGACGGCGCAACGCGACCCGCTGCTGTACTTCTTTATCGACCGCTACCCGGAGGCCTATGTCGACGAGTTGAATGACTTCATCGATGCGGTCGCCAACAAGCGCGAGCCTTCCGTGACCTTCGAGGATGGACGCCGCGCCCTGCTGCTGGCCGACGCGGCCAACGAATCCCTACGCAGCGGTGCTGTGGTGCGGGTCGCCGCCTAATCCGGACAACACAAACAAAAGGACGAGAGATGCGACCAAACAAGCTGCGGCAGATCTGGGCAGACGGCGGTGCGGTTATCAACGGTTGGCTGGGTATCCCGAGCACCTTCAGCGCCGAGACCATGGCTCATCAGGCGTGGGACAGCCTGACGGTCGACATGCAACACGGCATCAACGACTACACGTCGCTGGTGCCGATGCTAACGGCTATTTCGACGACCGACGTGATGCCGTTGGTGCGGGTGCCGTGGCTGGAACCGGGCATCATCATGAAGTCGCTGGATGCCGGCGCCTACGGTGTGATCTGCCCGATGGTGAGCAACCAGGATGAAGCGGAACGGCTGGTGTCGTACTGCCGGTATCCGCCGAAGGGCAACCGGAGCTTCGGCCCGGCGCGCGCGCTGCTCTATGCCGGCGCCGACTATTGGCAGCACGCCAACGATACCGTGGTGCCGTTCGCGATGATCGAGACCGCCGAGTCACTGGAAAAGCTCGACGAGATCATGGCGGTAGAGGGCCTGGAGGCGATTTATGTCGGGCCCGCCGACCTGTCGCTGGCGGTCGGGTGCAAACCCGGGTTCGATCCGACCGAGAAAGTTGTGGTCGAGGCGATCGAGCTGATCTGTGCGACCGCGAAGAAGCATGGGGTCATCGCCGGCATTCACTGCGGCAGCACGGCCTACGCGAAGAAGATGATCGACATCGGTTATCAGTTCATCACGTTGCTGGGCGACGCGCGGCTGATGGCCATGAAGAGTCAGGAAATGCTGTCCGAAATGCGGGAGTCCGTCAGCGCGGGCGGCGGCAGCTCGACCTACTAGCGATACTCGGCGATGAAGCGGGTTCTCGTTGCCGGCCGGCTGCACGACGATGGGGTAGCGCATCTACTGCAGCGCAGCGACGTCGAGGCCGAGTTCCTGGAGGCGCCGAGCTGCGAAGAGGTGGCTGCGCGGCTGCCGGACGCGGACGCGCTCGTGGTGCGTACGGTATTGGTCACCGCCGAAGCGATCGACAGCGCACCGAAGCTGCGTGTGATCTCCCGGCACGGTGTCGGCTACGACAATATCGACGTTGCCGCATTGACCCGCCGCCGCATTCCGCTGACGGTGGTCGGTGACGTGAATGCGGTGACGGTCGCAGAGCATGCGATCGCAGCGATGCTGGCCCTGGCGAAATGCCTTGGACGACACGATGCGGCGGTGCGGTCAGGCGATTGGAAGCTCCGCGAGGCTTTTGCCAGCCGTGAGCTGTGGCGCAAGACGCTGCTGATCGTCGGGTTCGGCCGGATCGGGCGGGAGTTGGCGGCGCGGGCGCGCGCGTTCGACATGAAGGTTGTGGTCTACGACCCGTATGTCGACGCGGATACTGTTCGCGCAAGCTCTTACCACAGTGCGACCGATCTGATAGCCGCGCTCGGCGACGCCGACTATGTCAGCCTGCATTTGCCGGTCGGCCCGCAGACCAAGAACATCATCGGCGCCGACGCGTTGGCAGGCATGCGCCCTAGCGCTTTCCTGGTCAACACGGCACGCGGCGGGCTGGTCGACGAAGATGCGCTGGACGCGGCGCTGACCGAAGGTCAGATCGCTGGCGCGGCAATCGATGTATTCGCCGACGAGCCGCCGCAAGCCGGACATGCGCTGCTGCAAAACGACCGGGTGCTGCTGAGCCCGCACATCGCCGGGCTGACCGAGGAATGCGCGCGGCGGATGGCGATTGTCTGCGTCGACAATGCCCTGGCGGCGCTCGACGGCACGCTGGACCCGAAGATGGTGGTCAATAAGGAGGTGTTGGCGGTCTAATCCGCGGCTTTGAAGTCCGCTAACTCTTCCGCCGGGCGCGGCCGGCTGTAGTAGAAGCCCTGCACGGCGTCGCAGCCGGCCGCTTGCAAATGGTCGAGTTGTTCGATGGTCTCGACGCCTTCGGCCAGAACGCTGAGCCCAAGACTGTGGCCGAGCTTGATGATGGCTTCGGCGATGGCCGCGTCGTCGCTGCTGTCCGGCAGATCCTTGATGAAGACGCGGTCGATCTTCAGCCGGTCGACCGGGAACTTCTTGAGGTAGCCGAGGGACGAATAGCCGGTGCCGAAGTCGTCGATGGCCATGGAGACGCCGAGCTGTTTGAGGGTCAGCAGCTTGCGGCCGACCGCGTCGGCGTCGGTGACGATGCTGTCTTCGGTGATTTCAAGCTCAAGCCAGTCCGGCGGCAGATCCGTCGCGGCGAGCACATCGCGGACGGCCCGGACGAAGTCGTGGGTTTGCAACTGACGGGTCGAGACGTTCACCGCCATGCGCAGCGCCGGCCAGCCGGCGAGGCGCCAGAGGTTCGCCTGCTCACAGGCCAGCCGCATGACGCGTTCGCCCAGTTCGGCGACGAGGCCGACGGTCTCGGCGGTTTCGAGGAACTCTTGCGGTAGCAGCAAGCCACGTTCCGGATGCTGCCAGCGGACCAGCGCCTCGACGCCGATCAGCCGGCGATCGGCGATCGAGACTTGCGGCTGATAGTGCAGCGTGAGTTCGTCGCGCTGCAGCGCGCGGCGCAGCTCCTCCTCTATCAGCTTTTGGCGCTGCACCGCTTCGTGCAACGACTTGTCGTAGAGGTGGTAACTGCCGCGACCCGCCGCCTTGGCCTTGTAGAGAGCGAGGTCGGCCTTGCGGATCAGTTCCTCCGGATCGGTGTCGTCGGTCGGGAAGAAGCTGACGCCGATGCTGGTGCCGGTGCGGATTTCCGTGCCGGCGATCATGACGGGGCGCGCCAGGCTGTCGATCACGCGCTGGGCGATGCGGCGCACCATCCGCCGGTCGTTCAACGAAGGGAGGATGACGGCAAACTCGTCGCCACCGAGGCGCGCTACAGTGTCGATACGACGAAACAGCTCCCTTAGCCGGCCGGCGACTTCCTTTAGCAGCGCATCGCCGACCGGATGGCCGTAGATGTCGTTCACGTTCTTGAAGCGGTCGAGGTCGAGCATCATGAGGGCGACACTCTGCCGCTGCCGTTCGGCCATCGGCAGTGCGGCCGATAGTTGCTGCATGAAAGACGAGCGGTTGGCGAGACCGGTCAGGCCGTCGAGCAGGGCCAACTGGTGGATCGTCTGTTCGGCCTGGCGTTTTTCGGTGACATCCCGATAGATCGTGATGAAACCGCCGTCGGGGAGCGGGTTGCCCTGGATCTCCAGAGTCTGGCCGTTCCTTAGCACCCGCTCGAACCGGTGGGGTTCGAAGCGACGGGCGCGTTCGACATGGTCCTGCACCTGTTGGTCGATGTCGCCCGGACCATAGACGCCGTGTTCCGCATTGTGCCGAACGATGGCGGCGAAGGGCGTGCCGGGATGTCCTAGGTGTGCTGGCAGGCCGCGCAACTCCAGGAACTTCCTATTGCAGAAGACGAGGCGCAAGTCGGCATCGAAAATCGTGATGCCGGCCTCAAGCTGCTGCAGACCCTGTTCGAGCAGAACGGACGGACCAAGATCCGCCGGGGCGCTGACCGCCGGTCTGGTGTTGTGCAGACGCACTATTTTTCTCGCAAAGCTGAACTGAAGGCGCGGTAGGCCGGGCCGGCTAGGTATTGAAGGATCGAACGGGCGCCGGTTTGCACATCGGCAGTGACGACCATGCCCGGTTGAATGACGTTGTTATCCTCGGCCCGGCCCACATGGGTTTGGCTGAGGCGAATGCGGGCGCGGTAATACGGATTGCCCGCATCGTCGATGAAGGTCGACGGCGAGAGCTGGGTGATCTCCCCAGCCACCTCGCCGAGGCGGGCCACGTCAAAGGCGGAGACTTTCACCGCCGCTGATTGGCCGACGCGGACATGGCCGATGTCCTTCGGGCTGACGCGCACTTCGGCCAACAAGACGCCCTCGGTCGGGACAACCTTCATGAGCTCCTGACCCGGGGCGACAACACCGCCGACCGTCTCAACGGCTAGGCCCTGGACGATGCCGTCTGCCGGAGCCCGCAAGAGCAGGCGGGAGAAGCGATCCTCCTGCTTGGCGATGGCTTCGCGCACCTCGGCGAGTTCGGCGGACGCCTTGGCGAGTTCGTCGAAGGCTTCGGCAGCGCTGGTCGCTTCAAGTTCGACTAGCCGGGTGTCGACCTCGCGTACGGCCTGTTCGGCCTGGGCGAGGTCCGCATCGGTTTCGAGCAGGTCGGCTTGCAGTGCGGCGAGGGCCCGCCGGGTGTCCAGGACCACCAGTTTCGACGTCAAGCCCTTGGCGTGCAGTTGTTCCCGCACCTCCAGTTGTTCTTTCAGTATCTCGGCCTGGGCGCGCAGATTGGCCTGCCTGTTGCGCAGGCCTTCCCGTTCCTCGCGCTGCTGATCGGCCTGCAGCACCAGGATCTGGCGCCGATTGGCGTCGGCTTCGCGGCGAGTGGTGAGTACGTCCAACTGATCGTTGCGGAGCCTATCGAAGCCAGCTGTCCCATCAAATTGAGGTTCGCGGTCTTCCACATATGCGCTGAGCCGCTCAATCTGGAAGGCGAGCGCTGCTTCGCGGGCACGCAGCTGATCAAGGTCGGCGGAGGCCGACGCCGCACGTAGGCGCACCAGGGGCTGGCCGGCGTGCACGCGGCTGCCCTCCTCCACGAGGATGCGATCAATGATGCCGCCTTCGAGATGCTGAATGGATTGCAGTGGCGCTGCCGGGACGACCTGACCAGTCGTCACCGCGACCTGACCGACCTGGGTGACGCCGGCCCACAGGAGCGCCGCCAGCACGAACACCGTCAGCACGCTCACCAACTGGAGGGTCGCGCGGGGCGGGCCGGCTTCCTCCAGTGCCAACGGAAGCGAGAGGTTGCCGAGAAGCTGCTGGCGGTGGCGCTCATTGCCGCGTTCACTGCGTTTGATCATGGCTGCGGTTCCTTGCTGCCGATTTCTGCTGGATCGCCAAAGAACGCGACGCCGCCATCACGCATGACGAGCACCTTGTCGGCAATGCGAATATGACTTGGCCGGTGGGTGACGAGAAAAACTGTGGCGCGTTTGCGCAAGTCTTCGACAACGCGCAGGAACGCGGCGTCGTCTGCATGGTCCATGTTGCTGCTCGGTTCGTCGAAGACGTAGACGCTGGCCGGTTTGAGGAGCGTCTGTGCGAGGCAGAGTTTGCGGAGGAAGCCTTCCGACAACCAACTGTGCGCTGACTCGGTCAGCCGCGTTTCGAAGCCCTCCGGCAACGCGTCGATTTCGGGCATCAGGTGCGCGGCTTCGGCGGCCTGACGCAGTTCCGCATCGGTGGCCACGGGGTTGGCCAACCGGAGGTTCTGGGCGAGCGAGCCGTGGTAGATGTGGGTCGACTGGGGCATGTAGGAGATGGCGCCGCGCAGTTCGCCGACATCGAGCTGGCGGGTGTCGATGCCGTCGAGAGACACGGCGCCGGCTTGGGGCACGTACAAGCCGAGAATGAGCCGCATGATCGTCGACTTGCCGCTGCCACTGGGACCGGTGACGGCGACGACCTGACCCGGTTCTGTGGCAAAGGAGACACCGAGCAGCGCCGGATTGCCGTCCGGCGTGTAGCGCATGCTGACGCGGTTGAAGCCGACACGTCCCTTGAACTGCCGAAAACTCTGGTAGGCCTGTTGGGATTCCTTTTCCGGTGGCAGCGACATGAGACGGTCGATCTGGCGCAGGCCATCGACGACCTGATGCAGCCGCGAGAGACTGACCAGCCCGGACTGGAGCGGTGAGACGACGCGCCATGTGAGCGCCATCGAGGCGATGAGCGCACCGACGGTCATATGATCCTGCATCACCCGGTAGGCGCCCCAACTAAGGGTGGCGATGCCGGCTATGGTCATCAGTTGCTGGCTTAGAGTCTGCAGGGTTGCGTTGGCCCGAGCGACACGATGCTGCGCCTGTGCCGCCGCCGCCGAGAATTCGCGATGACGGTCCGCCCAGACGTCCTGGGCCCCGGCCTCCTTCAACGCGCGCAGCCCAGCGACGGTTTCCATCAGAAACTCGTTGCGACGGGACGTTGCCCGGCCGGCGGTATGGTTGGTGCGGCGGAGGCTAGGGTAGACGATCGCGGCGATGAGGGCGAAGGTGACGGTCAGCCCGATGGGGATCCAAATCAGCGGACCGGCGATCAAACCGATCACGACGATGGCAAGGATAACAAACGGGATCTCGAAGATCACACCGGCAAGCGGGCCGACAAAGAATTCGCGAATGACTTCGAACTGCTGTAGGCGGGCAACCTGGGCGCCGATCGGCGTCCGCTCCGTCATGGCGATGGGAATGCGTAAGAGCTGACGCAGTGCCGAGATGCCGAGGATCAGGTCGCTGCGTGCACCGACATAGGCGATGAGCCGAGCGCGGACCAACCGCAGGAGCGCTTCGCAGGCGACGACGATGATCATGCCAACGCCCAGGAAAGCGAGGGTGCTAGCCGATTTCGCCGGGATGACCTGGTCGTAGAGCACCATGATGAACAGCGGGATCGTCAGGGCCAAAACACTGGTGATGGCCGTGACGCCAAGGATCTGGGCGACGAAGCGGTGGAAGCGGGCGCGCACCCATTTGGACCAGCTTGCCGTTTTCTCAGCATCGTCAGCGGCGACGCTGCTTATGAAGAACGCTTCGCCCTGCTGATCGCCGCTGATGTGCCCCAACGCGCCGGTCGCCCCGTCCAAGACCTGGAACTTGTCGCCGGCCTTTTCGAGAACGACCTTCAGCGATCCGCCAGCCGGGGCGAACAGACAGGGCAACAGCCGCGGATCGATCTGGGCCAGCGACAATTGGTGGGCGCAGGTCGCGTAGTTCAGGTTGGCGAGGATTTTGCGCAAACCAACGATGTCGAGACCATCGACAAAGTGCGGGGACGCGTCGGCGATCTTTCTCGGCTCGCCGTGCCAGTTCAGCGCGGCCAACAGCGGCATCAGGCAACCTGCCGCGTCGGAGACGCTATGCAGTTCCGTCAATGCATTGTCGTGCAATGCCCGACCGAGGCGATCACCTTGCATGACGGTGACGGCGTTCATCAGGCGGCACCGGCAATCTGGGTCGAAGCCGGCTGCTCGACCGGGTGCAGGCGGCCGTGTTCCAGCCGATAAGTACGGTCGGCAATGGCCAGGGTCGATGGGCGGTGACTGACGATGACGATCGCGGTCGTCGCGCGCAGCTTCAGCAGCGCCTCGCGCAGCGCCTTGCCGCTTGCATGATCCAGCGAGTTGTCGACTTGATCGAGCAACATCAGGCGCGGCCGCGCGGCGATGGCTCTTGCCGTGGCCAGCATTTGCCGGATGCCGAGGGACAGTTCGTCTTCAGCGCCGGCGGCGACCAAGGTTTCGTAACCGCGCGGGAGACGACTGACGACGCCGTCCAAGCCGACGGACCGGGCGGCGGCGAGCGCCCGACCAACATGGCCGGAGCCGCGAAACAGGCTCAGGTTTTCGAGGATCGTGCCTTTGAACAGCGCGGGAGTCGGCGAAACATGGGCGATCTGGCTCCGCAAGCGCGGTAGCGCGATGTCGGCGACGTCCTTGCCGTCATAGGTGACCTGCCCTGCCGTCGGCACGACCTCACCCGCCAGCAGCCGGAGCAAGTGGCGCTTGCCGCTGGCGGTGCTTCCGGCAATGCCGACAATTTCGCCGATCTCGACATCCAAGTTGATGTCGGCCACACCCGACAGTCCATCGCCGGGTTGGTACGAGACATCGACCAGTTTGACCCCGGACCGCAGCTCAAACTCGGTGTCCTTGCCGGCGCTGTCGGATTCCAGTTTCGTTTCGAAAAGCTTGTTCAGGCGCACCTGGGCAAGTTGCAAGGACTGAAACCTGGTCCACAGGGCGAGGGCCGAGAGCATCGGATGCACTGCGCGGCCCGAGAGCAAAGTCGCCGCGGCAAGCTCACCGATGGTCAACCGCCCGTCCATGACACCGGCCGCGCCGATCACACCGACCGCCAGGAAGGTCAGGTTGGAGACGATGTTGCCGAGGGTTTGCGCGGCCTGACTGAAATATGCGCCTTCGTAGGTAAGGGCCGCCGCCCCTTCTTGCAGCCGTTCATAGCGGCGCAGCATCAGGTCTTCCATCTGGCGACCCTTGACCGACTGAATGCCGGCGAGGATCTCCATCAGGAAGCTTTGCCGTTTGTCGTCCAGGGCCGCCCGTTGCGCGAGCGCGTGCTTCAGGTGGCGGGCGAGAATGCCGCCGACTGCCACCATGACCACCATAATGGCGACCGGGACTAGGACCAGCGGCCCCGCGATCGCCCAGATGAGAAGGAAGAACATCGCAGCGAACGGCAGGTCCAACGACTGTAGCCGTGCCTCGCTGCCATGGAAGGCGCGGAGGGTCTGGATCGCGCGTAAGCGGTCGAGGTGGGTGCCGGGCGACTGCCGTTCATAATCGTTGGCGTCGGCGGCCAAGAGGTGATCCACCGCCTGGCAATTGGTGCGGTGTTCGAAGGTGGTGGCGTTCCAATTGAGGATATGGGCGCGCCCGAGGCGCAGCCCGGCGTCCACCAAGACCACGACGACCAAGGCCCCGGCCAGAACCACCAGCGTATCGACCGCGGCGTTGGGCAGGATCCGATCGTAGATGAGCAGGATGAAGAGGGGCAGCGCGAGGGAGAGCAAGTTGATCGCAACCGACACGGCCCATAGGGCCGGATCTACCCGCGGCGACAGGTCGTGTCTGCTCTTGCTCATTTCGGCGTCCTGCCGTGACTCACATTCGGCCGGCTCCCTGCCGGGCAACGTAGTCGAATTAAAGTATTCTGATTTCGTTGAGGTTAATCGGACGCCCTGACGCTAATGGTAGAGGTGTTTGTTGGCCGAACGTCTTGGCTCGTCTGGATGGTGATCAGTATTAACCTTAATACTTCTTCTCCAAATCAACGCTTTTTCTTAGAATTCGGCCAATTATTCCTTTTGATTTGTTCGTGGATTCAGCTTTCTGCGCTAGGCTTTGGAGGTAATCACTTTGAGATCCCATCATGGCGAAGAACGCTTCCGAGGCCGACCAATCGCCTTCCACTGAAGACCTGTTCGAACTCGCCGGTCCGGCGAAGGATCAGCAGGAGCGGGACGTCGAGTTGCCGTTGGCAGGGGACCCAGGCGCACCGGCGTTAGGCAAGGATCCGTCCTCCGCCAACATCCAGATGGATCGCGGCGATGTGGACGCGGGGCCCTTCGATCAGCCGGAGGCGGAAGCGGAACTGGCTGAAGCGGCAGCATCGGAAGACTCCCCCCTCACCCAAGATGAAGGCGCCGAGGGCACAGCGCCGCGGCAGATGAGTGAGGCTCCGGCCAAGCCTGCCGGTGACGCCCAAATGGCGGAACCCTCTTCGCCGCAGGGTGAGCCGGCGGCGAGCCAGGGTGGTTCGTCCGGGCGCCGGTCTGCCGATCTCAATCGGGACGCGGGTGAGAGCACGGGTGATGAGCGCGGTGCCGCACAGAACGAACTGACGAATCAGACTGAGATCCCGGCGCTCGGGGGCGAGGATGCGGAGAACGCGCCGGCGGTCGATGCGGCACCGGCGGTGAATAGCGCGCCGGTCATTGATCCCATCTCGGATATCGGCGGGTCCGTCGGCGGTCCCGGTACCGGGTTTGCTTTGTCGTTCAACGAGGCGGGCCGCAGCGGCGATGTCGCGATGGTCCGCAGCATCAACGACTTTCCGACGGACGCGATCACGGTCGCATTGACCTTCAGCTCGACGGACTATCCGGTCCCGGGCCAAACCAACGGCACCTCGCTGTTCTCCTACGCCGTTGGCGGGTCGAACAATGAGTTCCTGCTGTTTGCGCAGTCGAACGGCAAGCTCGGCGTCTACATCAATGGGCGGGTGACGGCGTTGGACGTCGACATGCGCAGCCTGTTCGACGGCGAATACCACCACTTGGCGGTCAGTTGGAATGCCGCGGACGGAGCGCTCGACTTGTATGTCGACGGCGCACCGTCAATCTCCACCAACCACCAAACCGGGCGGCCGATCACTACCGGTGGTACGCTGACCCTTGGCCAGGAACAGGACCGTGTGGGCGGTGGGTTCGATGCGCGGCAAGAGTTTTCCGGCCGCATTGCCGATGTGACCGTGTTCAACGGCATTCGCAGCGCCGAGGATATCGCCACTGATGCGGAGACCAACGCGATCGCCGCTACCGACCCAAATCTGGTCCTTGGTTATGACTTCGCTGGGGGGGCGGCCACCGACGCGGGGACCGGGCATACGCTGGCGGTGAGTGCGAACACGGCGTTTGCCGGCAATGGCGGCCTGTCGGTCGAGGAGAACGGCGGCCCGCTGACCGGACAGCTCAATGCGACCGATGCAGATGGCGATACGCTGCAGTACAGCCTGGTCGAAGGGCCGGCGCAGGGTTCGCTGACACTCAATCCCGACGGCACGTTCTCGTTTACGCCGGACGGCGCGTTTGAGGCGCTTGCCGCCGGGGAAACACAGTCCGTCACCTTCACCTACGCGGTGTCGGACGGTCGTGGTGGGGCCGCGCAGGAGACGGTGACCGTTGACGTGGTGGGCGCCAACGATGATCCGCTGGCGGCGGCCGACACCGCGACCACCGGCGAAGACTCCGGGGTGACGATCGATGTGTTGAGCAACGACCGTGACCCCGACACATCGGACAGCCTTGCCATCACCGGCGCGACGGTGACGGCGGGTCTGGGCAGCGTGCGCGTGGTCGGCGACGAGCTGCGGTACGAGCCGGGCAATGCCTACAATTCGCTCGCCGTTGGCGAAACGGCCAATGTCGCTATTCGTTACGGCGTTGCGGATGGGAATGGCGGGACCGATACGGCGACGGTGAATGTGACGGTCACCGGCACCAACGACGGGCCGACTGCGCAGGTCGATGCCGCGACGACACTGGAAGGTCAGGCG
>JANQOE010000042.1 GCA_028279245.1 Alphaproteobacteria bacterium
ATGAAAAGGCCGCCTGCGGCGAACCGTTGGCGGTCTGTCTACATGCGGTAAGCCTGGCCGGTTCGCTCGTCGGCCGGCGGGTGTTGGTCACGGGCTCAGGTCCGATTGGCGCGCTCATTGTCGCTGCCGCGCACCGTGCTGGGGCACAATCGATTTGCGCCACGGACATCGTCGATGCCCCGTTGGAGACGGCGATGAAGATGGGCGCCAGCCATTCGCTCAATGTCGCAAATGATCCGGATGGTCTTGAGCGGCTGTCGACAGACCTCGGCGGATTCGATGTGTGCTTCGAGGCGTCCGGCAACGCGGCCGCTCTGGCCGGGTGTTTCGACGCCGCGGCGCCAGGCGCTGTGATCGTTCAGGTCGGGATGTTCTCCCGAGGCGCGGTCAGCGTGCCGACGAGCGTGATGATGGGGAAAGAGATCACCTACCACGGGAGCTTCCGCTTCCACCGCGAGTTCGCCTGGGCGGTCCGTTACATTGTGGATGGGCTCATCGACATCGACCCCATCCTAACCCGGACCTTTTCGATGAGCCGGGTCGACGACGCCTTTGACTTTGCCCGCGACCGCCAGCGTGCGATGAAGGTCCATCTGGCCTTCGCCTGACAACCGCGTAGGCCATCTTCGGTCTTTGAACGTGGTGCAATCGAGATGACGGATACGGTTCTCCTGGTCGGCTGCGGCAATATGGGGTTCGCCCTGCTCAAGGGATGGTTGCGCGGCGGCCTCTCTCCGGCGCAGTTGCACGTTGTCGAGCCGGTCGATGAGCTGCGCGATCGGGCCGGCGCGACGTCGGCGGCTTGCTACGACAGCGCCGCGTCGCTGCCGGCGGACTTATCGCCCCGCCTGGTCGTGCTGGCCGTGAAGCCACAGGTTATCATGGACGTTCTGCCGGACTACGGCCGCTTCGGCGGCGGGCCGTCGACCTTTCTATCGATTGTCGCTGGGGTCGGCAGTGCCGCGATCCAGAATGCGTTGGGGGCCGGGACGCCGGTGATCCGTTGCATGCCAAACACGCCCGCCGCCATCGGCCAAGGGGCAATCGTCTGTTTCAGCAACGAACAGGTCTCGGCCGATGACACGGCATTCGCGCAACAACTGCTCTGCGCCGCGGGAAAGGTCTGGTCTGTCGATGATGAGGGCCTGATGGATGCCGTGACGGCCGTCTCCGGCTCCGGCCCAGCGTACGTCTTTCACATGGTCGAGTGCCTGGCGGCCGCAGCGCGGTCCGCTGGCCTACCCGACGAACTGGCCGATGCGCTCGCCCTGCAGACGGTCGGCGGTGCCGCACGCCTTGCCGTCGAAAGCGACACCGCGCCAGCCCGACTCCGGGAACAGGTGACGAGCCCTCGCGGTACGACCGCCGCTGCTCTGTCGGTTCTGACGGAGGATGATCGGCTTCGGGCTTTGATGACGGAAGCAGTCGCGGCCGCCACAAAGCGGTCCCGCGAAATGGGCGGGAATTAGTCCGGTCATGTAGCGGCTTAGTCGGTTTCCAGGTCGCGCGGCCGCACGAACCGAACCAGCCGACCCTCGTCGGCCGCACGCCAGTTCGCCGCCTCGAACTGAATCTCGGCGAGGCCCCCGGTCGGATACTTCTCGGCCATTGACCGTATCTCCGCGCGGCTACCGTCCTGCGCCAATTGCAGCGCCAGAGTCGCAATTCCGGGGTTGTGGGCGATCACCAGAACCGTCGGCACATCGTCGGCGGTGTCTCTGACAAGATCGAGCATGGTCTGCGGTTCGGCCAGGTACAGGGCCTCCGGTGTCTCTGGATTGGCCCCTTGTCCCAAGGCCCGCTCGATGATCGACCAGGTCTCCGTCGTGCGGACAGCGGGCGAGCAAAGCACCCTCTTGGGAATCAGCCCAAGCTGCGCCATGTATCCGCCAACGGCCCGCGCGGCCCGTTCCCCTCTGGGCGCAAGTGGCCGCTGAAAGTCATCGAGTGATCCGTCGCCCCAGCTGGACTTGGCGTGCCGCAGAAGTAGAAGCGTTCTCAGTTTCGTCTCCTTTGCGGCGGGCATTTTTTTGATCGGAATCCGGACAACCTGTTGAAGTTGTCGAATGCGGGTGTTTCGATACCATCACTGTACTATTTGATCCACTAACCTTCAGACAAGGGTAGAGCGCAAGCCGAATGGGCAGCCAAGAACGGTCCGAGAACCTGGAACTGGAACTCAAGCTGGTTGGGGATCCGGCGGGTTTGGAATCAGCCTGGAATGAAGGCGAACTGCTTGGCCGGCGCACCGAACCCGTCCGCACCAGCAAACTCGTCGCAAGATACTATGACACGCCCGGTTTTGACCTGCGGCAACGCGGGATCGGCCTAAGGGTGCGCACCGATGGTGACGAGATTGTCCAGACGCTGAAAACCAACGCCCCGAACGGCAACGGTGTGCGCCGGCGGGAGTGGAACGCCAAGCTGACGCAGCTCGGGATTGACCTCAACGCCCTCAAGGGGCGGGACGAGCTCGGTGGTCTTCGTGGCCTGGAGAAGCTGGCGCCGGTCTTCGAGACCAACGTGTCCCGACAGATCGCCGTGGTCGATCACGCCGCCGACAAAGGCGGGGCGGTCGTCGAGGCCGCCTTCGACCGTGGTGAGATCAAGGCGGAGCAATCGGCGCTGCCCCTCGCCGAGATCGAGTTGGAGCTGCTTGAGGGCAACGCGGCGGCGATCTTCGACCTGGCGTTGGAACTCAGCAAGGTCGCGCCGCTTCGCGTTGAGACGCGCAGCAAGTGGTCGCGCGGCTGGGACCTGGTGACCGGGTCCCGCCCCAAATGGAGCAAGGCAGCGGGCATCGATCTGCGCGGCGCTCGGACCGTTGACGATGCGATCGCCCTGGTCCTCGGCAGCTGTTTCGAACAGTGGCTGGCGAACCAGGCGGCCGCCATTGATGGCACCGATGCGGAGGGCGTGCATCAGCTTCGTGTCGCCCAGCGCCGACTCAGATCCGCCTTGGCCATCTTCGGCAAGACCATGGACAAGCCGGCGATCGAATGGATCAAGATCGAGGCCAAATGGTTGCTGCAGTCCGTGGGTCCGGCCCGCGACCTGGATGTCTTCCTGCAGGATCTGATGACGCCGATTGCTGCTGCCCGGCCCGATGACGAGGGCGTCGCGGCGCTGCGCGAAGCTGCCGAAGCGGCGCGCGACCGCGCCTACGAAGATGCGAGAGAGGCACTGACGTCGCCCCGATACACGACCTTCCTCTTGCGGTTCGGCGCTTGGTTGGAACGGCGCGATTGGCGCGCCGGGGGCTCGAAGCTGCTTGATCAACCCGTCACCGATTTCTCCCGGCGTTGGATGCGCAAGACTCACCGGCGCACATTGTCCGCCGGAAAGAAGTTTGCGGAACTGACGCCCGAGGCCCGCCACGAGATCAGGCTGTCCCTCAAGAAGCTGCGTTATGCCTCGGAGTTCTTTGCGGCGCTGTACGGCAAGAAGAAAACAAAAAGCTACGTAAACCGGCTGCGCGGGCTGCAGGATGGCCTTGGCCATCTGAACGATCTGGCCACTGCCGAGGCACAGGTCGAACAAATCCTGGGCCAGAACAAGCGCCGCGGGGCGATCGTCGGCAAGATGCGTTATGGCGCCGGCGTTCTGGTCGGCTGGTATGCGCACCACTCGCAAACCGCACTCGAACAGGCGGTCGCCGACTGGAACAGCTTCGTAGCGGCAAAGCCCTACTGGGAGTAGCAGCGCCGGCTGCCTCGCCTTACCAAGCCAGATGATGCCCTAACCTCGCGGACTTGCGCCGGCGAAGCCGACACGTCTTTAGTCCGGTGTGGATCGAACGACTTCCCCCGTAACGCTGGTGGCGCTCATGTGCTCGGCGCAGGTGCTGACAATGGTCGGCGCCTTCGCCTTTCCCGCGCTGCTGCCGGTCTTCCTCAGTGAGTGGCAACTCACCAACACCCAGGCCGGCTGGATTAGCGGCATCTACTTCGCCGCCTACGCCGCCGCCGTCCCTATTCTCAGCGGCCTGACGGATCGGCTCGACGCACGCCTGGTATTCGTGACCGGCGCCGGTTTGGCCGCAATCGGCGCCGCCGGTTTCATGCTATTCGCCTCCGGCTTCTGGTCGGCGCTTGTATTCCGCGCACTCAGCGGGGCCGGTCTCGCCGGCACCTTCATGCCCGGCGTCCGGGTGATCGTCGATCGCTACGACGGTGTACGGCAGCCGCGCGCCATTGCTTTCTACACCGCCAGTTTCAGCCTTGGGACCGCCACATCCTTCTTTGCCGCCGGGCACATGGAGACAGCTTTCGGCTGGCCGGCGGCGTTTGGGCTGGCGGCACTCGGCGCAGTTGCTGCGGCGTGCCTCGTCATCGGTCTACGTACCGTTGCACCACGGCAGCAAGCCGCTGCGCCGCTCTTCGATCCAAGGCCGGTCCTGCGTAACCGGACCGCCATGGGATATGTGCTGGGCTACGGCATCCATAGTTGGGAGCTGTTCACCCTCCGCTCTTGGCTGGTCGCTTTTCTAGCCTTCAGCCTTAGCCTGCAGCCCGCCACAAGCTGGCGTCTTGATCCGACCACGGTCGCGACAGTGAGCGGACTGGTTGCTGTCGTCGCCAGTATTCTTGGGGCGGAAATGGCACGGCCACTGGGATTGCGGCGGCTGATCTCCGCCGTGATGTGCGCGTCGGCGACGGGCGCCTTCGTCATCGGCTTCCTTGTCGGTCTTCCCTATCCGGTCCTCGTCGCGATCGTCATGATCTACACGGTTGCGGTCCAACTCGATTCAGCCGCCCTAACCATCGGGGCGACGGTGAGCGCCACCCCCGACCGCCGTGGCTCAACCCTCGCCATGCACGCCTTGTTTGGGTTCGGTTGTGCGGCGATCGGGCCGTTGGTGTTTGGTATCGTCCTCGATGCCGCTGATGCCACGAAGCCAGTGTCATGGGGACTGGCATTCGCGTCCGTGGGATTGGTCGGACTCCTCGGGCCGGTACTTGTCCGGTCCTTGGTTCCGGCCGGCGAGAGGTAACGAGCAGGCGGTGAATCGATAGCGGCGGCGTGGTAAGGTCCCGCGCATCGATGCCTCAGATCTATGCTTTCCAAGACATCGTGCCGGTGATCGACCCGTCGGCGTTCGTGCACGAAGCCGCCATCATCATCGGTGACGTGCTTGTCGGCGCCGGCTGTTTCATCGGACCAGGCGCAAGCTTGCGCGGCGACATGGGCCGCATCACGGTGGGCGCCGGCAGCAACGTGCAGGACAATTGCGTCGCCCACTGCTTTCCGGGCGCTGACACGATTCTGGAAGAGGACTGCCACATCGGCCACGGCGCGGTCCTGCACGGCTGCACCCTGGGCCGCAACGTGCTGATCGGCATGAACACTGTCGTGATGGACGGGGCGGTCATTGGCGAAAACAGTATTGTCGGCGCCATGGCCTTTGTGCCAGCCGGGACAGAGGTGCCGCCGCGAACCGTTATGGCCGGCATTCCGGCGAAACCACGCCGTGAGCTGAACGACGAGGAAATCGATTGGAAGCGGTCCGCGACCCGCGCTTATCAAGAACTGGCGCGCCAGTCCCTGGCAACGCTTAAGCCTGCAACGCCACTAGCCACGCCGGAGCCAAATCGGCGGCGACTGTCCGCGAGCGGACTCAAACCCTTGCACGAAACGAAATAGCGTCAGGGTTCGAACGTGGCGACCCACGCTTCGAAACGCGTCATCCTCGCGGCGCTGGTGATGAACTTCGCGATTGCGGTGACGAAGTTCGGCGCGGCAATGGCGACCGGCAGTTCCGCCATGTTGAGCGAGGCCATCCACTCACTGGTCGACACCGGGAACCAAGTGCTGCTGCTCTATGGCCTGCAGCGCTCCAAGCGGCCGGCCGATGAAACGCACCCGTTTGGCTATGGGCCGGAACTGTATTTCTGGGCCTTCGTTGTGGCGATTCTCATCTTTGGGTTGGGGGCCGGGATCTCCTTCTTCGAAGGGCTGTCGAAGGTGAGAGACCCGCACGCCATCACCAACCCGATCATCAACTATGTCGTGCTAACGATTGCCATCGGCTTTGAGGCAGTGGCCTGGACCGTCGCCTATCGCGAGTTCAATAAGGTTCGGGGGCGCATGAGCATTCTTGCGGCCGTCCGTGCCAGCAAAGATCCCGCCCTGTTCACCGTGCTGTTCGAGGACACCGCGGCCATGCTCGGTCTGATCGTCGCCTTTGTCGGCATTGCCCTCAGCCAGGCGCTCGATCTGCCCGCTTTGGACGGCTACGCGTCCATCGGCATCGCCATTATCCTGGCATCGACCGCGGTCTTTCTCGCCTACGAGACCAAAGGGCTCATCGTCGGCGAAGCGGCCGACCCAGCCGTTGATGACGGTGTACGCCAGATCCTGGAAGGCCACGCCAGCATCCGGCACATCAACGAGTTGCGGACCCTGCACCAGGGCCCCGATGACGTGTTGCTGGTCCTGAGTGTCGATTTCATTGACGAGGCCACGTCGCGGGACGTCGAAACCAGCATCACCGCGCTGGAAACACGAATCAAAAGCGAATTTCCACAGATACGGCGTGTTTTTATCGAGGCCCAAAACTGGCGCGACCACCTTCGGCAGCTTCAGCAGAACGGCGGGAACAAGGACGACGGCTAGCCGAGCCGACGGTTCGAGAGGTCACTCGACAGGCGGCAGCGCATGGCTTAAACGCCTTGCTCAGACCACTCAGTCGCTGGGATGACAATGCAATCGATCTTCAGGTTTCCCGATCCACGCCTTGACGATGACGACGATGACGAAGCCGAGGGCAAGGGCCCGGCTCCGTCGGTGCCGGCCGTCGAGAAGCACCTGTTCGAAGCCCGAACTGTATTGGTGACGGGGCAAATCACGGAGAAGCTCGCGCGGGAAGCCTGTGCCCGTCTGTACGCCCTGGCTCACGCTAGTATCGATCCGATTACCGTTATTATCTCGTCCCCGGGCGGCCACGTGGAATCCGGCGACATGATCCACGACACCATCAAGTTCATTCCGCCCCGCGTACGCGTCCTCGGGACCGGCTGGGTCGCCAGCGCCGGCGCGCTGATCTACATCGGCGCCGAAAAGGAAGACCGCTATGCGCTGCCGAATA
Source organism: Alphaproteobacteria bacterium (assembly GCA_028279245.1). Taxonomy (GTDB): domain Bacteria; phylum Pseudomonadota; class Alphaproteobacteria; order UBA6615; family UBA6615; genus JANQOE01. The sequence goes on from JANQOE010000042.1 coordinate 7,088, forward strand.
CCAGGTTCTTGTTGCATCAGCCCAGCGGCGGTGCCGGCGGTTCAGCCTCGGATATCGCGATTCAGGCGCGGGAATTCCGCCGGATGCGTGACCGTCTGAACCAACTGTTCGCCGATGCGACCGGCCAGCCCCTCGACAAAATCGAGAAGGATACCGATCGGGATCATTGGATGAATGTGTCGGAAGCGGTCGACTACGGGCTCGTCGGACACATCATTCGCTCGGCCGACGAACTGAGCTAGGCGGACGAACCGTCCGCCAACACCCGGCCCAGGAAATCGCCGACATCGGCCAACGCCTCGGCCCCCTTCGGCACGACGCCCGCCATGTTGACGACTCCATGCACCACGCCAGCAAACTCGGCGTAAGAGACCGGTTGGCCGGCTTCCCGCAGCTGGTCGCGCAGCAGAATCGAGTCGTCCAGCAGCGGATCCATCTCAGCCGTGACAATGTGCAGCGGCGGCAAGCCACGTAATTCTGCGCCGAGCGGTGCTGCCCAGGGGTTGGTGCGATCGGCTTCGTCCCGCAGGTACATGTCCCAGAACATCCGCATCCGTTCGGTCGTCAGCACATACCCTTCGTCGCCCCAGGCGTCGTACGACGGACCCGAGCAATCCGGCTGATATGCGCCATAGATCAGGGCTCCGCCACGCAAGGCTGGGCGCCCCTCATCGCGCAGGCGGAGGAGCGTCCCGAGCGCCAGGTTGGCCCCGGCGGAGTCGCCAGCAATCCCCAGGCGTTCCGGGTCAATACCCCAGTCCCTGCCGTGGTCTTGGAACCACTTGACGGCCGCGAGGCAATCATCCAGCGGGGCTGGGAATTTGTGTTCCGGCGCCAGCCGATAGTCGATCGAGACAGCCTTGGCCCCCGTGGCAACGGCCAGTCGCCGCACCACCGTGTCATGCGTATCAAGGTCGCAGACCACCCAACCGCCACCATGTATGTAGACGATGCCGGGTGTGAGTCCGTTGGTACCGGGATCGTAGACGCGGACGCCGATCGGTCCCGTTGGTCCGGGCAACTGCTGCGCGCTAATGTCGAGGTTTTCCGGGCGATCGGTATTGAAGATGTCCAATGCCAGCCTTGAGAGCCGGCGTTGTTCCTCGGCGCCGACCGTCAACGGATCCGGTTCACCTTCGTAGAGCAGCTCCAGTCGTCGCAGCACGGCGGCCATCTGTGGATCAAGCGATGTCATCTGTCCGTCCTTGCCTCAGGAGCCACCGCGCACGAGCGCGGTGAAGAGTCGTTGGTATTGACTGCTGGCCGCGCCATCGAACAGCGGGTCTACCGCGGGTGCGATCTCCGCCTCGACATGCGCCCAATCCTCGGCGTCCAGCAGCGTTCTGGCACGGGGAAACAACTCAGCTTCCTCGATCGTCATGTGGCTTCGGTAGTGGTCCACAAATCTCTGGAGCCGGCCGGCAAGGTCCAATGGTGTCAAATAGGGGCGCGAGAGTTCATCGGCGATAGCATCCGTCTCCGCGGCGAGCCGCAGGTGGTCCTGTCGAATGTTGGTGATTTGCTGAGCAACGCTTTCGTCACGCGCCACCAGTCGTTCGTACAGTGCATCCTCTTTGGGGTGATGCAGCAGGTCCGGGTAGTTCTGAAAATACTGCAGCGCAAGTTGCAGCAGCGGCAGGTCGAGTTCCTCGCCGCGCCGAACGCCCTCAGCCTGCCGCTCAACCATTTGCAGCAGCTTGGCCTGGTTTCGATGGTCTATATGCAGCTTGTCCAGGGTATTCGACACGATACCTGGACCATACGACAGCGCGTCCGGACGGTATAGACGCGAGCCCTACTCGGCGGAGACAGTCAACCCGCGATCGCTTGCCAGCTTCTGCGCCTCGGTAATCTCCGTCGGCGACATCAGGGGCTCAAGGTTTTTCATGTTCTCAAGCGCCGTGGCGTTGCCTTGCTCCGCCGCCTGGGCATACAGCAGATGTGCGTTCACACGATCCACGCCGCCGGGCAGCTCGCCGAGTTGCAGCAGAACAGCCAAATTGTTCTGCGCTTTGTCGAAACCCTTTTCGGCGGCGCGGCGATACCAGTCCTCAGCCGCCGCGTACTTCTCCTCAGCCGCAAGCAGCAATCCGAGATTGTACTGCGCGCTGACAATCCCCTGATCCGCAGCCTTCTCGTACCATTCGGCGGCTTTCAGCGAGTCCGCCTCACCGTCTTTGCCCGATTCATAGAAGAAGCCGAGACGCGCCTGGGCTGGCGCATGGCCGCCCTCAGCTGCCGCAAGCAGCCAAGTCTCGGCCTCCGCCGCGTCAACCTCGACCCCGATACCTTCTTCATACAACAGCCCCAGGCCAAACTGCGCCGGCACATGGCCGCTATCCGCCGCACTCCGATACCATTCGGCGGCGGCGGCGCCATCCTTCGCCACGCCCAGGCCGCTATGGTGAAGCCGTCCCAGGTTGTACTGAGCGACCGCGAACCCTTGTTCGGCCGCGTCTTGATACAGGCCCGCGGCCTTTGCCGGATCCGCATCCAGGCCCAACCCATGTTCATAGAGATGGGCAAGGTTGGTCTGGGCCTCGGCAAGACCTCTATCCGCCGCATCTTGATACCATTTGGCCGCCTGCGCGAAGTCCTGCGATGCGCCTTGGCCCATGTGATAGAGCAGCCCCAGGTTGAACTGCGCGGCAGCCAGGCCTTGGTCGGCAAGCGGTTGCCACTCTGCGAGAGCTGCGTCGAAGTCGCCACGCTGATAAGCGGCGAGGCCGTCTTGATAGTCCGCCTGTGCCACGCCACCGAATGTCAAAGCAACGGCGGCAAGCAACATTTTGCGTATCGTGCCCATCGCACGAGTATGACTCGGCTGGAACAGCGCCCACAACGGGAGCCTGTGGATAACTTCGCTGGCCTACTTTACGACAGAAAGGATCGCCTGATCCTCGGCGACAACTCTATTCCTGCCGCTGTTCTTGGCGCGATAGAGCGCCTGGTCGGCGCGTTCGACCAAACTGGACACGTCCTCGCCATCCCGATACTGGGCGACTCCGATGGAGACAGTGATGCGCGAAAGCGTCTCGCCATTGTTGCGCCGAACGATCTGTTTCTTGGAAATTATCTGCCGGATCTGGTCAGCCACCGTTGTTGCGTCCATGAGCGCGGTCTCCGGCAGCAGTATTCCAAACTCCTCACCACCATATCGCGCCGGCAGATCCCGGCCCTTCAACGACTGTCCCAACGTTTGCGCTACCAGCCGCAAGACCTGATCGCCGAGCTGATGACCGTACCGGTCATTGAATTGCTTGAAGTGATCGATATCCAACAGCAGCAGGCTCAGCGGCTCCTCAGGCGTCGCCGCCTGCACATGCTTCGACAGCGTCAGGTCGAAATACTTGCGGTTGGCGATCCCAGTCAGGCCGTCAGTGAGTGCCTCGCGCCGTGCACTTTCCAACTGCAGCCGGAGCGTTGAGATCTCCTGCGATGAGTCACTTAGCCTGCCTTCTAGCTCCTGGGTCCGCGCGGCCATCGAGTTGGTTTCCGTGACCATCTCCTCGACGGCACGGCGTACGTCGGGCAACGAATCATTTTCGGTGAGCTGCTCCGTCAGCGAAGACAGCGCCTCACGATAACCACTCGCGTTCTTTCCGGCAGCCGCCATATGCTGCAATACGTTGCCGATGGAACGCTCGATGTCGGCGGCTGCTTCGGCCACATTCGAGTCATTTTGACTAAAGTACCGGACAAAGACGTCGTAGCACTTCTCGTCGCTGCATGCGCCGGACTCGACAAGACCGTCCAGGTCGCGGACCAACTCCGCGCGCGTTCCCGCAAAGTACTCAAACCACACGGAAAAGTTGACCGGCGTGGGTGGTATTTCGAGTTCCCGCATTCGCGCCAAGGCCGCCGTCGCGTGACGCGCCGCTTCCTTGGTTTTGTAGGCCGAGCGCATGTTCAACCTCCCGAAGGAACCAGGCTTCCGTAGCTCGTCTTTCCTCCTATAGCGCCGGTAATCTTAAGAAACTGGCAATGAAGCTAACGAAAAATGAGCTATGGGGCAGGACGATGACGAAGCCGAAAATCCGCGATCTAGCGACTATGGTTAAGCACGACTCAGCAGCCAGCCAGGACCATCTGGCCGAGAGCATAGCCGAGCTGCTTTCCAATCAGGGCGACACGCTCTCCGACCGGGAAAAGGCCCTGATGGCTGGCATGCTTCGCCAACTATTGGCGGATGTGGAGCTCGCTATTCGGTCCAGACTTGCCGAGAAGCTATCCAGCTCGGCGGACGTCCCACCGGAACTGATCGAGTTCCTGGCGAACGAAGATATTGATGTAGCGCGGCCCGTGCTTGTGAACAGCACGCTCCTAAAGGACGAGGTCCTGCTGGAGATCATCCGACATCGGACGCTCGAACATCAGCTGGCGATCGCGATGCGCAAATCGGTCAGCGAACAGATCTCCAGCGCACTCGTGGAACAGGGACACGAACGAGTCATCGTGACCTTGCTTGAAAATCAGAACGCCGAGATCTCAAAGAAGACGATGGCTTACCTTGTCGAGCAGTCTCGGCGGGTGGACAGCTACCAAAACCCAATCGTCGAACGCCGCGATTTGCCGTCGGAACTTGCCGAGAGAATGTATGCCTGGGTTTCCGACGTCCTACGAGAAAAGGTCGTGGATCGTTTCGGCCTCGACCGGCACGCGTTAGATCGAGCGTTGGCCGCCTCACGCGCAGAAAGCAGTCACGCCGGACCACCGACAACAGCGGCCGCGGCGGCGTTGGTCGATGAGGTCAATCAGGGTCCACAAGTCTTCCCGGCACAAGTCATTGAGTTCTTGCGAGACGGTGAGATCCCACTGTTCGAAGAGGCTTTTGCGCGGCTGATCGGTATCAAGAACGAACTTGTCAAACGCCTAATTTATGAGCCGGGCGGTGAGGGTATTGCCATCGCTTGCCGATCCAGTGGGATGCAGAAGTCGGACTTCGCATCCATCTTCATCCTAAGCCGTCAGGCCCGGCCCGGCGACCAGTCGGTACAGCAGGGCGAGGTCCGCCGTGTGTTGGACCTCTACGACCGGCTCGAACCGTCTGCCGCCCGTTCTCTGTTCGAAGACTGGCAGCGCAATCCACAGTACATTGTGTTGCGCAACGGGCTAAAAGCGGCATTGGCCGACGCCGCTTAGCGAGCGCTGACTTCACCCACGGTGGAACGGACGACCCCTAGAGTCTCGAAGCTCTTTTCGGCAGCCGCGTCGGAACCTGCAACAGCGACCGCGCGGCAGGCGTCTGTCACCAGAACGGTCTCGTAATCCAAGCGGACCGCATCTTCGACCGTGAACCTCACACAGAAGTCCAGCGCTAGACCCGCGACAAAGACTCGCCGCACACCACGTTCTCGAAGGTAGCCATTCAGACCTGTCGGTGTCGTCTTGTCGTTTTCGAAGAACGCCGAGTAGGAATCGATCTCTCGCCGAAGCCCTTTCCGAACAACCAGCATCGCCTGCGGAATCTGCAGGTCGGGGTGGAACGCGGCGCCACGGGTCCCTTGCACACAATGATCCGGCCACAGTGTCTGTGGACCATAGGGGAAGTCGACGACCTCGTGGGGCGAACGGCCCGGATGCGCCGATGCAAAGGACAGGTGGCCTTCCGGATGCCAGTCTTGGGTTAGGACGACATTCGCAAACTTGCGCGCTAGCCCGTTGATCACCGGCACAACGGCGTCACCGTCGGGGACTTCGAGACTCCCACCGGCGCAGAAATCGTTCTGGAGGTCCACCACGACCAGGCAGTCCGTCGCTAGTGTTATCATAGCACCTCCGTTCAATCCGTCCGCAGTCCGAACGCCCAGCAACGCTGTCGACAGTGTTCAACTATACTGTCCTGACTTGGGCAAGCTTTTCCACAATCCGGGTCACATGACGGTCAAAGTTTGCCGCCTACCTAACGGGACGCAGCAAGTGAGTCGGGAGCAGGGCATGAACCGAAGGCAAACACCGGACCGGTGCATTGTCGAGGTGAACGGAGAGCCAGTGGGAGTGGTTGTTTCGGATGAGGCAGGATACACTTTCATCGCCGCTGCAAGGCGTGCCTTTTCCATGGATCGCACGAGCTTCTCCTCCATTGAGGGTGCGGTGCGCGCGGTTCAAACAAAACTCACCGCTTCGCCGTGAGGGTCAACTCGTCTGAACAGCAAACTCACGCCGAAACTGACGCGGCGTTTTGCCGAGCGACCTTGTGAAGACCGCATAGAACCGACTAACCGAACCGAAACCGCTGTCTAGGGCGATGTCGGTGACGTTGCGGTCGCTACTCACCAGCAGCGCCTGGGCGTGCCCCAGGCGTTGCCGGGCGAGGTATTCGCCAACTGTAACGCCGACGACCTTGCGAAACAGACCATTGGCGTAATTCGTGTTGAGTCCGGCCGCACGTGCGACATCTTCAACCCGCAGGGGGGATTGGAACTCGGTTGCGATGTAGTCGGACATGTGCTGAACGTGGCGCAAGCTTGCCTCGTTGAACAGCTGCGCATGTGTTGCGGAGGCGCGCCGGTCTATGAGCAGGTCATAGGGAAGCAAAGCCATGCGCCGAATGCGAAGCAGGATCTCATCGGTAACCAGCGTGACCAAACGCTCGTCTCCGGACGCCAGTTCCGCGTGCCACCGCGGGAACAGCAGTGCGTCGGCGCGGTCCTGGGCTCGTCCGAGCAAGAACCCGCCCCGCATGATCGATTCTCGATACGCGTCCGGAAGCGGCAGTTGCAGAAAATCAAGCAGCGGTAGGTAGACAACCGCAATCTGCCCGTCGCCCCGGCTTTCAATGACCTGGTGAGATGTGGTGGCCCAGAACACGCCGATATGACCGGCTGGAAGACGGACCAAGCGGCCATTGATCAGATACGTCATATGGCCACTGTCGAGGAAATTAATCTCAACCTGACTATGCCAATGTGCCCGCGGCATGATCTCCGGCGGGCCGTACTCGCTATAGATGCGATGCTCACCAGCCCGCTGGCTTGGGTCGAATATGTCCAGATGCTCCGTCACCTCACAAAGCAGAGCACGGTCGATCTGAGAATACAAGAATAATACCTTCGCTAAGAGGGAAGAAATCCGAGATAGCCGCTAGTAATCTGATGGAGGTATGCCCGAAAACGTAAGCGCCCCCGCTTCGGCCGGAAGAACGAGGGGACGACCGGGCGAAATCTGTTGGGAGGACTTTATGCGGAAACTTGCCTCTACAATCCTGCTGGCCAGTGGGCTCGCTATTGCGGGTGCCATGTCGGTGCAGGCAGGAACCCTTGTCATCAACGCCAATACCTCGGACCCCGGACCAAAACAGGCGTTCGAAGAACTGGTTGAGCGCTTCGAAGCGGCTAATCCCGATGTCGACGTCGAACTCAACATCTTCGACCATGAGGGTTTCAAGACGACGGTTCGTAACTTCCTGACGTCGCAGCAACCGGACATCATTACCTGGTTCGCCGGCAATCGCATGAAGACCTTCGTCGACCGCGACTTGCTCGAGGATGTCAGCGATGTCTGGCAGGACAACGGGCTTGACACGACATTCGCATCGTCCAAGTCCGCACTGACTATCGACGGCAAGCAGTATGGCGTTCCCTACAGTTACTATCAGTGGGGCGTGTATTACCGGCAGGACATTTTTGACGACCTCGGCCTCTCCGTGCCCGCGACGTGGGACGAGTTCATGGCCGTCAATGCAACGCTGAAGGAAAACGGTGTTACGCCGATAACCATCGGCACGAAGTTTCTTTGGACCGCCGCCGGCTGGTTCGACTACCTGAATGTGCGGATCAACGGACTGGACTTCCATCTCGACGTCGCCGCCGGCAACGTGCCTTACACGGACGATCGTGTGCGCGCGGTGTTCGCCAAGTGGCAAGAACTGCTCGACAGCGGTTACTTCATTGAGAACCACGCATCTTACTCTTGGCAGGAGGCGCAAGCCTTCATGTTCCAAGGCGATGCAGCGATGTATCTGATCGGCAATTTCTTCGTGCCGTTCTTCCCCGAAGACCTCGCCGACAGCATTAGCTTCTTCCCGTTCCCGGTTATCGATCCAAGCGTGGCGATCTACGAGGATGCGCCGACCGACACGGTGCACATTCCAAAGGGTGCGCAGAACAAAGAGGATGCGCGGAAGTTCCTTGCCTTCATCGCGCAGGCCGACAATCAGGCGGAGATCAACAAGCTCCTGGGCACCTTGCCGCCGAACAGCGAAGCACCCATCGGCGACGACCGGTTCCTGCAAGCCGGTTTCGAGTTGCTGAACAGTGCCGCCGGCACGGCGCAGTTCTACGACCGTGACACGGACCCTGAGATGGCCAAGATCGGCATGCAGGGCTTCCAGGAGTTCATGGTCAAGCCCGATCGGCTCGACGCGATCCTCGAGCGTCTGGAGAAAGCGCGGCAGCGCATCTACGGATAGTTCTCCCTTGGTGGCGGGGTGCGGTCAACCAGACGCCCCGCCGCCGAATCCCCAACGGGTGACTTATGGCTGATTTAACTGCCGCTCAACCGACGCTCGGGTTGACGGTCCACTTGAGCTTTGTTGAGCGAAACCAAAAGTGGATGGCACCGGCGGTCTTCCTTGCGCCCGCGCTCTTCATGTTTCTCGTTTTTGTCGTCAATCCGATCATTCAGAGCATTGCCGTTAGTCTGACTGAATGGGACGGGCTTGGACCGAAAGAATTCATCGGCCTCGACAACTACCGGGAGCTCTTTGACGACCCGGTCTTCTACACGGCCATCCGCAACAACATCATTTGGCTGGTCCTCTTCATGCTGGCCCCCGCGGCCGGATTGGCCATCGCCTTGTTCCTCAACCAGAAGGTTCTGGGAATCCGTCTCGTCAAGTCGCTCTTCTTCTTCCCCTTCGTCATCAGCTCCGTCGTAGTCGGCCTGGTCTTCGCCTGGTTCTACGACCCTAACTTCGGCATCCTCGGCCGTGTGCTGGAGGGCATCGGACTGGAAGCGATCCCGGTCTTGTCGGATGAGAACTGGGTCACCTACGGCATCATCGTCGCGGCGTTATGGCCACAGGTTGCCTACACGATGATTCTCTATCTGACCGGGCTAAATAACCTCAATCCGGAGGTCATAGAGGCAGGGCGGATTGACGGCGCCAAGGGCTGGTCGATGCTCTGGAACGTGATTCTGCCGCAACTCCGGCCAGCCACGTTTATTGCGGTCGTCGTAACGGTTATTGGTGCGCTGCGTAGTTTCGATCTTGTCGCGGTGATGACCGCTGGCGGGCCCTTCAGCAGCTCGACCGTGCTCGCCTATTACATGTTCGAACAGTCCATTTTTAACTTCCGCATGGGCTACGGCGCTGCGATTGCGACCGTGCTGTTCGTGATCATGGGCGTGTACATCGCGTTCTTCCTCTGGCGGATGCTGCGGGAGGAGCACTAGTCATGTTCCCGACACCGATCGCCCAAGCCTCCAAGCCCATCAACGTGGCGTACCGTATCGCCCTGCCGATCTCGTTGTTCATCTGGTTGTTGCCCCTGTTGGCGGTCATGCTCACCTCGACAAGGTCGCTGACCGACATTACGAGCGGCAACTATTGGGGTTGGCCGACCGAGTTCGCGCTGATCGAGAACTTCTCGACCGTGTTCTTGAGTACGCCGATGGCGCGCTATATCTTCAATAGCGTCGTCATCACTGTGCCGACAGTTGCCGGAACAATTCTGATATCGGCGATGGCCGGTTTCGCGCTGGCAAAGTACGGCTTCCGCGGCAACCTCTTGTTGTTCGCGATGTTCATTGCCGGCAACTTCATCCCGTTCCAGATTCTGATGATTCCGGTCCGCCAGTTGATGGTCGACCTCGGCATGTTCGACAGCTACATGTCGCTGATCGTCTTTCACATCGCCTTCCAATCCGGCTTCGCAACGTTGTTTCTGCGCAACTTCATCAAGGCACTTCCCCACGAGTTGTTCGAGGCCGCCCGCGTCGAAGGCGCGAACGAATTCCAGATCTTCTTGAAGATTGTTGTTCCGCTAGTACGCCCGGCCCTTGCGGCCTTGGCGGTACTCATCTTCACCTTCATCTGGAATGACTATTTCTGGGCGTTGGTACTGGTCCAAAGCGACGACGTCCGCCCGGTCACCATCGGCCTCGCGGCGTTGCGCGGCCAATGGGTCGCCTCTTGGCATCTCATCAGTGCCGGTTCGCTGGTCGCGGCCCTGCCGCCGGTGATCATGTTTTTCGCGATGCAGAAACACTTCATCCAAGGACTCACCTTGGGTGCGACGAAAGGCTAAATGCAACGCATGAGCGGTCGGCCGAAGGTTACGATGATTGGTGCGGGATCCACTGTGTTCATGAAGAACTTGGTGGGAGACATCCTCCAGCGCCCGAGCTTCTCCAACGCCGTCATCGCGTTGCAGGACATCGACGCGCAGCGGCTCAGCGAATCCGAGGCGGTGGCCCAAAAGCTTCAAGAAGCGTTAGGAACCGCGGCCACCATCGAGACATTCACCGACCAGCGGGCGGCCCTTGACGGTGCGCACTTTGTCATCGTGGCGTTTCACATCGGTGGCTACGACCCTTGTACGATCACCGATTTTGAGGTGCCAAAGCGCTACGGCCTGCGGCAGACAATTGGGGATACCCTCGGTATCGGCGGGATCATGCGGGGACTGCGCACCGTCCCCCACTTGCTGAGCGTCTGCGACGACATGCGCGACGTCGCGCCGGACGCATGGCTCCTTAACTACGTTAATCCCATGGCGATCAATATGGGCGCAACTGCCAAACTGGCGCCCGATATCAACCAAGTCGGCTTGTGCCACTCCGTCCAAGGCACCATCGAGACACTGGCGCAGGATCTGGAGATGTCCCACCAGGACATCCGCTACCTCTGCGCCGGCATCAATCACATGGCGTTCTATCTTCGTCTGGAGAAGCGGCTGGAGGACGGGGGTTATCGGGACCTCTATCCCGAGTTATTCGCCGCTTACCGCGAGAAACAGGTCCCGCGCGTCAGTTCCGACACCAATGGTTGCGCCAATCTGGTCCGCTATGACGTGATGACCCGGCTCGGCTACTTCGTGACGGAGTCGTCGGAGCATTTTGCAGAGTACACACCTTGGTACATCAAGCGAGATCGGCCCGACTTGATCGACCGGTACGCCATTCCGCTTGACGAGTATCCCCGCCGCTGCCGCGAACAGATCGCAAAGTGGAACGAACAGTCGGCCGATCTGCGCGGCGACAAGCCTTTGTCTATCCGCCAATCCCATGAATACGCATCGAGCATTGTGAACTCGATCTGGACCGGCGAACCCTCGATTATCTACGGCAATGTAGCGAACGCGGGTTACATCACAAACCTGCCGCAAGACTGTGTCGTCGAAGTGCCTTGCCTGGTCGACCGAAACGGCATTCAACCAACCGTCGTCGGTGACCTGCCGCCCCAACTCGCGGCCATGATCCAAACCAACCTGAACGTTCAGGCCCTAACAATTGCGGCGATCGAAAACCGGAATCCGCAGCACATCTACCACGCCGCGTTGCTGGACCCCCACACGGCAGCGGAATTGGACCCGGACCAAATCAGAGGCTTGGTCGACGACTTGATCGAGGCCCATGGCGATTGGCTGCCAGACTGGTGCCGGTCCGTGTCACCCCTGCGGCAGACCCACCCCGCCTAGCTACCGGCCTAGCCCCCAGCGCGGCCGCATAACGCCCAAAGCGTGACAGCGGGCAACACAGCGCCCTAAGTTGGTGCCGAGTAATCAACAGGCACTGCGGCGACATGAACGGCACCTACGAAAAAGCAACCACCGGCATAATCAAACTCGATCTCGGCCGGCCGATCGGCGGGTCGGGTTTGACCGCGATCGACGTACTGATCGTTGAACTTGAGGACGATGAGGGGCGGTCCGGCCTAGGGTTCAGTTATGCCCTCGGCGCCGGAGGCCCTGCTGCGCTTGTGGCCGCAAAGGATCTGCTAGCCGGACTGGTCGAGGGCCAGTCGATCACGTCACCCCAGGCCCTGTGGCGCCGACTGCATGCCTCCCTGAACCGGTCCGGGCGCGGCGTCAGCTATTTGGCGATCGCCGCCATCGATGTGGCCGCCTGGGATCTCCATGCGAAGCGGACCGAAGTGCCCCTTGGCGTGGCGCTCGGCGGCGACCTGCGATCCGTGCCTGTTTACGGAAGTGCCGGATTTCGCCCGAACATGGATCCGACCGCTGCGGCGGAGCAGGCACTGCGGTATGTCGAGCGGGGCTGTACCGCGATCAAGCTGCGGCTGTCGGGCAATCACGCCGACGTTGTCCAGATGCGCGGGGTCCGCGCTGCGCTGCCCGACGAAATCGACATCGCTGTCGACGTAACAGAGAAATGCGACCTACTGCGGGCCCGATGGTTGGCCAGTGCGTGTGCCGATTATGGCATCATCTGGTTGGAGGAACCGCTGCCGGCCCACGACATTGATGGCTTTCGTGCTCTTGCAAATCAGTCGCCCGTGCCGATTGCATCGGGCGAACACTTGCAGGGGCAGGTGGAGTTCGCGCCGTATTTGAAGGCCGGGCTATTTGCCCTGGCGCAGCCTGACCTCGCGATGATGGGCGGCATGACTGAGTGCTTGCGGACGACCCAACTCGCCGAAGCCTGCAACATCCCGGTCTCGCCGCATTTCCTGCCATCCCTCTTCGTCCATCTCGCCGCGGCCTGCCCGAACATCCGCATGCTGGAAGACTTTCCATTGCTGGAGCCGTTGTTTGAGGACCCAGTCGAGATGGCCCCAGACGGAACGCTGACTGCCCGCGGTACGCCCGGGCACGGTATTCGGCTGACGGAAGACGCCAGGCGCAGCCTGAGTTACGCATAGTCCCGTATAGATAGAAAATAGAAAGAAAAATACACGCGCGTGTTGACGTGCCAAAAAAAACACCAATAAGATGAGAAACAGAAAAGATATACATCTTATGGGGCGTGTTCTTGAATTGGCAAAGCAGCCAACAGGCGCTTGCGCGGGATTACCAGGCCGACGCGGTAGCCATTCTCGAGCGGCAAGGCCTGGAGGTCGCGTTCGAAACGGAGCTGTCTCGTTGGTACACCGACTTTCACGGCAGCCACGGGGATGTCTACTTCACACCGTCCTTCGACCCGGAGAACGTAGATGTAAGGCCGTCGGATTTCTGCGGCGCCCTCTTACGATGTGCCGGTGAGATCGTCGCCCGGTCCGGGATCCGGCTTGTCGAGACGGATGACTTGGTCCGCGACGAGTTGGTCACGATGCGGATCTGGCGGAACAGGCCATGTCTGGAAGAGCGTTTGGCGCACCTGGCGCGCACCAACGTTCCCAAGATCAAGGGGCGGACCTGTCACGAGGGCAGCACTTGGGTCGCGCCCGCGTTCCGGCGCCGCGGTATCGCCGCGCGGCTGGTGAACGCGCTACGCGCTATTGCATTGGCGCAATGGAAGCCGGGATGGATCTTCGGCTTCGTTCAACCGGACGTGTTCAAGTCGGGCGTGGCCCATCGAACCTACGGATATCGGCTGGCCGCACCGCTGGAAATTGGCTACCTGCCAGTCGTGCGGCGATACGTTTCTGTCTATCTCAGTTATATGTCGTCCCAGGAGGCGGCTTTAAGACTGCGCTCCCAAGGAACATCCCGAGCGGAAACACGAACGCCAGGACCTTAGACGGGGTGTCTTTGTCACCCGCAGCCGGCAGCATCAGCCGGTGATAGTACTGCCCCCGCTGCTCAAGGCGTACATATTGCAGTAACGGCATACGCGACTCGGCAACCCGAACCACTTGCTCGGTGACGGCGTCGGCAACGGCCGAAGACGCGGACGCGCAAAAGGCTCGAAGTGGCATGCCAGAGACAGCCGCCGCTCGGTTGGCGATCCGGTTAGCCCCGCCAAAGAATCCAAGCCGTGGGTTACCCGTCTCCGTCGTGTGATACATGTTGAGATGGCGCCAGTTGAACGCGTGAAACAGCACGTCGTGGTCCACGTCGTCCCATCGCAAACCGTGCTCACGGAAACGGCCAAGCATGGCGTCAAAAGGACGCCCCGGGATCTGGTCCGCGTAGGACCAGGACAGATCCCAAACTCGTAGATCAACGCCGCCAGACACGTTCTCGACAGTCCGGTTGGCGAGCACTAAGTTCCCGGTACCCAACGCAGTTCCTCAGCCCCCATTTCGCTCAAGTATATGAGTTTTGTGAGCGTTGTGAAGAGGATCACGTCGTTTCTTAATCCACTGCGTCACCGTAAGGTGGTACCGTTGGACGCCTCTGCACCCAACAATACTTACGAACGCGGCCGAAGAATTGTTTGATCGGGCTTCCCGGCGCTGGGCAGAGATGGTTGATTTACCAACCATTTACACGGCGGGAGACCCAGTGTGACGAGGCAAGTCAGTCTGTTGTTCGGGGCAATAATAATGATAATCGGTTCGGCAACCGGGCCGGCAAGCGCGAACAAGTTTCGCTATGCCTTCCAGGCTGATGTTGCAACCCTCGACCCCCACGCGCTGAACGAGGTCTTCACCCTCGGGTTTCTCGGGAACTTCTACGAAGGCTTGGTGCGCCGCCGCCCGGACCTCATGCCCGAACCTGCCCTTGCCGAGCGCTGGGAGAACCTCGAGCCGACCCGCTGGCGCTTCTACTTGCGCCAGGGCGTCGTCTTTCACGACGGCGACACCTTCGATGCCGACGACGTCATCTTCTCCTTCGAGCGGGCGCGCGCGGAAACCTCCAACGTGAAGCAGCGCCTGAAGGGCGTCCTAGAGATAAAGAAAGTCGACGACCACACTGTGGACGTGATCACCGAAGTCCCCATGCCGACCCTCGTGAGCCAATGGGACGCCTGGTACATCGTCTCGGAACAGTGGGCTAAGCAGCACGGCTCCGAAAACCCGGTCGATTTTCGTTCCGGCGAACAAAGCCACGCAACCGAACACATAAACGGCACCGGTCCGTTCCGCCTGGAATCGAGGGCGGTCGACAGCAAGACGGTCGCGGCGGCTAACGAAGACTGGTGGGATCGGCCAGGTCACAACCTCTCGACGATTGAGTTCACGCCGATCGCCAACGACGCAACGCGGGTTGCCGCGCTGCTCAGCGGCGAAGTCGATATGATTTACCCATTGCCGGTTCAGGACATGACCCGGGTATCGGATCAACCTGGCTTCACCGCGCTGACCATCCCCGAGTTGCGAACGATCTTTCTCGGCATGAACCATGGCGAAGGCAGCCCGTTTGCCGACCCTCGTGTGCGCCAGGCCCTGTATCTGGCGATCGATATTGCGGCGATCCGCGATGTCGTCATGCGCGGCATGTCCGTGCCGACCGGCGAGATGGTCGCACCCGAGGTCGCCGGCGCCGAGCCGGAGCGTTTCTCACGGCCCGCCACCGATTTGGATAAGGCGCGGATGCTCCTTACCGAAGCCCGGCTTCCAGACGGGTTTCGCCTCCAGATGGACTGCCCCAACGATCGCTACGTGAATGATGAGGAGATCTGTGAGGCCATCGTCCAGATGGCGGCGAAAGTCGGCATCGAACTGGACCTGTTCGCACAGCCGCGCAGCCGCTACTTCCCGAAGGTGCTGGCCAAGGACACGCAGCTCTATCTCCTGGGATGGATCCCCGCCACCCTCGACAGTTGGAATGTGATCCACAACCTCCACACATGCGGCGCCAACTTCAACCTCGGCAGCTACTGTAATCCGGAAGTGGACGAACTCTCGGAGCAAATCCGTCAGGAACTGGGCGAGGCAGAACGGATGGCGCTTGTCGGTGAGGCATGGCAGATGATCTACGATGACATCGTCCACATTCCGCTGCATCAGCAGATGCTCGCCTGGGCCTTCCGCAGCAAAGTCGATGTGGTTCCGACCGCCGACAACGTCCTCTATTGGCGGCACATCAATGTCGGCAGCGAGTAGCGCGGGCCAGCCATGCAGCTAGTCGATCAGGTTTCAGCGAACCTTGAGGCTATTCGCGAGCGCGTCGCGGCAAGCGCCGACCGGGCGGGCCGACCAGCGTCGGATGTAAGGCTCATCGCTGTCAGCAAGGCACAGCCGGAGGATCGTATCGACGCGGCTCTTGAGGCTGGGTGTCGGTGCTTTGGCGAGAACCGCGTGCAGGAAGCGCAGCAGCATTGGTCCGAGCGTCGCGCGAGGTATGGCGATACCGAACTCCATTTGATTGGACCACTGCAAACAAACAAGGTGAAGATCGCACTTCAACTGTTTGATGTGATTCACACAGTCGACCGGGCCAAGCTCGCGAAGGTCCTGGCCGATGGGTTCGCATCGACCGGGCGGCCATTGCCTTGTTATGTCGAGATCAACGTCGGCCAAGAGCCTCAGAAAGCCGGGGTCCTGCCGGATGAAACCGATGCCTTTGTGCGGGAGTGTCGTGAAGCACTCGAGTTACCCGTTGTTGGCCTGATGTGCATTCCACCGTTCGGCAGCCCGCCGGCGCCATTCTTTGGCCTGCTGCGCCAAATCGCCGAACGCAATGGTCTCTCCCGGCTAAGCATGGGAATGAGCGCCGACTTCGAAACGGCGATTGAGCTTGGCGCCACGGATGTTCGCGTCGGCACCGCGATCTTCGGCGAGCGTACCCCGCGCTAGCCGGTCGCCGCCTGCACCGGGCGAAACCGGTCCAGGCACGCGGCGGCACAGGCATCCAGGATGGCCGCGCTATCGATCCGATACTGGGCGAACAGATCCGGGATGTCGCCGGATTGCCCAAAATGCTCCACACCGAGTGCCCGCAGCCGGTGACCCTGCACTGAGCCGAGCCAGCTGAGACCCAAGGGGTGCGCGTCGGTCACAGTCACGATCCGCGCGTCCCGCGGCACAGCCGCTAGCAACCTTTCGACATGCGCCTGCGCGTGGATGCGCCCGTCCTGCCGGGCCACCTCCGCCGCGTGCCACCCTGCGTTCAAGCGGTCGGCGGAGGTGACGGCCAGCAGCCCGGCACCGGGGATCTCGTCAAGGATCTGCCCATGGGCCTCGATCGCCTCGGGCGCAACGGCGCCGGTGTATGCAATCACCAGCATCGTGTCGGGTGCCGGCGCTTGCATCCAATACCCGCCGTCGATGATCTCCTGCCGCGACTCATCGCTGACCGTGCGCGCCGGTTGCGCCACGGGCCGCGTCGAGAGCCGGAGGTAGACGGCACCGCCTTCCATATCGCGCAGCCAGTTGGTCGGGCTCTGTCCGGACCCGTCGCGCTGGATGTAGTCGAACGCCCACGCCATGATCGCCGCCAACTCGTCGGCAAAGGCCGGCTCGAAGGAGGCAAGGCCATCCTGGGCGATGCCATTGAGCGGCGCCGAGATCGACTGGTGCGCGCCACCCTCCGGCGCCAGCGAAATGCCCGATGGCGTGGCCGCCAGAATGAACCGAGCATCCTGGTAGCAGGCATAGTTCAACGCATCGAGCCCGCGCGAGATGAAGGGATCATAGAGCGTGCCGACCGGTAGCAAGCGCGCGCCGAACAGTGAGTGGGACAAGCCGGCGGCCGCCAACAGCAGGAACAGATTATTCTCGGCGATGCCCAGCTCGATATGTTGCCCATCCGGTCCTTTCTCCCACTTCAACGGCGACGCAACGGACTGCTCCCGGAAGGTGTCGGCGGCCACGGCGCGGCCGAAAACAGCGCGCCTGTTGACCCAGCCGGCAAGGTTCGTCGAAACCGTGACATCGGGAGATGTCGTCAAGATCCGCCCGGCCAGCGTCTCGTCACTCCGCGCCAGCTCATTCATGATCTTGCCAAACGCATCCTGCGTGGACATCGAACTGGCCTGTGGCGCCGTAATCGCGCTGACGGGAATCCGGTCGCTGGCCGGCACCGGCATACCCTGCACCAAAGGCACTGACTTGAGATACGCGGCGAAGGTCTCAGGGTCGCAGCCCAAGCCGGCCGACACGTCCCATTCCGCCCCTTCCGGGATCCCAGCCGTTTCGCGGAACACCGCCATTTGCGCCGGCGTCATCAGCCCCGCATGGTTGTCCTTGTGGCCGGCCAGCGGCAATCGATGCCCCTTGATCGTGTAGGCGATGAAGCAGTGCGGGCGATCGCTGGCAACTGCATCGAACGCATCGGCCAGCACCTCCATGTCGTGGCCGCCAAGGTTCGTCATGAGGTCCTGCAGACCTTGGTCGTCATGGGAGTCCAAGAACTCGGCCAAACCGCGCGTGCCGGCCAAGGCCGTCTGCAGTTCCATGCGCCAGGCTGCCCCGCCCTTGAAGGTGAGGGCCGAGTAGAGCTGGTTCGGGCAGTCGTCGATCCACTGCTTGAGCGCTTCGCCGGCCGGTCCTTCGAACGCAGTCAACAGACGCCGGCCGTACTTCAGGCTGACGACCTCCCAACCGACATTGACGAAAAACTCGCGGATCCGCTGGAACAACGCATCGTTGACGACACCGTCCAGGCTGTGCCGGTTGTAGTCGATGACCCACCAGAGGTTCCGCACATCGTGCTTCCAGCCCTCGAGCAACGCTTCGAAGACGTTGCCCTCGTCCAGTTCGGCGTCGCCGAGCACCGCAACCATGCGGCCGGCTGGGCGGTCGGTCAGACTGTGCAAGCGCACATAGTCCTGCACGAGTGACGCGAACATCGTGACCCCGACACCCAGGCCGACCGACCCGGTCGAGAAATCAACCTCCGGCAGATCCTTCGTCCGTGACGGGTAGGACTGGGCACCGCCCAAAGCACGAAACCGCTCCAGCTTTTCGCGGGTTTGCTGCCCGAGGAGATATTGGATCGCGTGGTACACGGGTGCGGCGTGCGGCTTGACCGCTACGCGATCGTGCGGACGCAGCGCATGCATGTACAAGGCAGTGAGGATCGTCGCTGACGATGCGGAGGACGACTGGTGGCCACCCACCTTCAGGCCGTCCCGCGACGGCCGGATGTGGTTGGCATGGTGGATCATCCAGCACGCCAGCCACAGCACCTTCCGTTCGATCTCCTCCAACATTCGCAGATTCTTCGACACTTTGTCCTCTCACAATGGCCGATAGCTTGAGTCGCTAACGGTCTGAAACCGTTGAAGAAAACGAAGGAAGGATAGCTCCCGCGCGGCCATCTTGCGCTCGGCGCCCGGTGCGGGCAAGTTGATCCGGAAGTTAGGCGCCGCCTTCAGGAGTTCCCCAATGGAAACCGTTCAGCACTACGTCAATGGTAAGAAAATCGACGGTCGTTCCGGGCGTTTTGCGCCTGTCTTCAACCCGGCCACGGGCGAACAGCCGCGGCAGGTCGCGCTGGCGGCGGCGTCGGAAGTAGACCAGGCGGTAAGCGCCGCCCGTGAAGCGTTGCCCGGCTGGGCAAACACCCCGCCGCTGCGGCGCGCCCGCGTGATGTTCAAGTTCAATGAACTCCTCAACCAGCATCGCAAAGAACTCGCCGAAATCATCACCGACGAACACGGCAAAACCTTGCCCGATGCCGATGGTGAGATCACGCGCGGTTTGGAGGTCGTGGAGTTTGCCTGCGGCATTCCCCAGCTGCTGAAGGGTGAGTTCACCGAGAATGTCGGCACGATGGTCGACAGCTACTCAACCCGGCAGCCGCTGGGTGTTTGCGCCGGTATCACGCCCTTCAACTTCCCGGCCATGGTGCCGATGTGGATGTTCCCCATCGCCATTGCCTGCGGCAACACCTTCATCCTGAAGCCGTCGGAGCGCGATCCTTCGGCCGCCCTGTTCCTTGCCGACATGCTGTCGCAAGCTGGATTGCCGCCGGGCGTCTTCAATGTCGTGCATGGCGACAAGGAAGCGGTCGATGCCATCCTGACCCATCCGGGCATCGCCTCGGTCAGCTTCGTCGGCTCGACCCCAATCGCCGAGTACATCTACACAACCGGCACCGCGAACCATAAACGGGTCCAGGCCCTCGGCGGTGCGAAAAACCACATGGTGGTGATGCCCGACGCGGATCTGGACCAGGCGACCGATGCGCTGATGGGGGCCGGCTACGGCTCGGCCGGCCAGCGGTGCATGGCCATTTCGGTGGCCGTCGCGGTCGGCGATGAGACCGCCGATAGCCTCGTGGGCAAGCTGGTCCCGCGCATTCAGGCCCTGAAGGTCGGCCCTGGTACGGATTCCGACAACGACATGGGCCCGTTGGTCACCAAGGACGCGCTCCAGCGTGTCAGCAACTACATCGATGTCGGCCGGGAGGAAGGCGCCGAACTCGTCGTCGACGGCCGTGGCCTTAGTCTGCAGGGTTATGAGAACGGCTACTACATCGGCGGCTCACTGTTCGACCGCGTGAAGTCCGACATGCGGATCTATAAAGAAGAGATTTTCGGCCCGGTACTTTCGGTCGTACGGGCCAATGACTATGACGAGGCCCTGGGCCTGGTGAACGACCACGAGTACGGCAACGGCACCGCGATCTTCACCCGGGATGGCGACGCCGCCCGCGACTTCAGTGCCCGCGCGCAAATCGGCATGGTCGGCGTTAATGTGCCGATCCCGGTGCCGGTGGCCTATCACAGCTTCGGCGGCTGGAAACGCTCGCTGTTCGGCGACATCCACATGCATGGGCCCGAAGGTGTCCGCTTCTTCACCAAGTTGAAGACGGTGACGGCGCGCTGGCCCACCGGCATTCGTGGCGGCGCTGAGTTCGTCATGCCGACCATGAAGTAATTACGGCGGGCCGACCGATGGCCGCAGCGACGGAAACGGCTGGCGCACCCCAGCGGCGGTTCTCGCTCAGCCTCACCCTCGCGGTTTGTATCGGTTCGCTGGTCGTCGTTGCCGTCGCGGCGGTGCTTGCGGTGAGTTGGTTTGCCGGTCTCCGCAACACGTTCAGCTTCATCAACCAGAACGCTGTGTCGATCGTCCATACGATCGAGTCACGCGTCCGCGGCCATTTGGAACCGGCGGAGGCGCAGCTCGCCTTCCTGGCCAGGCAAATCCGCGCCGGCCAACTCGACCCGTCCGATACCGATGCGATGGTCCGCGTCCTACTCGGCGCTTTGGCCGCGGCCCCGCAGGTCGGCGCGGTCTTCTATTGGAACAGCGACTTGCGGCGGGTGGGGGTCAGCGCCTCACCGGCAGGTGTCGAAACGATCATTCGCGATGACTCCGGCGATCCGTTGGTTCCCGAGGTGTTGGAGCAGATGATTGCCGCCGATGGCCCGCTTTGGGGAGAGCCTATCTTCGTGCCGGAGGTCGGTGAAACCTTCCTCAACCTGCGTCACCCGGTGCGGGATGGCCGCGACCAAACGGTGGGTTTCCTGGTCGCTGTGGTCTCGATGCGCGAGCTATCCGGCTTTATGAGCCAGATCGGCGACAGTTTCGGCGCCACGGCGTTCATTTTGTATGGCGACTCGAACGTCCTCGCCCACCCGAACCTGACATCAGTCCATCCCGATCTGTCACCAGAGCAGCCGACGGTCCCCGTCGGTCGGGTCGGCGATCTGGTCATTACCAGCTACCAGAGCGCGGACTTCGAGGGGCCATTTGCTGAGGCTTCGGCCGCCGGCGTGTCCATCGGGCGTATCGAGCTGGCCGGAGGCGAAGTCCATATTGCTTTCTCCGGTGAGCTCAACAAGTTCGGAACAGTGCCCTGGACCGTTGGAGCGCATCTCCCGATCGACCAAGTCAACAAGGAGGTGCAACGCATCATCGCGGCCGGGGCACTCGGCGCCGTGCTGCTGATCCTTTCCGTCATCCTGGCAATCGTGATCGGCCGGCTCATTGCCAAGCCGGTGGCGCGGGTGGCCGTCAGCACCAGCCAGGTAGGCCACCTGGAATTGGCGACCATCAAGGATTTGCCCAACAGCCGGATACGGGAACTCGACGATCAGGCCACTTCCTTCAATGCCATGCTGCACGGCCTTCGTTGGTTCGAGACTTACGTTCCGAAGCGGCTGGTCGAGCGGCTGATCAAGCATGGCGCCGACGGTCACATCGACTCCACCGAACGCGAACTGAGCGTATTGTTCACCGACATTGTCGGCTTCACCGCGGCGTCCGAGCGAATGTCACCGCGGGAGACCGAAGAGTTCCTCAACGACCATTTCGGTCTGCTCTCCCGCTGCGTCGAAGACGAGGAAGGCACGATCGACAAATTCATCGGTGATGCTCTGATGGCATTCTGGGGCGCCCCGGATGATCAGCCGGACCACGCAACCCGGGCCTGCCGCGCCGCCAAGGCGATGCAGACCGCGCTCGAGACAGACAACGACCGCCGGCAGAGTCTCGGTTTACCGCGGGTGCGGGTTCGCATTGGCGTACACACCGACCGGGTAATCGTCGGCAACATCGGCGCGCCGGGCCGTATGAACTACACGATCGTCGGCGACGGCGTGAACACGGGACAGCGGCTGGAGGGGCTTGGCAAGCAGCTCGACGACGGCAGCGATGTCGTCGTGCTGGTGAGCTCTGCTACCGCGAACAACGTCGATCAGCGGCAGGTTCAACTCCACCAGGTCGGCCATTTCGAAGTGAAGGGGAAGGGGACGTCGGTCGAGGTGTTTCGACTGAAACGCTAGACCGTCAGGGTCACTCCGCTACGCCGGTGGTCGCCGGCTCCGGCCATCGCGCCATCTCCACTGCTTTCCGCCGCATGGACCCCGCCGAAAAACAAGCTCGGCTCTGCCCACAAGTTGGCCGACCCATCTTTCGGTGCGAACGACGCGACGGCGTCTGCGTCATAGCCCGGCTCGGCATCCAGCTTACCATTCTCCAAATGCATGCGCGGCGCCGCGATTGCTTGATCGAGCGGCATCCCGTGGTCGATGAGGTTGAGCAGCACCTGCAAGATGGCTGTGCGAATGCGGTTCGACCCGCCTGAGCCCAGGGCCAAAACCCGGCCGTCCGCCCAGGTCACGATCGAAGGAGCCATCATCGACGACACGCGCGTGTCCGGTGCCCAATTATGGAACCCGTTCGGGTTCAGATCCTCTTCGCCGAGCACGTTGTTCAACATGAAGCCCGCGTTCGGCAGCATCACCCCGCAGCCCTCGCCATTCGACAGTGTGACGGCGGCCGCGACCCCATCACGATCGACGACGCTGATATGAGTCGTGCCGCGCACCGCACAGGGGCGCCCCGCCACATCCGCCCGGTATTTCGTGAGAAACGCCGGATCGAGCAGATGGTCGGCACTCGACGGCGCCAGCTCGGCCAGGCCGCTCTCGACGCGTGCCTTGCTCGTCAGTTCCATGACCCGGCACAGCCGTTCGATGTGTCTACGAGAGCCGAAATCGGCTGCATCGACGGCCAGTTCTTCCGCCAACCGCAGCGCAAACGCGATCAGTATCCCGCCGCAGGAAGGCGGCGGATTGGTGTGTAAGACCGCATCCCTGTAGCCGACCCGGATCGGTTCCCGCCGGACGACCCGATAGTTCTGCAGATCCTCGGCTAAGAGGTGCCCGCCCTGTTCGCGGGTCAGCCGCAACACCTCCGACGCAACGTCGCCGTCCGCAAAGGCCCGCGCCCCATCCCGACCCAGGCACTCCAGGCTATCCGCCAGTCCGGGGCTGACGATGCGGTCGCCATCCCGCACCAGTTCCCCGTCCGCGCGGCAGAACACCGTGCGGGTCCGCGCCTCTGCGACATAGATCGGCGCGACGACGCGGAGCAGAAACGCTTGGAAGGGTGTAACAGTAACCCCGCGGCGCGCGAGCTCGACGGCCGGCTGCAGCAGTTCAGCCAAAGGTCGGGTGCATTCGGCGTGCTGAATGAAGGCCAAGCCGTGCGGCATGCCGGGAACCGCCGCGGACCCCACGCCGATATGAAACTCCTGCGTGGTCTCGCCGAAGTCGGCATGGATCGAACGAAAATCGATCTCGCTGGTCGGACGCGCGTGCCGCGGCGTCTGGCAGAAAAAGTCGTAAAGCGTCACCGTTCCATCGGGCCGCCGCACTTGCATAAACCCGCCACCGCCGAGGGATGCAAGCACGGGTTCGGTCACGCAGGCCATGGCCGCTGCGGCGATGGCGGCATCGACCGCGTTGCCGCCATCGCGCAAAACGTCGGCACCCGTTTCGGCTGTATAGCGGTCACCAGCCGCAATTACGCCGCGCATGAAAGGCTCCGCCTAAGAGATTGGCAAATGGTGCTTTCTCAGACCAGAATACGGCCGGGCCGTCAACTAGACGGCGAGCGTACCATAAAAGAGCGTGACCGCGTGCCGTGCTTCAGCGAAAAACAGCCATCGCTCGATGACCAACGCCACCGCCGTCAGCGCCACGGCAACACCGGCAGCGGCCACCGAGATACCGCCGGCCGAGAGCGCTGAACCCGCCGCGGCCAAGGTCGCCGCACCGCCGCACCCAAGCGCGATCCCCTTAAGCCGGCCCGCGTGTTTGCGGGCAATGACGAACCCCATTTCCCGCAACAAATAGTTTTCTGACGTGTGTGGCGCTTCGAGCGCACTGACCTGACCAAAGCGGCCAAGTCCCGTCGCCGCGCGGATGTCGTGCCGGCCATGGGCGTCATCCATCGCCCGCCAATAGCCGGACTTGGCGACCCAGCCGACCGCCAGCAAAAGGACCGCGCCCCAGGTCAACCAAGACAGACTTTGCCCGAACAGCCCGGCAACCAAGGCCACAAGCAACCCGCCACTGCCCAGCGCGAACAATAGGTATAGCGGCACGACCCAGCGGTTGTTCCAGGCCGGGATCGGCTTCAGCGAGGCGTAGATCATCCCAGTGCACACAACGGTCAGCACCGCCAGACCGGATGCGAGCAGACCGAACACCGTCCACACGCCGCTATTCGTCCCCAGCAGCACCCAGCCGGCGCCGAACAGCAGGGCCGGTATATATGTGAGCAGTGCCGCCACGCCTTCCCGGCTCAACCAAGAGGTCCGCCACTGACTCACGGCGCGCCATGCCCGCTCCGGATGCCCCAAGTGAAACAGTGAAGACAACAACCCAATCGTGATCAGGCCCAACGCCACCAGGAACAGCACGAAACCGAGCCACCGGTCCGGCGGCAAGCCAGCGGCCGCCGCAGCCACGCCGACCCATATCAGCGCGCCATAGCCGGCGCCCGAGGAAACCGTGAACAGAATGACCGAAGGCGCGGGATGCACGGGTCAGCGCGACAGCATGCGGTCGACCCAGCCCAGGAAGCTCGCGACGTCCGAACCTGACTCGCCGGGCGTCGCCGCGGTATCGGTCTCTTGTTGCGGGGCCCGGCGTGGTCGCGGCGGCAGGTACTTGTTGACCGGCTTGTACCCCATGTCCGGCAGCAGGTCGTAGCCGCCGCGTTCCGCCACCATGCGCGACACATCCGAGCTGTCGTCGCCAAGGTCGCCGAAATGCCGCGCCCCGGCCGGGCAGGTCGCCACACAGGCTGGCACGCGGTCCGTCTCGTCCAGATTCTCGTTGTAGATCTTGTCGATGCACAGCGTGCACTTCTTCATGACGCCGTCATCTTCGTCGAACTCGCGCGCGCCATACGGGCAGGCCCAGGAACACAGCTTGCAGCCGATGCAGGTGTCCGCGTTCACCAACACGATGCCATCTTCCGCCCGCTTGTAGGACGCACCTGTCGGGCAGACGGTGACGCATGCCGGTTCCTCGCAGTGCAGACAACTGCGCGGGAAATGAACGGTTCGGCTCTGACCCGCGTCGCGATCATTGGTGACTTCGTAGGTGTGGATGCGATTGAACCAAACACCTGACGGCTCGGCGCCGTAGGGGTCGCGATCGGTCATCGGCGCGGAATGGCCGCCGCTGTTCCATTCCTTGCAGTTCACCGCGCACGCATGGCAGCCGACACAGATGTCCAGGTCGATGACCAGTCCAAGCTTCTTGTCGGTCGATGTCGGGAGCGAAGTCACCGGTGGTTCAAGTCCTGCTTGAATTGCGCGCCATAGCGCAATGGACCTGCGTCTTTGTTGACCCTAGGCGGTCGCTGCAGCGGCGGAAACTGCGGTTCGCTCGCCTCCGGTGCGTCCGCTTTCGTCAGGCGGACGCGCAGATCGAACCAGGCCGCTTGACCGGTGATTGGGTCGGCATTGGCGTAAGGCACATCCCCTGCCTTGGATGGAAGCCGATCACCGATCAGGTGGTTCAGCAAGAAACCTCGCGCCCCTTCGGGGGCGTCGTCCGATAGCCCCCAGGCACCGCGCCGCTTGCCGATGGCGTTCCAGGTCCAGACCGTGTCGGCGTTACATCCATCTGTGATCTTGATCTTGCTCTTGATCCGCCCGTTGTGGCTCTCCACCCACACCCAATCGCCGTCCTCCAGGTCCAGTTCTTCGGCGACGCGTACCGGCACAAACAACGGGTTCCAACCATGGATCTGCCGTAACCACGCATTCTGCGATCCCCACGAATGGTACATCGCCATCGGCCGCTGGGTGACCGCGTGCAGTGGAAACGCGGTCTCATCGACGTGCGTCTCCTCGAACGGCGGGTACCAGTAGGGCAGGGGATCGAAATAGGTGTTTACCCGGTCCCGATGCTGCGCCGGCGGCTGCTTGGCGCCGTGCCCCTGCGCCGCCAGTCGAAACCGCTGGAGTGGTTCGCAATAGATCTGCAGGACGACCGGCGCGGCATTCCCGATCCACCCCATATCATGTGCGTGTGCCAGATACGCCGCGTTGGCATGCTTGTAGAACCGCATCTCGTCGGGCAGCGGTGCGAACCAGTGGCAATCATTCTCTATGTAGCGCGCAAGCTGGTTTTCGTTCGGCGCGCCGCGCCCGTGGGACTGGCCGTCGGTCCCGCGCCAGCCCGCCAGCGGCCCCACACCGGGCGCGTACTCTCGTTTGACGATATAGTCCTTGTACCCTTCCGGATAGGCCGGCGCGCCGTCGCCTTGGCAGAAGGCAGGCAGACCCAGGCGGTGACCGAGTTCGATCAGCACATCCTGAAACGGCCGCACGTCACGGTCCGGCTGTAGCACCGGTTGGCGGATCGCATCGGCTGGGCCGTCGGCCTCGCTGATCGGCCGGTCGGTGAGACTGACACAGTCCCACCGCTCCAGATAGGTCGTGTCGGGCAGCACCAGGTCCGCATACGCTACCATCTCCGAGGCATAGGCGTCGGAGTAGATGATGCGCGGGATGCGGTACTCACCGGACGCTTCGTCGCGGTCGGTCAGCATGCGCATCGTTTCCGCGGTGTTCATGGCCGAGTTCCAACTCATGTTGGCCATGAACAGAAACAGCGTGTCCAGCGGATAAGGCTCGCCGCGCCAGGCATTGGTGATGACCGTATGCAGCATGCCGTGGGCGGCAAGCGGATGCTCCCAAGAGAACGCCTTGTCGATGCGGCAGGCATTGCCGACGCCGTCGACCAACAGATCCTCTGGGCCCGATGGAAACCCGAGGGGTGGGCCCGGTAGCACTTGTCCCGGCCCGACCTCTTCATCGCGGCCGGACGGCTTCAGCGGGGGTGGTGCGGGGCGAGGGTAGGGCGGCTTATAACGAAAGCCGCCGGGGCAATCGATGCTGCCCAGCAGGATCTGCAGCAAATGGATCGCCCGGCAGGTCTGAAACCCGTTACTGTGCGCCGAAATACCGCGCATGGCATGGACCGAAACCGGGCGGCCGGTCATCTGCGCGTGCCGCTCCCCCTTCCAGTCGGTCCACGGGATGTCCAGCGTGATCTGCTGTTCAAAGGCCACCGCCGCGATCTCGCCAGCGATGCGGCGGATGGTTGCCGCCGCGATACCCGTGCGGTCGGCCACCGCTTCCGGTGCAAAGGCGGGGTCGAGGTACCGGTGCGCGACCAGGTCAAGCACCGGCCGAGCCCGTCCGCCATCCGGCAGCGTGTAGGTTCCCGTGGCAGCCAGAGATTCCGTTGAACGCGCGTCGGCCAGTGTGTCACTTCGCGTGTCCCAACCCTGCGGGCAGCCCTCGCTGTCCCGCACAAACAAGCCGTCATGCGCCTCGCCCGGCGCCTCATGCACCAGCCAGGCTGCGTTGGTGTAGCGGACCAGGTACTCCAGATCGATCTGCCGGGTCCGCAGCAATTCATGCACCAGCGCCAAAACCAGCAGACCATCGGTCCCCGGCCGGATCGGCAACCACTCGTCCGCAATGGCGGAGTAGCCGGTCCGGATCGGATTGATCGAAACGAACTTGGCCTCCCCACGCGTCTTCAGCCGTCCCAGGGCCGATTTGATGGGGTTCGACGCATGGTCCTCGGCCACCCCGAACATCAAGAGGTACTTGGTCCGATCCCAGTCCGGCTCGCCGAACTCCCAGAAAGACCCACCGATCGTATAGAGGCCGGCCGCGGCCATGTTGACCGAGCAGAAACCGCCATGGGCCGCATAGTTCGGGGTCCCAAATTGGCTGGCCCAAAAGCCGGTCAGCGCCTGGCTCTGGTCGCGCCCGGTGAAGAAGCCCAGCTTGCGGGGGTCGCTCTTGCGAATCCGGCCCAGCCATTCGGTGGCGGTGGCCAGCGCCTCGTCCCAGGTGATCTCTTCAAACTCGCCGCTGCCCCGCGGCCCGACCCGCTTCAGCGGCGATATGAGTTTTGCCGGCGACATCTGCTGCATGATGCCGGCGGAGCCCTTGGCGCAGAGCACCCCACGGTTTACCGGATGCTTCGGGTTCCCATCGATGTAACGGATCTCGCCGTTGCGCAGATGGACGCGGATGCCGCAGCGGCAGGCGCACATATAGCAGGTGGTGGTGCGCACCTCGTCGGCGACGACCGGTGAGGTCTCGACATGGGGTTCGGCTGGGGGCGACATTCGCCTGACATGTTAGACCAGCACCTCTGTCATGTCAGCGCGTCAATCTGCTCATCCGTCAGGCTGCCGGGGACAATCGTCAGCGGGATCCGCAGGCGGCCGATGGTGCGCTTCGCCAGGAAGCTAATCAGCGGCCCCGGTCCCTTCGTGCCCACCGCCGCCGCCAGCACCAGAATCCGGATATTCGGCTCCTCCTCGATCAGCTCCAACAGCGCATCCCGCTGTTCTCCTTCCTTGACGAAGAAGATGGGGATTTCGCCGTGTTGCTCGTACACTTGGCCGGCCAACTCCATCAGCAGGCGCTCGGCATCCGCCCGCGATTCCTCGCGCATCAGATTGCCGACGGCGGCCCAATGCTGAAAGTCAGCCGGCTCGAACACCCGCAACAGGCCAACCCGGCCGCCGGTACGCCGGGCCCGGCCACAGGCGAACCGCAGCGCCGCGCGCATCTCCGGGCTTTCGTCGACAACCACAAGGAAGATGCGATCGTCGCGCGAGGTCTCAGTGTCCGACACTTAGGTTTTCCTGAAGATGTACCCGGCCAACCATCCTGCCACCAAGGCGACGAGGATAGCAATCAGCCCATAAAGCGCCGGATTGCTGTGCGCAAAATCGAACACCCCCGCTTCGAAACCGATCTTGCGGATCTGTAGCGTGGTGACCGTCTTGCTCGCGATCTCACCGTCAATGACCTGGTAGGTCTCGACAACATACGGTCCGGTGGAAACGTTGGCTGGAAAGTTCACGCGGGTGCGGAACAAACGGCCGCCGACCAGTTCAACCTCGCCAACTGCGCCGTAGTAAAGCTGCTCCGCTTGCTTATTGCGGATCAAAGCGCTCGCAAAAGCATCTTCCTCGTCGCTATCGACTTGCTGCGCAGCCTCAATCGTCAGGTAGGCCAAGCCAATTTGCTCGCGCGCCCGTACCTCGTTAGGCAGGACCTCTTCCACCGGCGCCGAACTGGCTAGGTGATAGAAGCTCGGGACATTCTGGAAGGCCACCGCGTTGGTGTTGACCCAGATACCGGCCACTCTGTCCTTCTTGCGCATAACGATCCGGCTGCTCGGCCCACGGACCACGACGACGATCTCGCCAGTGCCATCGGTTGCACCGAACAACAGCACATCGGATCCGGTGAAACCGGTGGTGATCGCGATTAGATCTTCGCTGAGATCCGCAACCAGCGATTGGGCGTTGGCGCGTTCGGACAGGCTCACCAGCAAGAAGGCGACCAGGAGTGCGCGACACACCGTCATCCGCCGACGATTTCTTCTCCGATCGAGAACACATCGTCCGGCTGGGCCACCAACTCCCAACCCAGCTTTGCCCCGACGCCAAGCACCAGCAACGCCAACAGGCCGCGCATCTGCTCACCTCGCAGCCGGCTGCCCGCCATCGTACCCAACTGCGCGCCGACGACCGCCCCGGCCAGCAGCAGCAAAGCCAGCACAATGTCCACGGTCTGGTTGTTGTAGGCCTGGAGAAAGGTCACGTTTGACGTGACGAAGATGATCTGGAACAGCGAGGTCCCGACCACAACGCTCGTCGGCATGCCCAGCAAGTAGATCATCGCCGGGACCATGATGAACCCGCCGCCGACGCCCATGATCGCCGCGAGCACGCCGACAATGAAGCCGACGCCAAGCGGCAGCAACGCGCTGATATAGAGGCGTGAGCGACGAAACCGCATTTTAAACGGCAGCCCGTGGAGCCAGTTATGCTGATGCAGCTTGCCGCGCCGCGGTATGCCGGCCTGCCGCCGCAGGATGGCGCGGACGCTCTCGATCAGCATTAAGGCGCCGACCGAACCCAGGAACACGACGTAGCAGACGGCGATCAGCAGATCGACCTGGCCGATCTGCCGCAGCGCCGTAAACACCCACACGCCAATGCCCGAACCGATGAAGCCGCCGGCCACCAGGATGGCGCCCATCTTGAAGTCGACATTCTTGCGCCGCATGTGCGCCAAGACCCCGGACACCGAGGCGGCGATGATCTGATTGGCCTCGGTCCCGACCGCGACGGCGGCCGGCACGCCGATAAAGATCAGCAGCGGCGTCATCAAGAAGCCGCCGCCGACCCCGAACAGCCCAGACAAGAAACCCACACCACCACCCATCGCAAGCAGGAGGAACACGTCCACCGACATCTCGGCGATGGGTAGATAGATATTCATCAGGGACCAGCTTTTGCGGCCCGACCCGGGCTATTTGACTTCAATAGGCTGCACGACCCTACGGGTCCGACGCCGGCGCGGCGGACATCGTCCGAAAGTGTCGGCAATATGATGATCTTCCGATTCACGGTCAAGATTGCCGCTTGACCTAGTCGGTCTACCGATCCCCGGCGAGCGTCCTATATACCGCTGGCTGAACAGGAGGTGCGGATGGAGGAGACGGAACTCGACCTGAGCGGCCTGCGCTGCCCGCTGCCGGTGCTGAAGGCGAAGAAGGCGATGCGTACGGTCGCGCCGGGTGCGGTGGTGCGTATCCTGGCCACCGACCCGGACTCACTTGCTGATTTCCGCCATTTCTGCGCCACGACCGGCGACGAGTTGCTGGATTGGTCGAAGGAGGACGGCGTCTTCACCTACCGCATTCGGAAGGGCGCCCCCGCGTAGGTGTGGTAGCGGCTGGCTTACCCACGCCTCATCTCATTCTGGATATTAGTATGGACTAATATTAGTATAGAATGAAATGTGGAGGTGGTGGTGGACTACGGAAACGCATTCGGCATTGAGTTCCGGGGAACGAAACAACTCAAACACGATGGCCGGGACGCCAGAAGCGTGTCGGGCAGTCGGCATTATCCTACGCAGGCGGACGACCTCTGGGACGCGCTCACCAATCCGGAACGCATCCCCCGTTGGTTCTTGCCCATTGCCGGCGATCTGAGGCCTGGCGGGCGCTATCAACTGGAAGGGCATGCAGGCGGCAAGATTACGAAATGCGAACGCCCCAACACCCTGGAGGCGACATGGGAGTATGGAGACAGTGTCAGCTGGATCAGGGTTGAACTCGAAGAAGAAAATCAAGGCACCCGCCTGACACTCGAACACATCATGCTCAAGGATGAAGAGGGCGAAGCGCATTGGAAAATCTACGGCCCCGGTGCGACGGGCGTCGGGTGGGAATTGTCCTTTCTCGCGCTGGACTATCACCTTTCCAAAAACAGCGCGGTGATCAATCCGAAAGAGAACGAAGCCTGGACAGCGTCAAATGCCGGCAAAGCCTTTGTTCGCGCATCGGCAAAAGCCTGGTGCGATGCACATATTGCCGCGGGCGAAACAGAACCAGTCGCACGTCACATGGCTGAGATGACCGCCAAATTCTACACAGGTGAATAGTGCACGCCTTTGACGTTTTGGGCGATCCCGTACGCCGCCGCGTCATGGAGTTGCTGGCTGGACAGGATCTGACCTCGGGCGAAATTGTCGAAGCTATCAGCGCCGAGTTTGGCATCAGCCAGTCGGGGATTTCGCAACATCTCAAAGTGCTCCGGGATAATGGTTTTGCCGTCGTGACGCCGGAGGGGGCCAAACGTGTCTATGCGCTTGACACGGCGGGGCTAGAAGAAGTCGATGATTGGCTATCCGCTTTCCGGCAATTCTGGACGCCGAGATTCGAAGCCCTCGCAACTGAAGTGGCGCGCGGCAAGCGAGAGCGTCGGAAATTGGGCAAGCCAAAACGCAAATCACCGCGCGCATAAGAAAAGGGCCCCCGAGACACCTCGGAGGCCCTTCGATAACGTCGAGTGCTTAGCGGCTACCCGAGGTCTGCCGTGCAGGTGTCAACATTGTCCTGCGTGCAAACCGGCAGCGGCGTGAAGATGAACTCTTCCGCCGGCTCGTTGCCCTTGGTCAGGTCGAGCAGCACTTCCATGGCGATCTCGCCCATACAGAACGGGCATTGACCGACATTGGCGTGGCTCCAGCCCTCGGCCAGCTGCTCAAGCTGGATCGGGAGGGTGTCGGCGATGACGATAACCGTCTCCTTGGAGTCCAGCCGGTCCTTGAACGGCGTCAGCGCTGCGCGGTTGGCGTCCGGCAGGAACTGTTCGAAACCGCCGGTCGGGACGAAGACGTCGAGATCCGGCACGCCGGTGAAGATGTCTTCCATCTGCTGAATGGACAGCGCGAAGTCATCTTCGGTGAACAGCGGGCACTGCTCGATCTCGGTCCAACCATTCTCGCCCTCGAGCCGCTGCCCCGGAGGCTCTGTGCTGGCATTGTCGAACCCGCCAAGCGTGTCGCGAATACCGTCCATACGCTCGTTATGGTTCGCCGCCGCAACGCCGCCGGATTGGATGCAGACGGAACCGCCGTCCGGCTTGAAGGCTTGGATCTGTTTCGCCAGGTTCACGCCGATATTGTAGTTGCTGGTGCCGACGAACACCTTGCGCAGTTCAAAGTCCTCGGGCAGCAGGTCAGCGTCCCAGGTGATGAACGGAATGCCGGCAGCAGCCGCAGCCTCGGCGCCAGCGGCGATGATGTTGGCATCGGCCGGTGAGACGGCCAGTCCGTCCACGCCACGGCTGATGAGGTCTTGAATAACCTGCAGCTGCTGTGCGCCATCGGTGATCGGCGGGCCTTCAAAGAGGCATTCGAACTCACCGTTCGATTCCGCTGCCGCTTTGAAGCAGCCATCGCGTGACTCGATGAAGAACGGATTGTCGACCGTCTTCGGCACCAGCGCGAACTTCAATTGCGCCTCGGCATCCTGCGGTGCACCGAGTACCGCTGCCACTGCGAGCGCGCCTCCGGCCAGCACCAGTTGGCTAAGCTTTAGTCCCATTTTCTAGGTCTCCCATTCGTTTTTCATGTGATGTCCGGGACGATCGAGCGTGCTTACCCTACCGACCTCGGTTTCGGACCTTCTCCAGCAACACTGCGAATAGTATGAAGAGGCCCACGAAAGTCCCTTGCCAGAAAGTGTTGACACCTGCCAGCAGGAGACTATTCCGGATTATTTCGATCAGCGCCGCCCCGATCACGCCGCCATAGGCGGACCCGGCACCACCCAGCAGGTTGGCGCCGCCAATGACGGTCGAGGCAATGACGCGCAGCTCCCAGCTTTGCCCGAAGTTGCTGAGGGCGGAGCCGGTCCAGGCCAACACCAATAGTCCAGTGATGCCGGCGGTCAGCGCGGACATCATGTAGACCGAGACCTTGACCTGGTCGACTGGCACGCCGTTCAGGCGCGCGGCCTGCTCATTGCCGCCAACGGCGTAGATGTGACGTCCCCACGCGGTAAAACGCAGGATGAAGCCGACGATCAGCAGAACACCCAACAACACCCAGACAGGTGTGGCAACACCCATCGGGTTCCCGGCAAGCAGTTCTCTGAATCGGTCTGCCTCTTCGCCAACCCGGCGGAGCGTGACCGGCGTTGCGTTGGTCAGCACCAACGTTTGACTGCGGATGATGCTCAACATGCCGAGCGTGACAATAAATGGATTGAGTTTGACGTAGGCGATCAAGCAGCCGTTGATGAATCCGATCGCCAAAGCGACCAGCAGCCCGACCGCGATCGCCGCTTCCATGGAGTGGCCGGAATCGATCGTCACGGCACTGGACATCGCGACCAGTCCAAGCGTCGAGCCAACCGACAAGTCGATTCCAGCGGTAATGATGACGGTCGTCATACCGACCGCCATGATGCCAATGAACGCGAAGTTCCTGGTGATGTTGAAGAAATTGCCGGTGCTCAGGAAATTCTCGTTCACGAAGCTCATGATCACGGCGATGACGACAACCGCGAGCGTGATCCAGAACGGTTGATAGCCGAGCACATCCTGCCACCAGGTCGACTCTTTCTTGTCGAGGACATCATCGATGGCAACGCGATCGGTCATCTGCGGACTTGCCCCTTCTTCCCTATTGGCATGCGGAACTTCTCGCCCATCGGATCAAGCCGACTGAATGGCACCCGTGATCAGACCAGTGACTTCCTCGGGCGACGACTCCTTGGTCGTCTTGTCGGCGACCTTTCTGCCGCGGCGCAGGACCGATACACGGTCCGCCACCGCGAACACATCGGGCATGCGGTGGCTGATGAGGATGATCGCGATACCTTGGTCCCGCAGCCGCCGGATCAGGTCCAGCACCTCGGCCACTTGTCGCACGCTGATCGCCGCCGTTGGCTCATCCATCAGAATAATCTTGCAATCGCGCAGGCGCGTGCGGGCGATGGCGACGGCCTGACGTTGTCCGCCTGACATTTGCTTCACAAGATCCCGCGGACGCGTCTCGGATTTCAGCTCCGCGAACAGCTGACCAGCCCGGTCATACATCCGCTTGTAGTCGAGAATCTTCAGCGGGCCGAAGCGCAGCTTAATCTCACGGCCCAGGAAGACGTTGGCCGCCGCCGTTAAATTGTCACACAGCGCAAGGTCCTGATAGACGACCTCGATACCCTTCTCCCTGGCCTCCACCGGCTTGTGAAAATGAACCGCTTCGTCTGCCAGGCGGATCTCGCCGCCGGACGGCGGAAAGTTCCCGGCCATGATCTTGACCAGGGTCGACTTGCCGGCGCCGTTGTCGCCCATCAGACCCAGCACCTCGCCCGGATCCAACCTCAGGTCCACATTATCCAGGGCCTGAATGGCTCCGAAGTTCTTTGAGATGCCTTGGAGTTCCAACAGCGCCATACCGTCTCCCTTGTCCCGCCCCTCCGCAACACGTTGTTATCGCGCGGGATTTTGTCGCGGCGCAACCCTACACGGCAGGCTACGCCTTGCAAACCCTAGGCTGTCGCCGCCTCGTCAATCTCTAGCCAGGCCTTTTCCTTGGCCGAGATCGTCCATGCGTCGGCCACGCGCTGCACCTCCCAGGCCTCCCGGAACGTAGGCCAAGGATCTTCGCCGCCGGCTAGGGCTGTCATCAGATCGCGCACCTCGATGATCTTCAGATCGTTGAACCCCAGTTGATGGCCAGGAGCGGGCGTGAAGGCACCGTATGGCGGATGATCCGGACCGGCCAAGATCCGCTTGAAACCCTCCCGTCCCGGCGGTTGGCCCGTGACGTACATCTCCAACTCGTTGAGCCGCTCAAGATCGAACCGGATCGCGCCCTTCGTACCGGTGACTTCGGCTGCGAGGTTCATTTTTCGGCCCGCCGCAACCCAACTCGCCTCCAAGGTGCCTTTCGCGCCGTTCGCGAAGTGCACCAGCGCCCGCGCTTGATCCGCAACTTCGACGGGCCGCTTCTTGTCGGAGCCGACCTGACGCTGGAACAGCACGCTGTCATCGGACCCGACGGGACGTTCTGCGTAGACCGTGTCCCGATCCGCGCAGATTGATACGATGTCGCCAACCAAAAACCGCGCCATGGAAATGGCATGGCTTGCCAGGTCTCCGACGACGCCATCACCTGCGCTGGGCTCATGCCGCCAGGTGAAGGGCGCGGCGGGATCGATCATATAGTCTTCGAAGTGGTGCCCCCGGTAGGAGAACACCTCACCGATCTCGCCGCTATGGATGATCTCGCGGGCCAGCGCGGCGATGGGGTTCTTGATGTAGTTGAACCCCACCATGGTCGTGACCCCCTCACGCTCCGCTGCGTCCACCATTTCCTTGGCCTCCGCCGCGTTCGGCGCCAACGGTTTCTCGCAATACACCGGTTTCCCGGCCGCGATCGCCGCCAGCGCCATTTCACGATGAAAGGCGTTGGGCGCCGTAATGTCGACCAGGTCGATCTCCGGATCTTCGATTAACGCGCGCCAATCGCCGGTCGACCGGTGGAAGCCCAACGCGGCGGCAGCCCGCGCCGCCACCTGGTCATCGACATCGGCCAGCAGTTCCAGGCGGAGTTCGACTGGGAGGTCGAACACCTTCGGCGCCGCGGCCAGGGCATAGGCGTGGGCGCGTCCCATAAAGCCACTGCCGATCAAGCCGACGCGTACCGCGCTCAAACGCCCCTCCATACCTTGGATCTGTCGTTCGGGATCGGGCTAGGATGCCCGTACCGCCGCCTCGGCCGCGGCGCCGGGCTCCAGTTGCGACACGCCGGTGCCGCCTGCCGT
This sequence comes from Alphaproteobacteria bacterium, assembly GCA_028279245.1. Classification (GTDB taxonomy): domain Bacteria; phylum Pseudomonadota; class Alphaproteobacteria; order UBA6615; family UBA6615; genus JANQOE01. The sequence goes on from JANQOE010000042.1 coordinate 43,751, forward strand.
ATCGGCCCGCTGAAACTCTTCGAGTTCGGACGTCAATTGATCAAGATCCTTACCGCCGGCCATCATGCCCAGGACTTCCTCACGGCTGATATCCTTCTTTTCGAATGTGCCCAAACTACGGCCACGATTCAGCATCGTGAACCGATCAGCAACCGGATAGGCATGGTGCACATTGTGCGTGATGAAGATGACGCCCAGGCCGCGCGCCTTCGCCTGGGCGACATACCGCAGGACCACGCCGGCCTGTTTCACCCCCAGGGCCGATGTCGGCTCATCGAGGATCAGGACTTTCGCGCCGAAATAGACCGCTCGGGCGATGGCCAGGCACTGCCGCTCACCACCGGACAACGTGCCGACAGCTTGTGTGGGATCACGCACGTCGATGCCAATCTTCTTCATCTCCTCCCGGGCCGTGGTATTTGCGTGACCGATCCGGATCCGTTGCAAGAGGCCGCGGCCCTCGGCCGGTTCCCGGCCCATGAAGAAGTTGCGCGTCACGCTCATCAGCGGCACCATCGCCAGGTCCTGATAGACCGTGGCGATACCACGGTCGAGCGCATCCCGGGGCGTGTCGAAATCGACGGGTTCGCCCTCGATCAGGATCCGCCCCTCGTCCGGTTTGTGTACGCCCGATAGGGTCTTGATCAGCGTGGATTTGCCGGCGCCGTTGTCGCCCAGCAGGCACATCACCTCGCCGGGGTGGCAAATCATCGAAATCTCCTTCAGCGCGATGACCGAGCCGAAGAACTTGCTGATGGACTGAACGTCGATCAGCGCTGGTCCGTCTTTCGCTGCCATCACCGGGCCTCCGTCACTTTCTTGCGGACGTAGTTGTTGAACAACACCGCGATCAGCATCATCACCCCGACAAACACCTTGAACCAGTCAGTGTTCACGCCGGTGAAGAAGATCCCCATTTGCACCGTACCGAAGATCAGCGCGCCAAACGCCGCGCCGATCGCGGAGCCGTAACCGCCGGTCAGCAGCGTACCGCCAATGACCACGGCGATAATGGCTTCGAACTCCTTCAGCAGGCCGCGGTTGGTATCCGCCGACCCGGCATCCAGCACTTGTATCGCCGCGAACAGCGTGGCCGCGCAGGCGGTACCGATGAACAGCAGGATTTTGACGGAGTTCACCGGAACACCGACGTTGCGGGCCGCAAGCTTGTCGCCGCCTGAAGCGAAGATCCAGTTGCCGAATGGAGTCCGCAGCAAGACCCAGGTCGCCAATGCCGTCAACGCCAGCCACCAGAAGATTGAGGCCGGGATACCGTTCACCGTCGGGTTGTTGGCAAACAGGAATCCAAACCAGTCGCCAGCGAACAGCCACGCGATCGGATCGCCTTCCGATAGCTGCTTCAGCCCGGAGACCTGGGTGCGGCCGGTGATCTCGCGCGTGAGTCCGATTGTCAGACCGCGCAGGATGAACAAGCCGGCCAAAGTCACGATGAAAGAGGGCAGGCCCGACCGCACGACGATTAGCCCGTTCACGTAGCCGACCAGGACCGCCAGCACGAAGGCGAAGATGATCGCCAGCCAGATCGGCACGCCCCAGACCGCTGCCGGGATCGCGATCGCCACGCCGGCAAAGCCGATCATCGAACCCACCGACAGGTCGAACTCACCCGCGATCATCAGCAGCGAAGCGAAGACCGCGAGTATCCCCAACTGCGCGGAGACCTCCAGAAACGTAATGATGCCCTTGCTGCTGAACATGCCGCTGTTTGCGGCGACCAGCCCGAAGAAAACGAAGACCAGCACCGTGCCGGCGACGGCACCCAGTTCGGGCCGGTTCAGCAGTTTCTTCCAAATCGAAACCTGCCGTAGGCGCTCGTCCATCGCCCCGGCGGCGTTTTGGGTCGTGTCTGTCATCGCTCGTTCCCCCTTTAGCGCCCTATCCCTTCTGGCGGGGACCTGCCGGCGGGTTTGTGAACCGGGACGGGTGGCTGCCGTCGGACAGCCACCCGCGCTCGCAACGCGTTCCTAGCGGATGCCCTGCGAACTGAGTTCGATCACCTGGGCCGCATTGTCAGGTGTCACGAAGCCGGGGCCGGTCAGGACATCGGCGCCCGGCATCAGTCCGAACTTGACGTTCTGGGCCAACAGCACGATCGGCAGATAGCCTTGCAGGTACTGCTGCTGATCGATGGCGAATGCCATTTTGCCGTCGGCCAAGGCCTGCAGCACGCTGGGCGACAAATCGAATGTGCCGAATGTCATGTCGCCCAGTTTGCCCGCCTCTTCCAACGCCTGCAGCGTCGGATCGGCCGCGGTCGGGCCCAGCGTCAGGATGCCGTTGACATCGGCATTGTTGAGCGCCGCAGAGACAGCGTTGCGGATCTCGGTTGGGTCGCCGATGTTGACGGCCAGGATTTCGACGTCGCCGCCCAACCCGTCGGCAAAGCCCTGACAGCGCAGATCGAGTGCCACATTGCCGACTTCTTGGTTGACGCAGATGGCGCTCGTCACACCGGCAGCTGCCATACGTTCGCCGCCGCCAAGGCCGGCCTCATATTCGGTCTGACCGACGTGCACCTGAACGCCGAGGCCTTTGCGTACGTCACTGCCCGAGTTCATGGAAATCACCGGGATACCGGCAGCAACGGCGGAGCGAATGGAATCGCCCAGCGCATCCGCGTCCGGGATCGACACGACGAGCCCGTCCGGGTTCGAGGCCACCGCGGCATCGATCAGCTGCGCCATGCGCGGCATGTCGAATGTGTCCGGCGCCCGGTATTCGACTTCCACGCCCATGTCCTCGGCACCTGCGTCGACACCGTTCTTGACGACGGACCAGAACGGGTCGGACGCCTGTCCGTGGCTGACGACGACGATGCGAATATCCTGCGCCAGGGCGCCACCCGCCATCACACCGGCAACGGCAGTGGCCGCGATTAGGGTTCCCAATCGTTTCATACGTTTCCTCCTCCGTATTGAATTGTCTGGTTTGGTGGGAATCGTCATGCACGCAGCTCGGTTTCACTCTCCGGAGCAGCGTGTGACTGCGGTCTCTTGTTTGCGGACCGCATCGCATCCCGCATGTCGCGGAATCCGATCATTGTCAGGCCGGCGCGGCCGACCTCTTCAAGAAACGCCGGATCTTGGAAGCGTTGGTATTCATACCACCGGGCATGTGCCCGCCTTGGATCGATTGTCTCGATGTCGCCCGGCGCATTGCAATGCAGTGCGAGGAAGGTGAGACCCGGCTGAATATCTTCCAGTATGGTGCGGTAGGCCGCGTCACTCTCTTCACGCGCCGACCAGGCTGTCTCGACGACCGTATCGAAGATCGGATTCAACCGGCCTTCCATCAGCTTACGGCGCCGCATCTGCCCGGCGGCATCGCCATCGCCCAGCCGAAGAATTGCGCCATAGCCCTCCCACGCGCCCGGAAACAACACCGGCACGTCGTAGTCTTGGCCGAGCTGAATGTAGATATCAGCAAATTCGGGGCAGAGGGCCGTCCCCATGTGACAGTCGAGGTGGGTCATGTCGATCCCGGCCGCCAGCGCGCGATCGATTTGCGCCCGCAGTTCGATGTCCACCGCCGCCGGCACGGCATTGGCACGCACGTCCTTGGCGCTGCGCCACATATAGCCGTCGGCGTCACACAGACCCGCCTTGTCCGATGCATCCGTCAGCGGGCGCCAGCGGTAGTGGCGCCATTCGCTGGTCAGCGTCAGGTGGACACCCAGATCCCAGGCCGGGTTTTCGCGCGCGCCTTCGGCGATCTCCTCGAACCAGGGGCACGGCACCATGACCGATCCGCTGGTGATGAAGCCGGCGCCGGCGAGTTTGGCGAAGGCCACGTTGGCACCGTGGCACATGCCGACATCGTCCTGATGCGCGACAACCGCTTTGGTATGGGGCGACAGGCCAAGCCGTTCGAACAGCGCCAGCCGGCCCGGGTCAGACATCGCCGGGCCCACAGTGGTGGCAACGTTCGCCTATTACGGCGCCTATGCCACCAAACCTCCCCAGATGGTAGCCGATCACGGGAATGAGCACTTTTGACTCATTATGTTTATTCCACAAAGAAGGCTATATGAAATATTTGCTCCAATCAACTGAAACCCCATGCTAGTTTGGGCCCGGTTCAGGGAGGAATGAGGCCGGACAATGGGCGCCAAAGCGCCAGCCGAGTACACGATGCTGCGCGGCCGCATTGTCTCGGAATACAGCGATTTGAGTGACCGTTTGCAGCGGGTCGCCAGGTTTGTGCTCGACTACCCCGATGATGTGGCGCTTGGGACCACGGCCGCCATTTCAGCGCGCGCCGACGTCCAGCCATCGACCCTGATCCGCTTTGCGAAGGCTTTCGGCTACGACGGCTTCTCGGAGATGCAGCGGCTGTTCCGCAGCAACCTGACCGCCGGCCGCAAGTCCTATCGCGATCGCATCGCCGCCCTGAAGCAGGAGTTGGGCAACGGCGCCGACAACAGCGCGCTGGTCCTGCTCGACACCTTTGTCCGCGCCAACACCGCCGGCCTGGAACACTTACGCGACAACGTACCGGGGGAAGACCTGGCCCGCGCCGTGGATCTGCTGTCGCGCGCCGCCGCCATCCATGTCGTCGCCCAGCGCCGGGCCTATCCGCTGGCCGCCTACATGTTTTACGCGCTGCGGCGTCTCGGTGTGCTGGCGCACCTGCTCGACGACACCGGTGGCATGCTGCCGGAACAGGCCAGTCAGATCGAACCGGACGACGTGCTCGTCGCCATCAGCTACATGCCCTACACCCCGCGGGTCGTCGAAGCATCGGAGACGGCCCAAGAGATTGGCGCCCCGGTCATTGTCTTGACCGACCAGCCGCTCAGTCCGTTGGCCCGCCACAGCGATGTGTGCTTCCTGGTTGAGGACGCCGCAGTCCATGACTTCCGTTCGCTAAACGCATCAATGTGTTTGGTGCAAACCATCATTGTCAGTTTGGGTTTAAGCGTCGGCGCGTTGCGCGGCGACAGCAATTGGGGAGATACATGACACTTCATCTGAGTCAGCACCGCCAAGGTTTTGGCTGGGGTTTTACCCCGGTCACCGTGCTGGGTGAGGAAGATGACACCGGCATCGCGTTTGGGGTCCTACGCCTGAAGTCGGGCGAGACCTACGAGGTCAAGCCATCATGTGAGACGGCCTGGCTGCTGATGGACGGGCAGGTCGATGTGCAGGTCGGCAACCTCGCGGAGTCTTTCGCCCGCACCTCGCTGTTCGACGAAAGTGCCAGTTGCGTTCACGTCGCCGCCGGGCAAACCGTGCGCTTTGCCTGCCACAGCGACACCGAACTCACGGTGTACGAAACCGCCAACGAGAAGCCGTTCGAACCGCGCCTCTATACGCCGGATGACGTGCCGAACGAGCACCGCGGCAAGGGCCAGGTCGGCAATGCGTGCTACCGGTTCGTCCGGACGATCTTCGACCGCACCAACGCGGATCGTAACGCCGAGCTGGTGCTTGGCGAGGTCGTCACCATGCCGGGCCGCTGGTCAAGCTATCCGCCGCACCACCATGCGCAGCCGGAGATCTATCACTACCGGTTCACCAAACCGCAGGGCTACGGCCACGCCGAACTTGGCGACACGGTTTACAAGGTGAAGCAATACGACACCGTCAAAATCTTCGACGGCTTTGATCACGCCCAGTGTGCGGCACCCGGCTACGGCATGTACTACATGTGGGTCATTCGCCATCTGCCCGACAATCCGTACACGGTGCCCGACTTCACCGCCGAACATGCCTGGACCATGGAGCAGGACGCCGATGTCTGGCAGCCGGAAGGCGTGTCGCCCCTATGAGCGATCGGCCGTTGGATGTCATCTGCATGGGGCGCGCCGGTGTCGACTTCTACGGTGATCAGGTCGGCAGTCGGCTCGAGGACATGTCGAGCTTTGCCAAGTACATTGGCGGCAGTCCGACCAACAGCGCCATCGGCGCCGCCCGGCTTGGACTGAAATCGGCGCTGATCACCCGCGTCGGTGACGAACATATGGGGCGGTTCATACGCGAGACCCTGGTCGCTGAAGGTGTCGACGTCAGTCACGTCAAAACCGATCCGGACCGGCTGACCGCGCTGGTCATCCTGGGCATTCGCGACAAGCAGACCTTCCCGCTCATCTTCTACCGTGAGAACTGCGCCGACATGGCGATCTCGCCCGACGATTTTGAACCGGACTTCATCGGCACCGCCAAGGCGCTGCTGACCAGTGGCACCCACTTCTCGACGCCAGAGGTCGACCGCGCCTCACGCACCGCCATCAAGTATGCCCGCGAACGCGGGACGAAGGTTGCCCTCGACATCGACTATCGCCCCGTCCTGTGGGGTCT
>JANQOE010000067.1 GCA_028279245.1 Alphaproteobacteria bacterium
GACGGCGCCGTGCCCTGCGGATAGGTTTGCAGCCGCATCGTCGGCACTGCCAGCGACCCACGCGTACCCGCGATTTGATAGCAGTCCTCGCCGTCATAACGGGCGTAGGCCTCGTTCTCCCCCGAGGTCTGTTCCCAGCTTCGCGCCGAAGCCGCCACGTCGGAGATCACGAAAGATCCGACGGCACCGCTGACAAAGCGCAGGCCAATACTCGCTGTGTCTTCGACGGCATGGCCACGTGCTTGGTTCGACGTGAACGCCTGCACCTCGGCAATCTCGCCACACAGCGCCCGCAGATTGCCGACATCGTGGATGAAGTTGATCAGCACCGGCCCGCCACCCGGCTGAGTCCGCCAGGGCGCCGCGGCGAAATAGTCGTCGGGTTTGTAGAACAAGGCACTGCCGGAGACGGTGACGATATCGCCCAACACACCGCCGGCAACGATATCGACGGCGCGCTGCAGAATGGGACTGTGCACCCGATGATGTCCGACAATGACCGGCACGCCCGCGCCCTCGACCGCCGTACGAAGCTGCTGGCCGGCCGCATAGGTGTCTGCCACCGGCTTCTCGACCAGGACCGGAACGCCCGTCGCCACGCAGGCCAAACACTGATCGACATGGTGACTGTTCGGCGTGGCAAGAATCACCCCATCCAGCCGTTCCACAACCAGCAAATCCGTCAATCCGGAATAGCACCGAACGCCAAGGCTCTCGGCCAACTGTTGGGCCGGTGCGGCAGGGTCGGCAATCGCCACCAGATCGCAGCCGCCATGCGCCCACACTAGCTCAATATGGCGCCGTCCGATCAGCCCGGCGCCAACAACGGCGAGGTTCAGATTCGGCATGCCAGGGCGGAGTTCAGTCGCCCCGCGTTCCCTCGGCCGGGTTCACGGAATAGATCGCGACCTTGTTGCCCAGGGGATCGCGCAGGTATCCCACATAGAAGCGATCGCCGTAGTCGGCCCGGAATCCGGGCGCGCCCTCGTCGGAACCGCCCGCCTCGAGACCAGCGGCATGAAGGTTGCGGACCATCTGCTGCGTCTCGGCTTGGAAGGCCGTCATCGAGCCATTGCCAACCGTCGCCGCCTTCCCGTCGTACGGCTTCGCCACGTAGACGGCGGCGGGGCCGTGGGCTTCACCGGGCACGTCCGGAAAGGTGAATTCAACGCCGTTCGGCACATCCTTCCTGGCGTAGCCGAGCGGAACCAGGATGGCCGCGTAGAAGCGCCGCGAGAACGGGATGTCGTTGGCGCCAATCCTGACGTAACTCAGCATGCGGTCGCTCCTGTCAGTCTCGAAGCGCACACCACCATGCCACTCTCTCTTCGCAACAGAAAGCCCAGAGCCTCTTGAGACTGGCGTGGTGCGGGTGGGGAGACTCGAACTCCCACTTCCTTGCGGAAACCAGATTTTGAGTCTGGCGCGTCTACCAATTCCGCCACACCCGCAGTGCTCGGGAACAGACCGCATTTTCATAGCCGGGTCAATCACCGGCCCCAGCGTCGGACGATTGGTGATTGCCGGTCGTCGCGCGCCCTGCTAAGGCCCCCTTGCCCGTCACCACAAGATGCCCATCACCACCGGACCCTCCCATGCTTCGGCGCCTTTACGACTGGACCATCGATCTGGCCGCCCGCCCCTGGGCCGTTTGGGCCTTGGCGATCGTCGCCTTCGTCGAGAGTTCGGTGTTCCCCATCCCGCCGGATGTGATGTTGATCCCGATGATCCTCGCGGCGCGGGACCGGGCCTGGTTCTACGCCGGGGTGTGCACCGTCGCCTCGGTCCTCGGCGGCTACCTCGGTTACTACATCGGCTTCGCCCTGTTCGAGACCGTCGGCCAGTCGATCCTGTCCGCCTATCACGCGACCGAGCGCTTCGATGCCTTCGCCGCCAAGTACAATGAGTGGGGCGCCTGGATCGTCGCCTTCTTCGGCGTCACGCCATTTCCGTACAAGGTCATCACCATCGCCAGCGGCGCCACCAATCTGGACCCGTTCATTTTCGGTGTGGCGTCCGTGTTGTCCCGCGGCGCGCGCTTCTTCCTGGTGGCGGCCCTGCTCTGGTACGTCGGGCCGCCGATCCGCGCCTGGATCGAAAAGCGCCTGGGCCTGACGACTATCCTCTTCTTCGTGCTGCTGTTCGGCGGGTTCTTGGCCGTTCGCTACCTTGCTTGAGCCGGCCGCAACGACCAGATTGATCATATGATCGCTCGCCTGGCCAACGACCCGCGGATCGTCCTCGGCATCATTGCCGGGGCCAGTATCTTGATCCTCGGCGGCGCCCTGGCCTTCCAATACGTCGGCGGCCTGCCGCCCTGCCAGCTCTGTATCTACCAGCGTGTGCCCTACGTAATCACGGCACCGGTTGCGGTGATCGGCCTGTTGCTCGTGGGCCGGTTAGGCCAGCGCACGGTTGGTGTCCTGGCGCTGCTGTGCGCCGCCATAATCGCCGCCGGAACCGGCGTGGCCATGTTTCACGTCGGGGTCGAGCAGCATTGGTGGGCGGGGCTGTCGAGTTGCGGCGGGACGATCGACCCCAATCTGAACTTCGAAGACCTGAAACAACAACTGCTCGACGCGCCAGTGGTCCGCTGCGACGAGGTGCTGTGGTCGATGTTCGGCATCTCGATGGCCGGCTACAACATGCTGTTGTCGGCAGGCCTCGCGATCCTGTCGCTGCTGGTCGGATTGCGGCTGCTGCAGCGGCCAACCAGCCGGCATGCGGTGCGCCATGCGTGAGACCGGCGAAGACCGGCTGCCAGGCGACCCCAATCCGCAGACCTTGGTCGAACAGATGATCCGCGTCGATCAAGCCGGTGAGTTCGGCGCCGTGCGGATCTATCAAGGCCAGCTTGCCGTGCTGCGCGATCATCGCGCCCGCGACACCGTGCGTCACATGGCGGAGCAGGAGCGCGTCCATCTGGACACCTTCAACCGCTTGCTGGTGGACTGGCGCGTGCGCCCCACGGCGCTGTCGCCCTTGTGGCATGTCGCCGGTTTCGCGCTGGGTGCGGCCACCGCCGCGCTTGGGCCGAAGGCCGCCATGGCCTGCACCGTCGCCGTGGAAGAAGTCATTGACGAACACTATGCCCAGCAAGCGGAGCAACTCGGCGACGATCAGACGGAACTGCGTGAGACCATCGAACGGTTTCGCGGCGAAGAGTTGGAACACCGGGACACGGCGCTTGAAGAGGGAGCGACCGAAACGCCGGGCTACGAACTGCTGTCGGCGGGTATCAAGGCCGGGTCGCGCCTCGCCATCTGGCTGTCGACGCGAATCTAGGGGCTAGGACGGATCCAGTTCCGTATCCCAGTAGAGGAAGTCGCGCCAGCTTTCGTGCAGATAGTTGGGCGGGAAGGAACGGCCATTCTCCCGCAACTCCCAGTTGCTGGGCTGGTGCGCCTCCCGCAGCAGCCGCATCCCGGCCTCCGACGGTGTCCGGTTGGCCTTCTCCAGGTTGCAGTCGCCGCACGCAGTGACGACATTTTCCCAGGTCGTTTTACCGCCCCGGCTACGCGGCATCACATGCTCGAACGTCAGTTCGGAGGTCGCATACCGCCAGCCGCAATACTGGCAGGTGAACCGGTCGCGCAAAAAGACGTTAAAACGCGTAAACGCCGGCCGAACGGCCGGCGTCATGAACTCCTTAAGGGAGATCACACTCGGTAGTCGTATCTCCGTACTAGGCGATCTGACGGCCCGATCATAAACCGCGACGATATTGACGCGATCAAGGATGCTCGCCTTGACGGCGTCCTGCCATGGCCAGATCGACAATGGATAGTAGCTGAGCGGACGGAAGTCCGCGTTCAAGACGAGAGCCGGGCATTCATGCCGTGCGATATGCACCACTAACTCCTCGTTTCAGCCACTCAAAGTCTACGGCAAAATCCCTGAGTCTGCAAATTTTTGTGGATTCACAACACGTTGTAACCACACCGTCACAAACGACTCAGTCGAAGCCGGCAAGTCGTTGCCATCAAATAGAGACACAATTCCCCTAATTTAGAGCAAAGCACCGGCTGAGGAAGTCGCGGGCAAGACGGATGCCCTCCGGATCGATCCCATGGCCCAATCCGGGCCGCAGATGCGCCTCCACCGGCACCTCGATCGATTTGAGCATATGCGTCGCATGCTGCAGACAAACCGCCGGCACCACCTCGTCGTCGGCGCCATGCACTAGCAGCACCGGCGGCTTCGCCCGCGCCTCCGTGGCCAGCTTCGCATCGCCGAGCAGCATGCCCGAATAGCCGAGGACCCCAGCGCAAGGCCCGGCCCGGCGCAGCCCCACATGCAACGCCATCATGCAGCCCTGGGAAAACCCGAACAGCGCCAACTGGGCGTCGGTCAGCCCGAATTCCTGCAGCAGCGTGTCGATGTAACGGTCGAGAACAGGCGCCGCAGTTTCGGCGCCCCGCAGCATCGTCGGTGGATCCAGCTTTTGCAGGCTGAACCATTGCCGGCCCATGGGCGCCATGTCGAACGGCTCCGCCCCGTGCGGTGAGACGAACACCGCGTCCGGCAGCGACCGCGCCAAGTCCGGCGCCAATCCGATCAGGTCGTCGCCGCTCGCCCCGACACCGTGCAACAGCAGCACCAGTTGTTTTGCCGTGCCGGACGCCGGCCCGACGCGTGGTCCTTCCAGCTCCAATACCTGGGCCTCCTTGATCGCGCGGTCTATATACCCCTTCAACCCCAACAGCGCACCAGGCCCGTGCCAACCCCAATCATCACCCGATTTGCCCCGAGCCCCACAGGGTATCTGCACCTGGGCCACGCGCACGCGGCGCTGTTCGCACACAATCTGGCCGAACGGAGCGGTGGCCGGTTCATCCTGCGGATCGAGGATATCGATAGGGGCCGCTGCCGGCCCCATTTCGAAGACGCCATCTTCGAGGATCTGGCCTGGCTCGGGCTGACCTGGGACACGCCGGTCCTTCGGCAGTCGGACCGCCTCGATATCTACGCAGACGCGCTCGAGCGACTGCGCGAGATGGATTTGCTATATCCCTGTTTCTGCACCCGGCGGGAAATCGCCGCGGAGATCAACAACGCCGCCGCCGCCCCGCACCTGCCACCCACCGGGCCTGACGGACCGTTGTACCCGGGCACCTGCCGCAGGCTTACACCCACAGACCGGCAACGCCGCGCCCCCGAGCCCCACGCGCTGCGCCTCGACATGGAGCGAGCGGTCGGGATGGCACCGGACCTCGCCTGGACCGACCATGAGCACGGCACCAGCAACGCCACACCACAGATTTTTGGCGACGTTGTGCTGGCCCGCAAGGACGTGCGGACCAGCTACCACCTCGCCGTCACCGTTGACGACGCCGCCCAAGACATCACGGTCGTCACCCGTGCCGAGGACTTGCTGCCCGCCACCCATATTCATCGGCTGATACAATCGCTGCTCGGCTTGCCGGTCCCCGAATGGCACCACCACCGCCTGCTGACCGACGCCACCGGCAAACGTTTTGCCAAACGCGACCGGGCGGTCACTCTCCGCGAACTCCGTGACGAACGGGGGCTGTCGCCCGAACAGGTACGCGCGCTAGCGATGGCTGGTTAGCGGGCCGGCTGCCGGAGCCCCTGGCAGAGGTCGACATATTCGGGATCTTCCGGACCGATCAAGCCATGCCGTAACGCAAAGTCGATCAGCACCAGATTGACATTGAACTTGAACGCGAAGCCGTCGCGCACCGTCGACAACACTTGTTGAATTGGCAACAGCTCGAACCCGGCGATCTCGCCGTCGGTGTTGCGCGGCGTGAAGTCGGCCGGCAGCGGGAGGTCGTAGACGAACAACACGTCCGGCTTGAGTCCCACCGGGATCTCCCGCGTGTAGCTGATCACACTGACCGGATAGGCCTTCGCCGCCAGCGCGGGCGGCACATCCGCCTCTTCCTGCGCTTCCTTGATCAGATTCTGTTTGTAACCGAGGCCAATCGGCTGCCCGCCCGCCACCATGTTGTCGAGCTTTCCGGGTTCGATCCGTACCGTCTCGGACCGGCGGCCGATCCACAGCCGAATGCCTGCACCTTCCCCGACAAACCCGTTCAGATGCACGCCATACGCGACAATGCCGAACAGCGGCACCGCGACCCGGTCGATTTGCAGCAGCGGCGCTTCGGCGAAGCATGTTTTGACCGGGAACGCCTCACCGCGCATCGGCGCCAGGTCACCCGCCGCCGCAAGACGCGCGGCAATCTCCCCCACCGCCTCGGTGCGCGCGTCAAAGTTATCGATGTTTGAAGCTAACTGGACGCCATCGTCGGCCACCTCGAACACCGGCCAATCGGCCAACCGCCGAGCCATTTCGTGACGCACCCAACCGACCGGTCGCCGTCCCACAAAGAAGCGTCGAAAACCGCTCAAATCATGTCGGTTACAAAGCTCGATATGTTGCCGGTAACTCACGGATCCTCACTTAACCGTTCCTCAATGCGCGGCGATGAGAATAGCCGACACGCCAGCACGCCGAAGGTATCGGCTTACCATGAGCTTACATCTCTCATCCGCTGTCTCGATCGCCGAAGGCGCGGAACCCTTACATCTAAATTGGAGCCGCGGCGCGGACGGCGCACCCTGTCTGCTTGACGGTCTCTCCAACGCCGGTCCCGACCCTCACGGGGTGAGCGGTGTTTACTTGCTGTGGGTTGCCGACAGTTGCGGCGCCGGCCCGAACTGGATCTATGTCGGGGAGGCCCGTGACATTGCCGACCGTTTGGAAAGCCACCACAGTGATCCCCGCGTGCAAGCCTATGCCTGCCGCGAAATCCGCGTGAGTTGGGCGCCGGTTGCTTCAATGCACCGGCAGGGCGTGCTGTGCTTCCTGGCGAAGTCCCTGTTGCCGACGGTGACCGAACCGCTGCCCGCGGCACGGGCTATCCCGGTCAATCTGCCGCTGTAAGCAGACTCGCCACCCCACCAGGGGTGCTCTATATCTTGGGTCATGGAAACGGCCCTGCCCATTATTCTGATCGTGGCCATGGTCGCGGTCCTCGGCGTGGTCCTGACCGGCGTGATCGGCATGGCGGTCGGCGGCGACTTCAACCGCCGCTACGGCAACCGACTGATGCGCGCCCGCGTCCTGCTGCAACTTGTCGCGGTCGTCATATTCGTCCTGCTTATCCTGACGATCCGGTCGCGCAGCGGCTGATGGTGCGACTGGACAAGATCTACACCCGCGGCGGCGACACGGGCGAAACCTCGTTGGGTAGCGGCGCGCGAGTCCCGAAGCACAGCGTGCGAGTCGCCGCGTTCGGCACGGTGGACGAGGCCAACGGCCATATCGGCGTGGCCCGCCTCCACATCGGCAAAGACGATCCCGCCCAAGCCAAGCTGGCCCGAATCCAGAACGACTTGTTCGACTTGGGAGCAGATTTATGCACACCGGCGGACGCCCCGCGTAGCGACGGCGCATTGCGCGTGACCCCCGGTCAGGTGCAGCGGCTAGAGGACGAGATTGACGAGGTTAACGAAGGGTTAGCGCCACTGACATCCTTCATCCTGCCCGGCGGCGCGCCCGCTGCCGCACACTTGCACGTTGCACGCACTGTGGTGCGCCGCGCCGAGCGGTTGGTGGTGGAATTGCAAACGACGGAGGCGGTCAGCCCCGACGCCTTGAAGTATCTGAACCGGCTGTCGGACCACCTTTTCGTGCTGGCGCGTCAACTGAATCGAAACGGGGCAGACGACATACTGTGGGAGCCCGGCGCTACGCGCTGAGCAACCCCAAACGCGCGTGCGTTTGACTCTGACAACCCGGTTCGGCATACGTTGCACTGCACAACAGATGCTTAATCCAGCTTTTTCCTACCAATACCGCGGGATCGAGCGATGAAAATACTGGTCCCGGTCAAACGGGTCATCGACTACAACGTCAAAGTTCGGGTCAAAAGTGACGAGAGCGGCGTCGAGCTCGCCAACGTCAAAATGGCCATGAACCCGTTCGACGAAATCGCTGTCGAAGAAGCCGTCCGGCTGAAGGAAGCCGGTCAGGTCGAAGAGATTGTTGCCGTCTCCATCGGCGTCCAGCAATGCCAGGAAACGATCCGTACTGCTCTTGCGGTCGGCGCTGACCGCGGCATTCACGTAGTGACGGACGAGACGGTCGAGCCGTTGGCCGTCGCCAAGATCCTGCAAAAACTCGTCGACAAGGAAACGCCACAGCTCGTCATCATGGGCAAGCAGGCGATTGACGACGACTCCAACCAGACCGGCCAAATGCTTGCCGCGCTCCTCGGCTGGCCACAGGGCACCTTTGCCTCGAAGCTCGCCCTGAACGGCAGCGGCGCCGAAGTGACCCGCGAAGTCGACGGCGGTTTGGAAACCATCGGCATCAAGCTGCCGGCGGTCGTCACCACTGACTTGCGCTTGAACGAACCGCGCTACGCGTCGCTCCCCAACATCATGAAGGCGAAAAAGAAGCCGATCGAACAGATTGCGCCGGCTGATCTTGGCATCGACGTAACGCCGCGTATGGAGACTCTGAAGGTCACCAATCCGCCCGCCCGTTCCGCCGGCGTCAAGGTCGCCGACGTCGCTGAGTTGGTGGAGAAGTTGAAGAACGAAGCGAAGGTGATCTGATGGCGATCCTGGTTGTTGCCGAACACGACAACGCGTCGCTCAAACCATCGACGCGCAACACAATCACCGCCGCCAAGGAATTGGCCGGTCACGGCGCCGGCGACATCTCGGTCCTGGTGGCCGGCACCGGTTGCCAAGGCACCGCGGATGCCGCCGCGAAGATCGACGGCGTCGCCAAGGTGCTGATGGCCGATGCCCCGGCCCTAGGTCACGGTCTCGCCGAACCGCTGGCGGATCAGATCCGCGCCCTCGCCGACGGCCACGCACACATCCTCGCGCCGGCCTCGACCTTCGGAAAAAACGCCCTGCCACGTCTGGCGGCTTTGCTGGACGTTCAGCAGATTTCCGAGATCTCCGAAGTGCTCGGCGCGGACACCTTCGTCCGGCCGATCTATGCCGGAAACGCGTTGGCGACCGTCAAATCCAACGATGCGGTCAAGGTTATCACGGTGCGCACCACCGCGTTCGACGCCGCGCCGGATGGCGGCTCCGCCGCGCCAGTGGAAACCGTTGCTCCGGTCGCCGACCCCGGTCACAGCGAATTCAAGGACATGGCCGCCAGCGGCGGCGACCGTCCGGAACTGACCGCGGCTCAGGTCGTGATCTCCGGCGGCCGTGGTTTGGGCTCCGGCGAGAACTTCTCGCTGCTGGAACCAATCGCCGACAAACTCAATGCCGCGATCGGCGCGTCCCGCGCCGCGGTCGACGCCGGCTACGTCCCGAACGATTACCAGGTCGGCCAAACCGGCAAGGTCGTAGCGCCGAGCCTTTACATTGCGGTCGGCATCTCCGGCGCCATTCAGCATCTCGCCGGCATGAAAGACAGCAAAGTCATCGTCGCTATCAACAAGGACGAAGAGGCGCCGATCTTCCAGGTCGCGGACTATGGCCTGGTCGCCGACCTCTTCAAGGTTCTACCGGAACTCGACGCGGAGCTCGCGAAATAGAACAACCGTCGTTCCGACACAGGGAAGCATAATGATAGAAAGAATTGGCGTGATCGGTGCCGGCCAAATGGGCAACGGCATCGCCCATGTAAGCGCACTGGCTGGGCATCAGGTACAACTCTTCGACATTTCCCAGGAGCAACTGGACAGGGCGCTGACGACGATCGCCGGCAACATGGACCGGCAAGTCAAGCGCGAGTCCATCTCCGCCGCCGATAGATCGGCGGCCCTCGACCGCATCAAGGCATCGACCGAAATCGGCGAACTCGGCAACAGCGACCTGGTGATCGAAGCCGCGTCGGAGCGCGAGGCCATCAAGCTTTCGATTTACGAGAAGCTGTGCCCCGGGCTGCAAAAGAACGCCATCATCGCCACCAACACCTCGTCGATCTCCATCACCCGGCTCGCTTCCGGCACCGACCGGCCGGAGCGGTTCATCGGCATGCATTTCATGAACCCGGTGCCGGTCATGAAGCTGGTGGAGTTGATCCGCGGCCTCGCCACCGACGACCAGACCTTTTCGGCCATCGAAGCGCTCTCCAAGAAACTCGGCAAGACGGTTGCGGTGTCGGAGGACTTTCCGGCGTTCATCGTCAACCGCGTGCTGATGCCGATGCTCAATGAGGCGGTCTATTCGCTGTACGAAGGCGTCGGCACCGTCGAGGCCATCGATACCGCGATGCGCCTCGGGGCCAACCATCCCATGGGCCCGCTAGAACTCGCCGACTTCATCGGCCTGGATACGTGCCTGGCGGTCATGCAGGTGCTGCATGAAGGCCTAGCCGACTCCAAGTACCGGCCATGCCCGTTGCTGGTGAAGTATGTCGAGGCCGGCTGGCTCGGCCGGAAGGCGAAACGCGGCTTCTACGACTATCGGGGCGAAAAGCCGATCCCAACGCGTTAGCTGTTCGCCGCCTGCTCGATATAGAAGCGCACCAGGTCGAAGGCCTCGGGCGTATCCCACTCGGCCGCCCCGGCGACTCGCCCGACCTCATTGCCCTCGGCATCAAGGATCGCCGTGACTGGCAGACCGCGCACCTGCATGGCCCGCGACAGCTTCAGGTCTTGATCGAGGAAGCTCAACGGGCTCGTGACCTCGAGCCGTTTCAGGAACTTGTTGATCTGCGGCCAACCCGCCCGGTCCTGACTGACGATGGCGACCGTGAAGGCATCACTGCCCAATTCGGCCTGCAGCCGTTCGATCGACGGCAGCTCCCGAATGCAGGGGCCGCACCAGGTCGCCCAGAAGTTAACCAAGACCACCTGCCCGCGCAGGTCTTCGAAAGTCCATTCCTGCCCGTCTTCGGCGGCGAAGCTCTCTTCCGGCGCTGGCACCGGCTCATCGAACACGATAAAGTTCTGCACCGAACCGGAGACAGGCGGCGTCTCCTCCGCAAGAGCCTGGCTGAACGGCAACAGAGCCAGCACCGCCACACCCAAAACCGCTTTCGTCAACGACATAGCCACGACCTATCTAATAGAGATGAACAACGACAGGCCGGCCAGGCCAGCCAACCCAAACTGGGGCGGGCGCTTCAGCGAAGGCCCTTCCGAAATCATGGAGCGCATCAACGCCTCCATCGCCTTTGACCAGCGTCTGTATGCCCAGGACATCGCGGCGAGCAAGGCGCACGCCCAGATGCTGGTATCCCAGAGCATTATCTCGGCTGAAGATGGCGGGGCCATTGCCCAGGGTCTAGACACAATTCTGCGAGAGATCGAGAGCGGCAGCTTCAAGTTTTCCGCGGCCCTGGAGGACATTCACATGAATGTCGAGGCGCGCCTGCGGGAACTGATCGGCCCCGCCGCTGGTCGCCTGCACACCGCGCGGTCCCGCAACGACCAGGTCGCCACCGACTTCCGGCTATGGGTCCGCGACGCCATCGATACCACCGATCAGCTGCTGCAGGATCTCCAAGCCGCGCTGCTTGATCAGGCCGAGGCCAACACCGCGACCTTGATGCCGGGGTTCACCCACCTGCAGACGGCGCAACCCGTGACCTTCGGCCATCACCTGATGGCCTATGTCGAGATGTTCGGCCGTGACCGTGGACGGTTCCGTGATTGCCGCGCCCGGGTCAATGAGAGCCCGTTGGGCGCCGCAGCACTGGCCGGCACCTCCTTCCCCATCGACCGCGCGCAAACCGCCAAGGCCTTGGCCTTCGACCGGCCCATGGCCAACTCCCTGGATGCCGTCTCCGCCCGCGACTTTGCGGCCGAGTACCTGGCGGCGGCATCGATCACCGCCACCCATGTGTCGCGCATGGCCGAAGAAATCGTGTTGTGGTGCACCAGCGGCTTCGACTTCATTGAGCTGACGGACGCCTTCACCACCGGCAGTTCGATCATGCCGCAGAAACGCAATCCGGACGCCGCCGAATTGGCCCGTGCCAAACCGGGTCGCATCGTCGGTAGCCTGGTCGGACTTCTCACGGTGCTGAAGGGCCTGCCGTTGGCCTACAGCAAGGACATGCAGGAAGACAAAGAGCCGGTCTTCGACGCCTTCGAGTCCTTGTGTCTAGGACTGCAAGCATTGGCCGGTATGGTGCGGGACATGAAGGCCCGCCCGACCGCCATGGCGGCGGCCGCCGGCGCGCAGTATTCGACGGCAACGGACCTGGCGGACTGGCTCGTTCGCATGTTGGGCATGCCGTTCCGCGAGGCCCATGGGGTTGTCGGCGCCGCGGTCGCCCACGCCGCAAAGGCCGGGCAGACCCTGGCTGAAGTACCGCTCGACGATTTGCGCAAGTTTGAGCCGCGGATCACCGACGACGTCTACTCCGTGCTATCCGCCGAAGCGTCCGCGGCAAGCCGCACCAGCCTTGGCGGCACCGCGCCGGAACGCGTACAAGCAGCCGTGACCGAGGCAAGGCAACGTTTCTTGGCAGGAGAATCCGCATGACCCGAGCACTCCGTTGCGCGGCCATCTTGCTGGCGGCGCTGATCGCCGTCTCGGCCTGCGGCAAAAAGGGCGACCCAATCCCGCCAAGCGGCGAGGACTCGACCTTCCCGGAAGTCTTTCCGCAGCGATGAACGGCCACGACTACATCGACGGCAGGCTCTACGCCGAACAGGTCAGCTTGGAGCAATTGGCGGCGGAGGTCGGTACCCCGTTCTTCTGCTATTCCGCCGGCGCCATTCGGCAGGCCTACACCGCCTATGCGGACGCACTGTCCGGTCTCGACGCGACGATTCACTACGCGCTGAAAGCCAACAGCAACCAGGCCATCATTCGCACCCTCGCCAGCCTCGGCGCGGGTGCGGATGTCGTCTCGGCCGGCGAAATGCAACGGGCGCGCGCCGCCGGCATCGCCGCCGATCACATCGTCTTCTCCGGCGTCGGCAAGACCGACGCCGAAATCGTCGCGGCGCTCGACGAAGGCATCGACCAATTCAACGTCGAGTCCGAGGCGGAACTGCGGCGCCTCATCGAGTTGGCGAACGCGCGGGGTGCAAACCCGAACATCGCGCTGCGTATCAACCCGAACGTCGACGCCGAAACCCACGAGAAGATCACCACCGGCCGGCAGGAGAACAAGTTCGGTATCGACCTGGCGCGAGTATCGGAACTGTTCGAGATGGCCACCGCCGCCGGCCAGCCGCCGATCGGCCTGGCCGTCCATATCGGCAGCCAGCTCACCAACCTGGCCCCCTTTGAAGTGGCCTTCCGCCAGGTGGCCGACCTCACCGCCACATTGCGCGACCAAGGGCACCGCATCGAACGGCTGGACCTGGGTGGCGGCCTCGGCATCCCCTACACCGACGGGCCGTCACCCGATCTCCGCGATTACGCCGCAATTGTCCGCAAGACTGTGGGCGATCTGGGCTGCGAGCTGATGTTTGAGCCCGGCCGGTTCCTGGTCGGCCGCGCTGGCACGCTGGTGACCCGGGTCATCTACGTGAAGCCCGGCGCCGACCGGCACTTTGTCATTGTTGACGCGGCGATGAACGATTTGATCCGACCGACCCTATATGATGCCTGGCACGACATCGTGCCGGTGCGGCGGAACGGCGCGGCCCAGCAGATAACGGCGGATGTGGTCGGACCGATCTGCGAGTCCGGCGACACCTTCGCCACCGGACGGCAACTGCCGGAAGCTCACAAGGGCGACCTGATCGCCTTCACATGTACGGGAGCCTATGGCGCGGTGATGGCATCGACCTACAATAGCCGTCCACTGGCGCCGGAAGTGCTGGTCGACGGCGACCGGCACGCGGTGGTGAGACGCCGCCAGACGATCGAAGAGCTACTAGCGCAGGACGCGATCCCAGACTGGTTGAACTGAACGGGAAGGCAGCGCGTGACATCAGGCACGATCGGCCGCATCGGCCGCCGGGAAGTCGCTTCGACCGGCATCATCTGGGTCGAACGCCTTTGGACCGCGACCTGGCCGACCTCTGGCGTGTTGGCGGTCTTTCTCGGGGTGGCCCTGCTCGATGTCTTGCCGATGCTGCCGGCGTGGCTCCATATCATCGTGCTGCTGGGCTTCGCCGCCGCGTTTGCCTACAGCCTTCGCGTTCAGGTGCAGCGGCTGAAAGCACCGAGCCGGTTTGACGGCCGCCGTCGCCTGGAACAAGTCAACGACCTGCCCCACCGCCCGCTGACGGTCCTGCGCGAGGATCAGGTGAGCGGCACCGACGACCCCGGCGCCCGCGCATTGTGGCAACGCCACCAGGCGCGCATTGCGGCGCAACTGGCTGAACTGCGATTGGGATGGCCGCGATCACGGCTGCCGCTGAAGGATCAGCGGGCGTTCCGACTGGCCACGGCGCTGCTGCTGGTGATCGGCGTATTTGCCGGTGCCGGCGACGCCGGTGCGCGGCTGCTGCGCGCGATCGGGCCGGAGTTCGGCGGCACAGTTCCGAACGCACCCCTGTCGGCCGAACTGCAGATCACGCCGCCCGAATACACCGGTGTCGCACCGGTCTTCTTCGACGGCACAACAATTCCCGGCGCGGCCATCGGCGTACCCAGCGGCAGCCGCCTGCTGGTGCAAGTGCACAATAGCGAGGATCAGCCGGCCCTCACGTCAGTGGCCGGCGACACCGTCTTGCAACAGTTCTCCGAACAGACCTGGCGCGCCGAGGCGGACCTTGAGGTTGAAGAGAGGACCACGTCGGCGATTGCCGTTTCGGTTGGCGACGCGCAGGTGCTGCAACTACCGATCATCCTGGTCCCCGACACGGCACCGCTGGTGACCTTCGCGACCCCGCCAGCATCGACCCAACGCGCGGCGTTACGCGTGCAGTACACGGTCGCCGACGACTACGGCGTCGACCAAGTGCAGGCCGACATCACCCGGCCCGATGGCTTGGCTCAGGACATGAGCCGCGCCATCGTGCTGAACCTGCCGCTTTCCGGCCGCGCTCCCATCGACGATGCCGGCACCAGTTTTCACGATCTAACCGCGCACCCTTGGGCTGGTCTGCCGGTCGAGATCCAACTGCGGGCCACCGACAACGCCGGCCAAACCGGCCAATCCGATGCGGTCTCGATCGTACTGCCGGAACGGCACTTCGAACACCCGATCGCCCGCGCCATCATTGAGGAGCGGCGCGACCTGGCGGTGCACCCGGAACAGCGGGAACAGATCGCCGACAATCTGCGCAGCATCGCTGGCGCCCACGCTCACTACGGCAACGACGTCGTCGTCAACCTCGCCCTCAACATCGCCAGTTCCCGCCTGGCCCACGACCGCAGCGACGCATCCCTCGACGACGTGCTGTCGATCCTTTGGGACACCGCCCTGCGGATTGAGGACGGCGGCCTGAGCCTTGCCGAACGTGAACTGCGCGAGCTGCAACGCCGATTGCAGGACGCCCTGGCCAACGACGCCAGCGACGAAGAGCTGAACGAGCTGCTGGACGAGTTGCAGGCCGCCCTCGACCGGTTCTTCCAGGCCGCCCAGGAGAATCTGCGGCGGCAGCTTGAAAACGGCCAGTTGCAGCAGCAACAAATCGATCCGAACGCGCAAATGATCGCCCGCGAAGATCTGCAGCGAATGATCGAGCAGATGCGCGAACTCAGCCGCCTCGGCGCGCGCGATGCCGCCCAGCAGATGCTGAGCCAACTGCAGGAGATGCTGGAGAATCTGCAGAACGGCACGATGGCCATGCAGCAGCAAGGCCCGTCGGAGGGCCAGCAGCTCATGCAGGATCTGCAGGATGTTATTCGCGGCCAGCAGGAGTTGATGGATCAAACCTTCCGGCAGTCGCAACAAGGCAACCAGCCGCAGGACGGCGGTGCCGGCGACGCTGCCGATCAGGAGCAGCTACGGCGTGAGCTCGGCGAGGTCATGCGCCGCCTGGGCGATATGGCCGGTGACATTCCGGGACAACTCGGCCGGGCCGAACAGGCCATGCGCGAATCAACTGAGTCCCTGTCCCAGGGCCAGCCGGGCCAAGCCCTGGGGCCGCAACAAGAAGCTCTGGACCAACTACAGCAGGGTGCACAGGCGGCCTTCCGCGCGCTAGCACAACAGCAACAGGGGCCGGGGCAATTCGGCCAACAGCCGGGCCAGTTCGGCAACGTCAATCCGGACAGCGACCCGTTGGGCCGCCCGCTGAGCGGACAGAACGGACTGGACGCCGGCCGCGTGCAGATCCCCGATGAAGCGGATCTGCAACGCGCCCGGCAGATTCTCGACGAACTGCGCCGCCGCTCCGGCCAGAGCGACCGTCCGCTGATCGAGCGTGATTACATCGACCGGCTGCTACGACGCTTCTAGGACACCGCCTCATTCTGCACGGCAATGGCCTCGTTGGCCGCCGTGCAGATCTGCCGCAGACTGAACGGTTTCGACAGCACCCGATGGATCAGCGCGTCGAGATTGTGCGCCCGCTGCCGTTCCGCAGCGTAGCCCGTCATCATCAGGATCGCCATGTCCGGGTTCTCTTTGGCGACCTTCAGCGCCAACGCAATGCCGTCTAAGCCAGGCATCACAATGTCGGTGATCAACAGGTCGAACCGGTCCCCTTGCAGCAGGCGAAGCGCCTCCAATCCGTCGTCGGCAGTCGTCACTTCGTGACCGTCATGCACCAAGGCACGCCGGACAAACTCCCGGACCGCGACCTCGTCTTCCGCCACCAACACCCGCGCCATTTCTAACCTGCTCCTGCCGTGCCGGCCTGTTCTTGTCCGCTAGTTGCCGATTTCACTGCCGACAAACTCGATTTTTACATCCGCGGCCCCATCCGCCGGTGCCGCCAGCCGCGTATTGAAAACAGTGCTCTCACCCGGTTGCAGCGCCGCCACGTCGACCCGGAACGTCCACTGTTGTAGCGCGACATTCTCCGCGTTGCGCAACACCGCGCTCATCTCCGGAATGTCGATCACTTCGTCCGTCACGTTCACGACTCGTCCGTCCAGTACGAGGTAAGCAACGCCGTCTTCTTCCGCCCGGCTCGGTACAATCTCACGCAACTCCAATCCATCTCCCGGCTCCCGCTCTGCCGGCGAGAATCCGAGCGCCGCGTAAACATCACCTGCCGGCGGATAGAATGACACCAATTGCTCACGTCCGAACGACAACACGGCAATCACTAGGGCGCCCATCACCGTCGCCAGCCCCCAGCCCAGCCCACCGCGCCGCCGTGGCTTGGTCCGCGCCGGCAGATTGCGGACCGGGCGGTTGCGCCGGCGGGTCTGTGGTTCGAAACGCTTTGGCTCCGGGCGCGGTTCCGGCTCTGGCTCTGGTGCGGGTTCCGGCTCGGGCATGGGTGGCGGTTCCGGCGCCGGTGCCTCGGCCGGTTCTTCGGGTGCGCCCTCGAACCACTGGTGCGCGCATCGGCTGCACTTGAGGTTTCGGCCCGTGGGGCCGAGAACTGCAGCGTCGATGCGAAACCGAGTCGCACAAGATGGACAACTGACGATCATGCGGAACTGCCGCTACTCACATCAGACCCAACATGTGCTGCGAATCGCGCATACACTACCACCATATCGAGGTTTATAGTTTGCCCTCGATTGATGTGACAAGGCAGCCACAAATCCGCTGCCACTGACAGCCAATCCGGATATAAGGATCAAGGTGGCGGTGGAGGTACTGCGTTTCGACAATATCGGCATGCGCTACGGCGTCGGGCCGGAGATCCTGCGCGACGTCAGTTTCGGGCTGGAACAGGGTTCGTTCCACTTCCTGACCGGGTCGAGCGGCGCCGGCAAGACGACGCTTCTGAAGCTCATGTATTTGTCGCACCGCCCATCGCGCGGCCTCGTTCACGTGTTCGGCAAGGACATTTCGGTCACACCGCGGGCCAGTCTACCGGCATTGCGGCGGCGAATCGGCGTCGTCTTTCAAGACTTTCGTCTGCTCGACCACCTCACCGCCGTCCAGAACGTCGCCCTGCCCCTGGTCGTCAGCGGGCTGAAGGACGACAAGCTGGATCAGCATGTACGCGAATTGCTGACCTGGGTTGGCCTCGCCGACCGGCTCGACGCGAAACCGTCGACCCTTTCCGGCGGCCAGCAGCAACGGGTCGCCATCGCCCGCGCCGTCATCAACCGGCCACGGCTGCTGTTGGCCGACGAACCGACCGGCAATGTCGATAACGAAATCGCCGTGCGGCTGATGTACCTGTTCGAAGAACTGAACAAGATGGGCACCACCGTGGTCATCGCGACTCACAACGATGATCTGATCAGCCAGTTCCGCCACCCTGTGCTGCAGCTCAGCAGCGGCGAGTTGATCCAGCTACCACCCCGCTGGCAACGGGGCCGCTAGTGCGCCGCCGCGGCCAACCGCCGATTCTCCCTTTCAGCCGGGACCAAACCGCACGTTTCTTGCCGTGGATGGTCGCGGTCATGGTGTTCCTCGGCAGTCTGACCGCCGCCTTCGCGGTGATTGCCAACCACAGCCTGCGCAGTTGGGACAACCAACTGACCGGCCGGCTGACCATTCAGATCCCACCGTTGGAGAACGGGGCGGACAGCGCCCGGCTTGACCAGGCGCTTGAAACCATTCGCGGTGTGCCGGGCGTCGCCACCGCTGATGTTATCGAACCCGCCACGGTATCCGCCCTGCTCGAGCCGTGGATCGGCACCCTGCCGGCCGACGCCGACCTGCCGATGCCCCATCTAATCGACGTCGCCGTCAACGATCCGCACGACTTCAAATCGACTGATCTGGCCGAAGCCTTGGCCACCGTGGTTCCCGGGGCGTCCGTCGACGACCACCGCATTTTCCTGGTCGGCCTCATCAAGCTGGCCGGCACCGTCCGCGCCTTGGCCATCATCACCGTCGTGATCATCGGCATGAGCGCTGTCGCCGCGGTGGTCTTCGCCACCCGCAGCGGCCTCGCCATCCACGCACCGACCATTGAACTGCTGCATCTAATGGGCGCACCCGATGCCTACATCGCGTCGCTGTTTCAGCGCCATGCGTTGCTGCTCGGCCTGCGCGGCAGCCTACTCGGCGCGCTGGTCGCGGCGGTCGCACTCGCGTCAATCGCCCGGCTCGCCACCGAGATCGATACGGCCCTGTTGCCCGATCTGGCGGTCCGCCCACTGGACGTACTTATTATTCTGGCGGTTCCGGTGACGGCCGTGCTGCTGGTCATGGCCACCGCCAGATTGACGGTTTTGCGATCCTTGGTCCGGATGGCGTAGCCGACATGACCAAACACCGTCCGCTGTTCCGCCGCCGCGCCAGGGCCTTCCGCGCGGCGCTGCTGCTCGGCGGCTTGGCAGTGCTCGGTTGGATCGGCGGGTTCATCTGGTTTGCCCAAAACATCCCGATGACCACGCCGGACAGCCCCGCACCGACCGATGCAATCGTGGTGCTGACCGGCGGCAGCGGCCGCCTGCACGAAGGTCTCGACCTGCTCGCCAGCGGTAAGGGGAAAAAACTGTTCGTGTCGGGCGTCTATCGTGGCGTCGACGTCGCCGCACTGCTGCGCGTCAGCCAGCAGGAGCCGGGGAACTTGGAGTGTTGCATCAACCTGGGCTACCAGGCCGGCAACACCCACGGTAACGCTGATGAAACGGCGCGCTGGATGACCGAACAGGGCTACAAGAGCCTGCGCCTGGTCACCGCGAATTACCACATGCGCCGCAGCTTGCTGGAGTTCCGGCGCACCATGCCGTGGGCGGACATCTATCCCCATCCCATACGGCCGAACACGGTGGCGATTCAGGAGTGGTGGCGATCGGCCGGCGCGACCCGCCTCTTATTGTCCGAATACGCGAAATACCTGATCGCCGTAACCGTGGGCAGCGTCATCCCCGACTGGGCCGATGCCTAAGCTCCGCTCGCTGCTGTTCAACGGGCTGTTCTATGTGTGGACCGGCATTCTGTCGGTGATCGCCGTACCGCTCGTCTTGCTGCCAAGCCGCTACCTGCTCGGCATGGTGCATTTCTGGACCGGCTCGGTCATCCGTCTGCTCGAAGCGGTGGTCGGGCTCCGCTACCAGGTCCGCGGCCGGAAACACCTGCCCAGCGGCCCCGCGATCATCGCCTGCAAGCACCAATCCGCGTGGGAGACCATCGCCCTGTGGTGCATGCTCCGCCGACCGTCCTACGTCTTGAAACGGGAACTGGGCTTGATTCCGGTATGGGGATGGATGATTCCCAAGGCCGGTATGGTCCCGGTGGACCGATCCGGCGGCCCCAGCGCCCTGCGGCGCATGGTCGCCGATGCCCAGCAAGCTGCCGCGCAGGGCCGTCCCATCGTGATCTTCCCCGAAGGCACGCGGGTCGCCCCGGGGCAAACCGGCAAGTTCCACCCGGGTGTCGCGGCGCTGTACACGGGCCTCAACCTGCCGGTGGTGCCGGTTGCCCTGAATTCCGGCCTGTACTGGCCCCGGCGCCAACCCCAGCGCCCGGGGCTGATCACCGTCGAATTCTTGCAGCCGATCCCGCCCGGCCTGGCCCGGCGCGAGTTCATGGCCAAACTGCACGAAACCATCGCCACCGCGACCCTGCGCCTGGAAGCCGATGCCACGCGTTCAGTGGCTCTGCACCCTCCTGCGGACACCAAACAAACCGCAGTTCATTAGCCGAAAGGCCGCTGACAGGGCACTTTTCCCGCCTGACTAAGAATTGGTTAGCCAAACCACCATGTTATAGGGAGGACGGAGCCCGAACTGCACCATGGCCGACACCGACTTCCCCATCGACAATCCCATCAGCGCCTGGATCTGGGACGCGAAGTACCGTTTCAAAAGCCCGGACGGCGAGCCCATCGACCAACGGGCCGAGGACACTTGGCGCCGCGTTGCCAATGCTTTGGCCGAGCCCGAGCAGGACCGCGAACGCTGGTCGAACACCTTCTACGAAGCGCTTGAGGGGTTCCGCTTCCTGCCGGCCGGCCGCCTCCTCGCCGGCGCCGGCACCGGCCGCGATGTCACCCTATTCAACTGCTTCGTCATGGGCACGGTGCCCGACACGCTAGAGGGCATCTTTCAGCATCTGAAGGAAGCCGCGCTGACGATGCAGCAGGGCGGCGGCATCGGCTACGACTTCTCGACCTTGCGGCCGCAGGGCGCGCCGGTCCATGGCGTCGGCGCCGACGCGTCGGGTCCCCTCAGCTTCATGGATGTGTGGAACGCGATGTGCCGGACCATTATGTCCGCCGGCTACCGCAGGGGCGCCATGATGGCGACCCTACGCTGTGACCATCCCGACATCGAAGATTTCATTCGCGCCAAGCAGGACGCCGACCGCCTGCGCATGTTCAATCTGTCCGTCCTGGTCACCGACGACTTCGTGCAGGCGGTGCAGGACGATGCGGACTGGCGCCTGGTCTTCAAAGACAAGGTCTACAAGACCCTGCCCGCCCGGCGCCTCTGGGACCTGATCATGCGGTCGACCTACGAGTATGCCGAACCCGGCGTTATCTTCATCGACCGCATCAACCAACTGAACAACCTGTACTACACAGAGCAGATCGCCGCGACGAACCCATGCGGCGAACAGCCGTTGCCGCCCTACGGCGCGTGCCTTTTGGGATCGATCAACCTCGCGCAGCTGGTCGACGGTCCGTTCTCCAAGGACGCCCAGATGAACACCGACGCGCTGGACCGGCTGACCCGCGTCGCCATTCGCATGTTGGACAACGCCATCGACATTTCGCGCTACCCGTTGGCGGCGCAACGGGACGAAGCCCACGCGAAGCGCCGCATCGGCCTCGGCGTGACGGGTCTGGCCGACGCGTTGATCATGATCGGCCAGCGCTACGGCAGCAACCACGCCGCCAAAACAACGGCGCTTTGGCTGAAGACCATTCTCCGCGCCGCTTACCTCGAGTCCGCGGACCTTGCGGCCGAGAAGGGCGCGTTTCCCGAGTTCGATCGCAAGCAATACCTGGCCGGCACATTCATTCGTGCCTTGGACCGGGACGTGCGCCATGCGATTGATCAGCACGGCTTGCGCAACGCGCTGCTCACCTCGATTGCGCCGACCGGCACAATCTCGTTACTGGCCGGCTGCGTGTCGTCGGGCATCGAGCCGGTGTTCAGCTTTCAGCATACCCGCAACATTCTGCTGCCGGACGGCACCCGCAAATCCGTCGACGTCGTTGACCATGCGTACAGCGTGTTCCAGCAGGTAAAGGGCCAGAACGAACCGCTGCCCGACTATTTCGTCGACGCGCAATCGCTGAGCCCGGACGATCATCTCGCCATGCAGGCCGCCGCGCAAATGTATGTCGACAGTTCCATTTCGAAGACCATCAACTGCCCGCCCGACCTTACGTTCGAGGCGTTCAAGGACGTCTACACCCGCGCCTTCGACCTGGGCTGCAAGGGCTGCACCACTTATCGCCCGAGCGACGTGCGCGGCGCCGTACTGGAAACCCAAGCCGCGCGGCCCGTTTCCGCCGAGGTCAAGGCACCGGCCGACGAGGACACCGACGTCGTCTACATGGCGCAACCTCTCAGCCGGCCCGACTCACTGCACGGCTCCACCTACAAGATCCGTTGGCCGGACAGCGACCACGCCATCTACATCACCATCAACGATGTGATGCGCGACGGCCGGCCGCGCCCGTTCGAAGTGTTCATCAACTCGAAGAACATGGAACACTACGCCTGGACCGTCGCGCTCACCCGCATGATCAGCGCGGTATTCCGGCGTGGTGGCGATGTGGCCTTTGTCGTCGAGGAACTAAAGGCGGTGTTCGATCCGCGCGGCGGACATTGGGTGAGCGGCCACTACGTGCCGTCACTACTTGCCGCCATCGGCGAAGTGATCGAACGGCACATGATCAGCATCGGCTTCCTGCCGACCGGTGACCGCGCGAACACCCCGCAACAACTCAGCGCGAAAGCCGTCGGCCGGCAGTGCCCAAAATGCGGGTCCGCCAACTTCGTGCGCCAGGAAAACTGCGATACCTGCCAGTCCTGCGGCTATTCCCGCTGCGCCTAGGCTAGTTGTCTTTGAGCGCCCCGGCGCGCGCCTCCTCGACCGCGCGGAAGGTGCCGGCCTGACCGGCTTCAACGATGCCACGCCGGATATCGCGCGTGCGCGTGAACAGCTTCTCCAATTCCTCACCGTCGCCCCAGCGGATCGCCCGCTGCAGCGCCGTCAGGTCCTCACTGAACCGCCCCAGCATCTCGAGCACCGCGCCCTTGTTGGCGAGGAACACATCGCGCCACATAACCGGATCGGACGCGGCGATCCGGGTGAAGTCACGGAACCCGCCGGCCGAGAACTTGATCACCTCGGACTTCGAGACGTTGTCGCCAGCCTCTTGCTTGAACTGACCTTCCAGGTCGTCGGCCGTCGCGACAATTGTGTAGGCGATCAAATGCGGCAGGTGGCTGGTTATGGCGAGCACCTTGTCATGATGCTCCGCGGTCATGATCTCGACGCGCGAACCCATGGTCTCCCAGAACCGCTGCAGCAACTGTACCGTGTCCGCATCAGCATCCGGCGGCGGTGTGAGGATGCACCAGCGATCGAGAAACAATTCCGCGAACCCCGCTTCGGGCCCGGAGTTTTCGGTGCCGGCGACCGGATGGCCAGGTATCAGATGCACACCATCGGCCAGATGGGGCGCCATTGCCGGCGCCACGGTCCCCTTGACCGAGCCAACGTCGGTCACGATCGCACCGCGTTTCACCGCCGCACCGAATTGCTCGGCCAGCGCGCCGTGCGCCCCGACCGGCGCACAGATGACAATCAGATCGGCGTCGGCGACAGCCTCGGCCGGGTCTTCGTGCATCGCATCCACCAGCCCCAACGCCGTCGCTTGCGCACGCGCTTCCGCGGAGATGTCGCAGCCGCTGATTTTGCCGGCCAACTTGTGAGACCGGACAGCCCGGGCGATCGACGACCCGATCAGCCCGATGCCGATCAACGCAACCTTATCGAACATCAGCCAAGCAACTCGTTGAGCGCACCGACAACCCGGTCCATCTCGTCTTGGGTACCGATCGTCACCCGCAGGCAATCGGGCAACCCGTACGGCACCATGCGCCGCACTAGAATGCCGTTGGCCTGCAAGTGTTCGAACGCGGCTGCGGCATCTTTTCCAGGCGTCACGCCAAACCGCAGCAGCGCGAAGTTGGCAACGGCCGGCGTAACCTCGATCCCCTGCTTCCGGCACGCCTCCAGAAACCCGGGCAGGACGATGTCGTTGTTCGTGCGCACCCGGTCCGTGTGCGGCACATCGTTCGCCGCGGCGACCGCCGCCGCCAAAGCCGGCGCACTGACGTTGAAGGGTCCCCGCAGCCGGTTGAGGATGTCCGCAACGCCCGGCGGACAGTAAGCCCAACCCATCCGCAGCGCCGCCAACCCGTAGATTTTCGAGAAGGTCCGGGTGACGACGACATTGCCCGTGCTGTCGACCAGACTGTTGCCGGCGTCGTAGTCGTTACGGCTGATGTATTCCGCGTACGCGGCGTCGAGGACCAGCAACACATTCGCGGGCAATCCATGCCGCAGCCGCTCCACCTCGTCGCGCGGCAGGTAGGTCCCGGTTGGATTGTTCGGATTGGCCAGAAACACGATTCGCGTTTTGTCCGTAACCAGCGCCAAGATCTTGTCGACATCGGCGGTGAGATCCGTTTCCGGTGCCACCACCGGCGTCGCGCCGACCCCCTTGGTCACCAGCCCGTACATCAGAAAGCCGTGGGCGGTGTAGATGATCTCGTCGCCCGGCCCGGCGTAGGCCCGGCCCAGCAACGTCAGCAGTTCGTCGGAACCGGCACCGCATGCGATCTGCGCCGGGTCGAGCCCATGCAGTCGCCCCAGCGTGTTTCGCAGGGCAGCCGCGCTGCCGTCCGGATAGCGGTGCAAGCTGTCGCCAACCGCTTGATAGGCAACGATCGCCTCCGGGCTTGGCCCGAGCGCGCTCTCGTTCGACGCCAGATTGATGATCTGCGCGTCGTCATCAAGGTCGGCATTGCCGCCGACATAGGGTTGTATGTCCAGAATGCCTGGACGCGGGCGAAGCCCCGGGTTCATCAAACGATCCTTCCTGTGTGCCTAGCCCGCCGCGGCCCTAACGGGGGTCGCATAGCCGCCCAGCGCGCGCAACCCGCGCAGCCCGGCACCCAGCGCCAGCCCGATTTCGCCCAATTGCTCTTGTGGGTCGTCCACATAGCCCTGGATGTCGATCAGGTGCCAGCGCACCTCCGCGCCGGCGGCCCGCGTTTCCCAGATTGCATGCACCCCCGGTTGCAGACCCGCCGACGACGCGGCTTCGTACACCGCCGACCGGCTGGTCGCCGCCTCACACTCCAACGCCACAACACTGCGGTCAGCGGCCGTCTTGCCCCGGTCGAATGCCCCGATTACGAACGCATCGACCCGGTCATGACCGGTGTCCGGCTGCCGCTCCAGGAACGGCAGGCGGCCCACGATCCTGGGCGAGCGCTGATCGCCTTGCAGCAGCCGGGCCCACCAGGGTTGCGGCTCATCGAACACCGGCAGCGGCACGATGCCGACCTGCGCCTCGCCTTCACGGACAGCGTTGATAATCTGTGGCACCGAGCCCTGGATGATGAAATCCACTTCGGAACCGAAATGCTCGCGGGCCAGGGTCCAAATCTCCGGATCACTCTCAATGCGCGGGGCGGCCACCCGAAAATCGCCCTGCAGCCGCGTCGTCGCGCCGAGTATCTCACGCCAAAGACGCACCACAAAGCGCTGCGACAACCCACAGTCGTGGCGCGCCAACAAACGGCGTAGAATGAAGGCTTCCCGCGCCGGCTGGTACGACAGGCCCGCATCTGTCGCCTTTTTGTGCGCCGCAACATCGGCGACGATTGCGGCGCGGCGCATCAGCAGGTCATGAATACCGGCGTCCACCTCGTCAATCTGACGTCGCAGGTCGTCTAAGCTATTCGGCGTGGCGTCCATCAGCCTACCAGGCTTTAAAACCAAGGGTTTACTAGTAGTCCGCGGCCCCGCCAAAGGCAAAGGCTAAGGCCTGTGACGAACACCACTGGCTGGGCCGAACGGCTGATTTACAGAACCGTGCGGCCGACTATCTTAGGGTGGACGCCAGCGAGACCGAGCTATGCCGATAAAAGTACCCAACGATCTGCCCGCGACCTCCCACCTCGAACAAGAGGGGCTGGTCGTGATGAAGGAGAGCGACGCCGTCCGCCAGGACATTCGCCCGATGCGGATCGCCATGCTCAACCTCATGCCCCACAAGATAAAGACCGAGATCCAGCTGGCGCGGCTGATCGGCGGCACGCCATTGCAGGTCGAACTCACTCTGCTGATGACGGCGTCCTACACACCGACGAACACGCCGATGCAGCATCTGCTGGATTTCTATCGGCCCTGGTCAGAGGTGAAGCACGAGAAATTCGACGGGTTCATCATCACCGGCGCCCCCATTGAGCACCTGGCCTTCCAGGACGTCATCTACTGGAAGGAGCTGACCGAAATCCTGGATTGGACCCAGACCCACGTCACGACATCGCTCGACATATGCTGGGGTGCGCAAGCGGCACTGTACCATTTCCATGGCGTGCCAAAGCATGAGTTGCGGCAGAAAATGTTCGGCGTCTTCCCGCACCAGGTCGCTCGCCGCGGGACAACCCTGCTACGCGGCTTTGACGACGAGTTCCCCGTCCCGGTCTCGCGCCACACGGAGGTGCGGGAAGCGGACCTGCCCGCCGGCGATAAGCTGGAGGTGTTGGCCGCATCGGACGAGGCGGGCCTTTGCCTGATCCAAGACCACGCCCACCGTCACATCTACATGTTCAACCATCTGGAATATGACGCGCAGACATTGGGCGACGAATACCGGCGCGACAAGAATGCCGGCTTGGAGATCCAAGTACCGGCCCACTACTTTCCGCACAACGATCCGGCGCAGGCACCGCGCAACACCTGGCGGTCCCACGCACACCTCCTGATCTCCAACTGGATCCACGACATGTATCAGGAGTCGCCTTACGAAACGGAGTCGATCGGCGACCAGCCGCTGCCGATCAAGCAGCGCGCCTCCTAACCGCCGCCCGGTTCTGCAAGCCGGAGGCGGCTGGTGCCACCGCCCGTATCTGGCGCGGCGCCGCGGTGACAGTCGTCCCGGCATACATCTGCTTCGCTGCCTCGACCAGCACCACGCCCGCCAACGGCTGGAACCAGCGGCTGCCCACATTCTCCCATGCCGGCGCGGCCGCCATCAGAAACCGCCGACGGCTCGGCGGCACAAACAGCAGCCGAGTCGAGCGTTGCGGCATGAACAGGGCGCTGTCGAGCGCATGATGCAGTTGATCGATCGAGTAGGGCTGACCATGGCCGAACGGCGTATGATCC
>JANQOE010000090.1 GCA_028279245.1 Alphaproteobacteria bacterium
ACCGATCCTCGCGCCGGTGTTCACCGGCCTTGGCGTCGACCCAACGCATTTCGCCATCATCATGAGCGTCAATTTGACCGTCGGTCTCGCCACACCGCCGATGGGCCTCGTGCTGTTCACCGCGGCCAGCATTTCCGGGCTGCGCGTGGACGTCATCGCCCGCGCCATGCTGCCGTTCCTGGCGGTCGAGTTCCTGGCGATCCTGTTGATTACTTTCGTACCGGCAATCTCCATGACCGTGCCGCGTTTGCTCGGGCTGGGTTAGGGACGCATGCTGACGACACCACGAAATCGACCTGAATGAACTATCGCAACCAACCGGGAGGTGAAGCGTAATGAAGACCAAACACTGGCTTGGCGCCTCGCTGGGCGCTGTCGCCGCGTTCACATTAGTAGGCATGGCCGCAGCGCCGGTCAGCGCACAGGACGTCATGCTTCGCACGCAAGTGCCAAATGTCGAAGACGAGGACTATGACGGGATGATCGTCTTCAAGGACTTTGTCGAGGCACAGTCCAACGGATCGATCGGTGTCGAGATCATCCTCGGCAACCAGCTCTGCGCCACCGGCACCGAATGCATGGAAGCGCTCGAGGACGGCGTCCTCGATATCTTCATCACCACCAGCGGCGGCGCGTCGACCATCTTCCCGTTCGTGCAGGTGTTGGATCTGCCGTACATCCTGCGCAACGACCGGGTGGCGGAACATGTGCTCTCCGGCGCGTTCCAGGACCACATGCGGGAAGCCGGGATGGAGATCTCGGGCGACACCATTCGCCTGATGACGATCGGCAACACCGGTGGCTGGCGTAACTTCGCCAACACCCAACGGGTCGTGCAAACGCCGGAAGATCTGGCGGGCCTGAAGATCCGCACGATCGTCGCCGATCTGCCGCAAGTGCTGGTCGAATCCTTGGGCGCCAGCTCGACACCGATTCCCTGGCCGGAACTATTCACGTCGTTCCAAACGGGCGTCGTCGAGGGCTCGAAGAACGGCATCACCGACATCATGAACATGAGCTTCCCGGAGGCCGGGCTGCAGTTCCTGACCCTGGACGGCCACGCCTACATGGCGGCGCTGTGGTGGATGAACAACGACAGTTTCACCCGCCTGGATCCGGCCCAACGGCAAATCGTGCTTGATGGCTTCGACGCGTTGCAACAGGCGACCTTCGCCTCGCCGAAACGCAAGTCGATCCAGGCCTACCAAGACTTCGTCGAAGGCGGCGGCACCATCTACGTGCCGACGGCCGAAGAGAAGGCGATGTGGCAGGAAGCGGCCACGCCGGTTTACGACTGGTTTGCCGAAAACATCGAAGACGGCGACGTCTGGCTGGAACGTCTACGGGATGCCGCCGCCGAGGCTGAGGAAGAGATCGCCGCGCGCGACTCCAGTCGCCTGAACTAAGATAACAAGCGGTCGAAACTGAAAGGGGCCTTCGGGCCCCTTTTCTTATTGCCGCCCCAGAATCGCGGCCGCTTCTTGCTGCGCCGCACTGATTTCCGCGCGCGTCATTTTCTTCTCGACCTCGGTCACCGAAACCGCGGCGTCCACGTCGCCACCGACCGCCGAGACGGCATACCAGGTGTGCGCCTTCACCAGGTCGATCGGCACACCGCCGAGCCCGACCTCGTAGTACCAGCCCACCCCGGACTGGGCGCCGGCGTGACCGTTCTCCGCCGAGATCAGATACCACTCGAACGCCTTCGCCCGGTCCTGCTCCACACCCAGGCCCAGTGCATAAAGCACGCCGATCAGTTCCTGCGCGTCCGCATCGCCCTCCGCCGCAGCCGGCACCAGTTCTTCCATCGCCGTCTCGAAGTCGCCCTCGCTCCAGGCGTCGAGCCCGCCCGCCAGGTCGGCCCACGCCGGCCCCAGCGAGAGCACAAGACCCGCCAAACCCATCATCAGACCGCGCATGCTTTTGCTCCCGTTCTTGTCCTTGTTTCTGCGTCGAAATCCTACCACGCGCATCGGCCCAAGCCAGCCCGCCGAGAACTTGACGTGCATCATGGTTTTCCGGCGCCCGGTCTGGTTTCTGAGAGTTGTATCCGCCAACAGATTGCACAGGTGAGCCATGCCACGCGAAGTTACCCCGGGCCGGCACCGCCATGCCGATCCGTACACCACCATGCGGTCCGAGATGGACCGGGTCCTCGACAGCTTCCTTGGGGCCGGCCCCGTGACCGGCAAGGCCGCTTGGCCGGAAGGACACCAGGGAGGTTGGGCGCCCCGCACCGACGTCTGGGAGAATGCGGAGGCCTTCCAGGTTGCGATGGAACTGCCGGGGGTCAATGAGGATCAGGTCGAAGTCGTCTTCCGCGATCGGGTGCTAACCCTGCAGGGGGAGAAGAAGGACGCCGCCGCCGAAGGTGACGACCATTACCTGTCGGAACGCCGGTTCGGGCCATTCCGGCGTAGCTTCCAATTGCCCGACGGCGTGGATGCCGACGGTATCGCCGCGGATTTCGCCAACGGTGTCCTGACGATCACCCTTCCCAAACGCCAACCGGCGCAGACGGAACGGCGCATCAAGATCGGATCATAGGGCAATTTGCCGTCACCCGGAGCTCTGGGGCAAAATCCCTGAAGCTCCGGGAGGGTAGATGTACCGTTCTTTGGCAGTCGTGGATGCCGACAATAGGCTCAATCAGTGTTGCGCCGACCGCCCGGCAATCCGCCGGCCATAGCGGCAACGCGCGTGACCGCTTCCTTCTGGCTAACAAGAAACGGCGCATCGTCTTTCTGCATCGCGCCCGCACATAGTGACGCCGAGTTCGCCGTCAAAGAGATCCAGCGATACGTCAAGCGCATCACCGATGTCGAACTGCCGATAGCAAAGACGGGGTCCGCGGCCGGCTGCATCGAACTTCAGGTAGACCCAGCCGGTCCGGACATTCACATCAGTTTTTCTACCGCACCAAAACAACCACCGTCATCGCGAGGCGCAACGCGCCGCGGCGATCCAGCAAGTGGCCGCGACGGGAGGCTGGATTGCCACGGCGGGCTCAGCCCGCCTCGCAATGACGGGACGGGCAAAGCACCCGTAGCAACAAGCGACACTGGTCCCGGCCACATTCGCATTGCCGGGCGCGACCGCTTCCACTTGCTGTACGCCGCCTACGTGTTTCTAGAAAACCTCGGTTGCCGCTGGTTCGCGCCCGACTATGGCTTCTACGGGGAGGCGGGCGGTGCGGTCGTGCCGCGTGTGGCCGACATCGCCCTCGAACCATTTGAGCTGCAGCAAAGCGCGACCTTCACCTACCGCAAGAAATACGTCGAGGAAGGCCGCTCCCACGACTTGGACAGTTTGCGGCAACTGATCGATTGGATGCCCAGGGTCGGGCTGAACACCTTTGTCTGTCCGATCGACTGGTGCCACCAGGGCCGCGCCGTTTGGGACAACTGGCGGGCCGAACTGACGCCCGAGTTGACGCGGCGCGGCATTCGGATCGAGGTCGGCGGCCACGGCTACGAAAACTTCCTGTCGGCGCAAGAACTCGCGGAGCATCCGGACTGGGCTGGTCTGCGGCCTGACAACAGCAGGGAACTGGACCCGACCAAACGCACGTTCTGCACCACGAATGACACGGCGGTCGCCCACTTCAAATCCAATGTCGAGGCCTTTCTGCGCGCCCATCCGGAGATCGACATTTTCGACTGTTGGCCGCCGGATACCCGGGACTGGTGCGTCTGCCACACCTGCCGCGCAGCAGGGCCGATACCCGATCGCCATGCGGCCCTAGTGAATGAAGTCGCCACAATCGCGAAGCAGGTCCGCCCGGATCTGCGTGTTTCTTTCCCGGCGTATTATGAGCCGACGACGCCGCCGGCCAACGTGAAGCTCACCGACG
Organism: Alphaproteobacteria bacterium; assembly: GCA_028279245.1. Taxonomy (GTDB): domain Bacteria; phylum Pseudomonadota; class Alphaproteobacteria; order UBA6615; family UBA6615; genus JANQOE01. Next base: position 3,854 of record JANQOE010000090.1, read on the forward strand.
TCATGGTCGACTTCTGTCCCATCACCCGCAGCTATCAATCGGCGATCTTCGATTCAGATAACAAGACAAACCGCTTTTACGCCCACCGCCTGCGTGCGTGGTTCGAAACCAAGAACTTCGACGGCACCGTCTGTGCCTACACCTACTACCGTAAATACGCTTGGCGATCCCTGCCAATTCTGCTGCCACACTTGATCGCCCGCGAACTCCGTTTCTACGCCCAACGCGGTGTGGACGGCATTGGGTCCTACTCGGAGCCCGCCGACTGGTGGACCTACGAACTGCAGCACTACGTCATCGCCCGCTGCTCATGGAACGCGGCGGTCGAGGTTGACGCGCTGCTCAACGACTATGTGCGCTATCGCTACGGCCCCGCGGCCGCGCCGATCCGCAAGCTCATCGTCGCGCTCGGTGATTTCCTCCCAGACGTCGCCCGTATCCCCGGCACGGAACTACACCCCGACACATCAACGCCCCACGACATCTATGAGTTCTGGGACCCCGCCGCCGGGGTCACCGCGCCCTTCACGGAGCAGGTCGAGACCTGCCGGCAAAACCTCGCGGCAGCCAAGGAACTAGCGGCCTCCGACAGCGCCATCCAGGACCGCCTCAGCCGCTGGCAGATCCTGATCGACTATGTCGGCCTGGAAGTTCAGGCGCGCGGCCTGGCGATCGCCCTCGCCCAACGCGCCACCGGCGGCTTCCTCAGCCGCTACCAACAGGTTATGGAAGAGATGCAGCGGCTCGCCATCGCCAACAGCGAGAACGGCCTAATTCTCCATGACGAGTGGGCCGACTACGCGCCGGACCGCCTATAGCGCGAGAAGCTTGCCTGAAACGGCCGGCCCCACCAGACTCAGGGGAACGAATGGAGGAAAGATGTCGACCCTGGAGTACCAGGCCGAGTTAACCAAGGCAGCCACCGAGCAACAGTTCGCGACGGACGCCGGCCTTAACACGCCACGTTTGCCGGACTATTCAGCCCATACGAGCCGGCCCACGCGCTTGCTGACCGACGCCCAGATGCAAACATTCTTGGCCCAGGGCTATCTGCAGCTCCAGTCCTCATTGCCGGCCGCGTTTCACCAGCAAGTCTACAACGGTGTCGAGGCGGTCATCGGCCAGGGGCGCGCCGACCAAAACCCTGGCAACAACTTCTTGCCTCTCGTTCCGGAACTCCGCGTCCTGTTCGACGACCCGGTCATTCGCGGCGCCCTGCAAAGCGTGCTTGGCCAGGACTACATGCTGCACCCGCACCGGTTCGTGCACGACAACGTGCCCGGCAGCGGCCGCCAAGCCTGGCACCACGACACCTACTGGGGCTACCTGCGCAAAGTGCGCAACCACCGGCCCTGGTGGGTCATGATCATGTACATGCCCCAGGACACGCCGGTCGAGCGTGGTCCGACCGGCGCATTGCCCGGCAGTCAGCATTTGCTCAAGCGGCTCGAAGACGCCAACGATCACGAGATTGCCCACGCCGGCCCCGCCGGGAGTTGCCTGCTGATTTACTACGACATCTGGCACCACAAGATGGAGAACTTCACCGAACTCAGCCGCTACATGGCGAAGTTCGAGTTCACCCGGCTGCGCCGGCCCGACGGCCCCACCTGGGATATCCGCGCGCCCGGCTGGCAACGCCCCCAGGTGCAAGTTCCCTATGGCCTCGAACCGGTATGGCGCGCCAACTGGCATTGGCTCACCGGCCAGCCGGCGGACCAGGCAACACCCGAACGACTTGACGTTGCGGCCCTAGCGAAGGACCTCGCCCAAAAAGACGACGACGTGCGGGCGAAGGCCGCGGAGCAACTCGGCACCGCCGGCGCCGCCGCGGCCGGCGCCATTGTAGAGCTTGAAACCGCCGTTGCCGATCTGCACGAACCAGTCTCCATCAACGCGGCCTACGCACTCGCCGGACTTGGCGAGGCGGGTGTCGACGCGCTGCTCCGCGTGATGCAGGAACATGACGGCCCGAACTCCGCCGACCCGCGTTTGTTCTTCGACGAGGGCCAGGAATGGACCATCGGTCACGCCGTGCGCAGCGCCGCCCATGGCCTCGTCTGCGCCGGCGACGCCGCCGTCCCAGGTCTGCTGGAGATCGCCCGGTCCGGTGACGAACTAGGCCGCCGCTACGCCGCCTTCGCCCTCGGCGAAATCGAGATGGACACCGAGGAAGTCCGCATCTGTCTTGTCACCCTGACCACAGACCGGAACAGCGACGTGCGTGTCAGCGCCGCGGAAGCGCTCGGTCTCAAACAACCGGACAACCAGACAGTCAAAGCACTCTGCGACATCCTGCGGGCCGACCCGGAGGATGAATGCCGCGCCAACGCCGCGTTGTCCCTATGGCGCCTGGCCCCCATATCGCCAGAGGTTGTCCCGGTACTGGAACAGGCGCTGCATGACGGCGACCGTTATGTGCAAGGCTACGCCCTGGAAGCGCTGGAACGTATCGGCACGACTGACGCGCTGGCGGTGCTGCTGCGTCACCTCAAGACCGCCCGCTGGTGTGCCATCACCTCGCCGAAGAGTATGTTCTAGCTCACCAGAGCCCGAGGCCGCCGGCCAACAGGTTTAGCGCCAGGACGGTCAGCAACAGTTTCAGGCCGGTACGAAACCGCGCTTCCGGCAGCCGGTGGAGCAGCCGCGTGCCAACAAACGTGCCGGCAAACCCGGTGACGATCATCGCGACGACGAGCGGCAGCCACGGCGCAAACGCGAAACCGAGCAGGCCAAACACCAGGACCTTCAAACCATGTTGCGCCGTCATACATGCGGCATGGGTGCCGACGTAGGTCAGCCTGTCGTCGAGGCGCGCCGCGAGGCTAGCCGCGACGAACGGCCCGGTCGCGCCGAAAAACATGGTGAGAAAACTGGCGAAGGCCCCCATTAGTACGTTAACGAGCCGGTCGCCCCGCCGGACCCGCGGCTTCGGCCCCCACACGCTGTAGAGGATGAACAGCCCCAACCCGCCCCGCAGCCAGTCGCCCGGCAAGTTGATCGCAACCTGCCCACCCAACGCCGCACCCACAGCCCCGCCAATCAAGAAGTAACCGAAGGTCGGCCAGTCGATATGCGCCCGCTGCAACACCGCCCGCCCGACATTTGAGCCGAGCTGCACCACACCATGCACCGGAATGATGGCCGCCGGCGGCACCAACGGCGCCATCGTCGCCAACAACAACACCCCGCCACCAATACCGAACGCAGCCGTCAGCATCGACGTAACAAAGCTCACACCGACAAGGCCGACCGCCGCCCACTCGGCCAGGCCAGGCGGCAGCAGGGCGCCGAACACGCCTAGGGACACGATCTTGAGACGAAAAGGGGGGCGTCGCCTAACATGGTCGTTGGCTTACGGCACAACGGGCCGACCAGCTATCCAGTCAACAGGATGGTGCCGCCTGTAGGACTTGAACCTACGACCCCCGCATTACGAATGCGATGCTCTACCAGCTGAGCTAAGGCGGCCCTGGGAATCGGCGGGAACTTACGGCGAACCGGTGTTTCGGTGCAAGCGCTGCGCGTCTAGGGCGGTGGCACCGTCGCCGGGACCGCGGCGGGCGGCGACAGCGGTGTGGCCGCGTCATCGCCGGGCAAGACGGCCTCGCCGGTCTGTAGACGGGGCGGCGAACGCCAGCGCAGGCCTTGCAACTGTCCACATTGGCCACATACGGCGGACCATTCGTCGGCCGCGGTGCCGCAAGCGGCGCACACCCAGGTCGAATTGTTCGGCTCATGCGCCGCCCGGTCGAGCCAACTGCGCGCGGCCTGGCCATTGCCGTTCTCGCCGCTTTCGAGATCGGACATCAGCAGGAACAGCCGGGCGGAGGGCGATGTGTCGACCATCGGTTCCAGCAGATCCCGCGCCTCGGACCATTGTTCGGCCTCGAGCGCCGCTTCCGCCACCGCGAGCCGACTTTCCGGATCGTCCGGGTTGGCGGTGCGCAGCTTCTCCACCGCGGTCTTGCGCGCCGGGCCGGTGTCAGCGCCGACCGCCGCGACATAGGCCTGCACCAGTTCCGGATGCGGCCGCTGCGCCCACGCTTTTTCAATCAGCTTGCGGGCCCGTTTGCCCTGGCCGGCCTTGGTCTGCAGCGTCGCCACCTGGGTGACCGCCGGCACCAGTGACGCGTCGAGTTCGTAGGCGCGTTGGGCCTGCTGTAACGCGGTCGAAGGTTCGCCCCGGGCCGACGCGGCGCGTGACCGTTCGACCATGATGGCCGCCAACCGTGGCCGTCCCACCTCTGGCGCCACCAGTTTGCGCCGCATACTTTCTTCCAGCGCCACCTGCGCCTCGCGCCAATGGCCGAGTTGGCAGTTCAGGTCGACCAGCGTTTCCAGCACCCAGGGTGTGCCCGGCCGCAACTCGAAAGCGCGGCGCGCCAAACCCAGCGCGTTCGCCTTGTCGCCTTTCCGCAGGGCCTGAACGATCAGTCCGCGCAGGCCGAGGAACTCGGTCTCCTGGCGTTCCCGCATCGCCTCGAAATACTGCTTCGCCGCGGTATCGTCGCCGGTGAGCTGCGCCGTTTGTGCCGCCAGCAACATTGTCAGCGGCGGATCGTTCAGCAACACATCGGCGCGTTTCGACAGCCGCCGCGCCTCCTCGGCATCGCCCGCCGCCACGGCGACCAAGCCTTCGGTCAGCGCGCGATAGCCGGCCCCCTGCCGCCGCACCCGGCGCGACGCGACGAACCGCCCGGGCGCCCGCTGCACCCCGCGCCAGACTTCATAGGCAACGACGCCGGCCACCACCAACAGGAACACGGTCAGCGCCAGGATGCCGACGCTGGTGTTGATGAGGACGCCCTGCCATTCGATCGTCACCTGTCCCGGGCGGTCGGCGAGCCAGACGGCGACGAACACCGCCAGGCCGACCTTGATGACATAGCCAATCGACCGGCTCACGGCCTACTCCCGCTCCGCCCGGCTGAGGATGTCGAAGGCCGCTGCATCGACCTGGGCGATCGCCGAATCCGCCGCCGCCCGCTGCGTGACATCCGCCAGCCAAGCCACTGCCTCCGGTGGGGCGATCGCTTCATGCGGCGCCATGGCCTGCAGGACAGCCTGCAGATCGTCGGCAGCAAGCGCTGCTTCGGCGCGCGCCAGCGCCGCATCGATCCCCGTATCGTCCGCCGCCGGTGAATCGGTCCGCCGCACCGAGACCACATTGGCGATCCGCGCCCGAAACCGGTCGACCGTGCTGGCAGCGGCGTCCGCACTGAGTGAGGTTTGCAGCAGCGCCCGCGCCACCGTCGGGAACTCGGCGACCAACACGGGCGTGGTCGGCAAGCCATCGGTAGCGGCAGCCTCCAAAGTCGCTAAGGGTGCCGCCAGCGGGCTCGTCGCCCCGGCGAGACGCTGGGCCAGCTCCAACTCCGCCGCATAGGGCCGACCGCTCACCGCCGCGACCCGGAGTTGCCGCAGCGCCAGCACCAGCGCCAACGCGCGTGGCTCCACCACATCCGCCGCCGTCACCGCGGCCAGGCGCGCTTCGATATCGGTGATCGAATCGTCCACGCGCGCCAGTTCGGCCCGGTCGCTTTCCAGTGCGGCGATACGGGTTTCCGCGGCGGTCAGGTCCGCCGCCTGCGCACCGTCGGCCAGTTGCGAGCCCAGAACTGCCTGGGTCTCCGCAAGATCGTTGAGAGTCGATTCCAGCCGGGCCAACTGCTGCGGATCGTTTGGCGTGGGCAACGATTCCAGCGCGGCAATGCGGGCCCGCAGCGCGTCGAGTTCCGCCGGCGCGGCGGGCAGTGCCGTCGGCGCGGGGGCCGGCGTTTCGATATCGTTGCGCAGGGATTCAATGTCCCTAGCGAACCCGGCCTCGGCCAGGGCCAACGCGTTCTCCAACGCCGCCAGCCGGTTGCTCAGGTCGCCCTCACCTTGCGGTGCGGCAGCCTCCAACACCGCGACACGATCGGCGACCGTTGTCAGCGAGGCGAGGCGTTCCTCCATCGCGGTGACACGAGCCGTCAATTCGACCGGTTCCTGGTTGCCCTGATTTTGACTCAACCAAAAGACGCCACCGGCCGCCCCGAGGGAGATCAGCAGCGCGATCACAGCGACAGACATGCCCAGGCCGCCGCGCCCGCGCCGCCGCGCCAAGCGGGCGCGCGCCGTGGCGCCGGCCTGGGCATGTCTGTCGCTGTGATCGCGCTGCTGATCTCCCTCGGGGCGGCCGGTGGCGTCTTTTGGTTGAG
>JANQOE010000101.1 GCA_028279245.1 Alphaproteobacteria bacterium
CTGGCAGCGGCCCGGCGTCCGGCGGTGCGATGTAACGCGCCGTAGCCTCCGCCGCGCCCCGTCCAGGCGATGCCGCGAACGCGCCGTGGCTGGCCGGCCGTAGCGCGCCAAGCGCCGCCGCCGACACCGTGGTCGACGCCCGGTGCCCCGCCGCATCCAATGCATGCCGGAGCGCGCTGACGATCAGCCCGCGCACCACGCCGGGTTCGCGGAACCGCACTTCGGCTTTCGCCGGATGCACGTTCACATCCACATCCGGCATCGGCACGTCGAGGAACAGCGCCAGAACCGGATGCCGGTCCCGCGCCAGAAAGTCCTGATACGCACCGCGCACCGCACCCGCCAACAACCGGTCGCGCACCGGACGCCCGTTGACGAACAGATACTGTTGCAGCGCATTCGCCCGATTGAATGTCGGCAGCCCGGCAAAGCCGGAGAGCGCCATGCCCTCACGCACCGCTTCGACCGGCACCGCATTTTCACTGAAAGACGCCCCCAGCACACCACGCAACCGGGCAAGCCGCGCCGCCGCATCGTCACCGCAAGCCGCCGGCAGCCGCAGCCGTTCCGTCCGCTCATCTATCAGAAAGAAACCGACCCGCGGATGCGCCATCGCCAGCCGTTGCACCACATCGATGGCATGGCGCAACTCGGTCGCAGGCGTCTTCAGAAACTTGAGGCGCGCCGGTGTGGCGAAAAACAAATCGCGCACGTCGATCTTGGTCCCGGCCCGCAGCGCCGCCGGCACCGGTGCGCCGACCTGGCCGCCGGCCACATCGATGCGCCAAGCATCCCCGGCCTCGCGCGCCCGCGATGTCATGGTCAGCCGGCTCACCGCACCGATCGATGGCAGCGCTTCCCCTCGGAACCCGAGGGTAGAGATCGCCACCAAGTCTTCGGTCGGCAGTTTCGACGTCGCATGCCGTTCGACTGCGAGGGTCATCTCCGCGGCGGTCATCCCGCAGCCATCGTCCCGCACACTGATGTAGGACTGCCCGCCGTCGCGCAGTTCGATATCGATCCGCGTCGCGCCGGCGTCGAGCGCGTTCTCCACCAACTCTTTGACCGCCGAAGCCGGCCGCTCGACAACTTCGCCGGCGGCAATCTGGTTGATCAACGCATCCGGCAAGCGTCGGATTGTCATGTGGCCGCCATCGCTCCCAAATACTCCCGCGCCAGCACCTTGCCTTCTTCCACCGCCGGCTGATCGAACGCATTCACCCGCAACAGATGCGCCGCGACGATCGTCTCCAACATGAAGTGCATCATCAGCGCCCCCATACTGTGTTCGTTCAGGGATTCGATTTCCATGATCCGCGTCGGCCGGCCGTTTCGTTTCAAGGTGTCAGCCGTGGCGCGCTGCTCAGCGTCCAGCAGATCGCCCATCGACCGACCCCCCAAATAGGTGAGCCCATGCGAGTCCGCCAACCCTTTGTCGACACGTCCGCCGGTGCCGCCAACCTTGCCCATCAGGACAGTGAACATCTTGTCCCGCGGCCCGCCGAGATAGAGCTGCAACTGGCTATGTTGATCGACTGTCCCCATGGCGCGGATCGGCGTCGTACCGGTCCCATCCTTGCCGAGACTCTCCGCCCAAAGCTGGCGATACCACATGCCGAAAAAGGTGAGCCGGTCGAGGTAGGGCATCAGCACGGTCGTCGCGATGCCATGCGCCTTCAGCAGGCCGATACCGACAGCCGCACCGATCGCCGGTTTGGACGCGTCCGGGGCCTTGGCGCCAAGCGACTCGTCAAGCACCGTGGCCGCGCCATCCCGCACCGCCTCGACATCAAGCCCCGCAATCATCGCCGGCAAGAGGCCGACCAGGCTGAGCACCGAGAACCGCCCGCCGACGCCGGGGTCGTGATCGATCACCGCCAGATCCCAGCGCCCGGCCAACGCGCGCAACGGCCGGTCCCCCGGCTCGGTAATCGCCACCAGATGCTTTTTCAGGGCCGCCTCGCCGACCGCATCCGTCATCGCCGGCACCAGGGTCAACATCTGTGTCAGCGTTTCGGCGGTGCCCCCGGATTTGGAGATCACAATCACCCCGAGGCGCTTGTAGTCGACCGCCCGGCCCAGGGCGGCGAAACCATCGGGGTCGATATTGTCCATGAAGATCAGTTGCGGTCCGTCACGTTCCGGGCCGAAGCCATAGTCCGCCAGCGCGCATAGCGTCTGGCCACCGAGGCTCGACCCGCCCGTGCCGAGGACCAGCACATGATCGAAGCGGTCGCGAAAGGTGTCGGCAATCTGCCGTAGCTCGGCCAAGTCATCACGGCGGGTCGGCAATTGCAGCAACGGCAGCCCGCCGTCACCATGCCGTTGGCGCAACCAGTCTAGTGCACCCTGACTATCCGCCAGCGTCTCCGCCAACCGGTCCTGCGGCAAGCCGTGCTCACCGACGGCAGCGGCAAGGCAACCTTCGACATCGTGGGTATAGGGCATGACTCCAACACTTCAATCCTGCGGCCCCGCCATATTGCGAGACCGCAAGTTGCAGTGCAACAGAACTAGCCGCCTTCTTGCGGTGCCAGTCCTTCCGGCTTACCGACGACCACCACGGTCAACGCGTCCGGGTCCAGCACATCGTCGGCCACCCGCTCCAGATCTTCGAGCGTCACCGCCTCGATGAAACTGTTGCGCCGGTCGATATAGTCGATGCCCAGGTCTTCGAGTTGGATGCCGACCAAGGTCCGCGCGATCCCGCGCGAGGTGGTGAACCGTAGCGCGTAGGCGCCGGTCAGGTTGGTGATAGTGTCGGCAAGTTCCTCTTCGGTCAGCGTATCCTCGCGTATCCTCGCCCATTCCTGCCGGATGATGTTCACCGACTCGGCCGCGGAGGCATTCTCCGTGCCCGCACTGCCCATCCACACGCCCGCATGATCCAACGGGCTAAGGAACGTGCCCACCGAATACGCCAGGCCACGTTCCTCGCGGATCTCGGTGTAGAGCCGCGACGTGAAACTGCTGCCGCCCAACACCCGATTGAGCACATAGGCGGCATAGAAGTCCGGATCGTCGCGCTTCACCCCGGCCTGGCCGAACAGGATTGAACTCTGCGGCACATCCTCTTCGATGACGATCAGCTCGCCGGCCGCGGCCGGCATGACATCCAGTACTGCGAACGGCTTTGCCTGCGCCGGCAACCGTCCGAACGCTTCGTCCAACAGCGGCCCAAGCTCCTCCGCCGTGACGTCGCCGACCACGCCGACGAACAGTTGGTCGCGCGCGAACCGCTCTTCAACGAAGGTGCGCAGGTCATCGACTGTAATCGCCGCGACACTTTCCGGTGTGCCGCGCCGCGACCGTCCATAGGGATGATCAGGAAACAGGTTCGCCCAGAACGCCTCACCGGCGATCCGGTCCGGGTCGTTGGCCTGCCGCGCGAGGATTGTCTGGATCTGCGCACGAATGCGTTCCACCGCCGGCTCGTCGAACCGCGGCTCGTTCAGCGCCAGACCGAGCAACCGGAAGGCCTCGTCACGATTGCGCGACAAGGTTCGCACGCTGCCAAAAAACGAATCGACCGACGCGTCGAACCGTAAGGAGATAGATAGGTCTTCAAGTTGCCGCTGAAACGCTTGGGAGTCGAGGTCGCCGGCGCCCTCGTCGATCGTGCTGGACACCATCTCGGCCAGCCCCTCTTTCCCAGCGGGATCGAGCGCCGCACCGCCGCGCAACGCCAGTTCGACGGTGACGATCGGCACGCTATGGTCTTCCACCAGCCAAGCAACGACGCCGCTGGGACTGCGGACTTCCTGCACCTCGACCGCTTGTGCGCCGGAGATCAAGACGCCCGAGAACAGGCTCGCGGCCAACGCCGTTTTCAAACAATTCATCGCTAGGACTCCTGATCTGGATCGGCGGGCAACAGTACGCCGGTGGTCGAGGTTCCCTCACGGAAGACCGCACGTGCGGCCGCGTTGACCTGATCCACCGTCACCGCACGAATTTCGTCCGGCCAGGACTCCACCTGTTCGACCGTCTGACCCGACGTCAGCGCCGAACCGAAGATCCGCGCGATCGACTGGAAGCTGTCTTGGGCAAACACCGCACTGTCGATCATGCGGACCTTGGCGCGCTCCACCGCCTCCGCATCGACCCCTTCCCGCAGCACACGGGCCACCTCCGCCTCCAATGAAGCGACCGCGTTGTCCACATCGACACCGGGGCGCGGGCTGAGGAAGAATACGAAGGTGCTTATGTCCAGACGGCCCGGATCGTAATATGCACCTGCCGATGCTGCCAATTCTTGTTCGATGACAATGCTGGTGTTCAGCACGCTGGTCGATCCACCACCCAATACTTCGGCCAAAACCTGCAACGCATAAGCATGTTCGCTGTCGCCGGCACTGTAGGTCGGCGCAATGTAACGGCGGCTCCAACTCGGGCTGCCGGCGCGCGGATCTTCAAGTACGACTTCGCGCGGTGCAATCTGCGGCGGTTCCGTCAACCGCGTGCGTTCCGGAACATCGCGCCGCGGGATGGGACCGTAATGCTTCTCCGCCAACCGCCGCACGTCGTCCGCGTCGACATCCCCGGCCACCACCAGAACCGCGTTATTGGGCGCGTACCAGGTGCGGTAATAGTCGAAGATGTCCTCCATGGTGAGCGCCTCGATCTCATGCGCCCAACCGATGAGCGGCAGCCTGTAGGGGTGATGCTGAAAGACGACCGCATTGACCTGCTCGCGCAGCAGCCCGCCCGGGCTGCTCTCGATCCGTTGCCGCCGCTCCTCCAGAACCACCAACCGCTCCGGCTCGAACACCTCTTCGGTCAGCACCAGATTAGTCATCCGGTCGGCTTCCAGCTCCATCATCAGTTCGAGCCGGTCGGCAGCAATCGTCTGGAAGTAGCCGGTGTAGTCGTAGGAGGTGAACGCGTTCTCCCTGCCGCCGTTGCGCGCGATGATGTCGGAGAATTCGCCGGGGGCACGCGTTTTCGTGCCCTTGAACATCAGATGTTCGAGATAGTGGGCCGCACCCGACTTGCCGGGCTTCTCATCCGCGGCACCGGCCTTGTACCAGACCATGTGCGTCACCACCGGCGCCCGGTGGTTCTCGATGACCACCACTTCCATGCCGTTGTCGAGGGTGAACGTCGTCGGATTGAAGACTTGCGCCCATCCGGTCTGCACCAGTGCCACGAGCGCCAACGCCGCGAGTGCACCAACGCGCGCTGCTCCACCAAGGTGACCCATAAACAGAAAGCTCCGATGAGATGCCGAACGGCATCGGGAACCTTCATATGGCGCGCATTTCCAGCGCCGCAATGCTTACGGTTGGATCAAAACCCCGAGATCGGCCGGTATCGCGACCGAGAAGCGTCGTGCCTTAGAAAAGACCCTCGAGCAACCCGCGCTCCTTCCGCTCGATCGTGGGCGTCTGACCGTCGGTCACCGGCCGGCCGAGCGCCTGGTTCTCTTGCAACCGCTTCGCCTCGGCCGAGGCATCCAGCAGCGTGCCCGGTTCCTGCGGGTCACGGAATTCAAGCAGCCGATCGAGCAAGGTCAACCCGGCATCCGCCAGGATCGCGCTCTCTTTATCGACCAACTGCCGGATTTGCCGGTTGGCCTGATCGGCGCCGGTCATCCGCAGCAGTGCTGATTCGCCCGGTGAGAGGCGCGCCACCGAAACCTGCGGCGATGCCGCCGGTGCATTGCTGGCCAAAGTGAACCGCGGCGCGTCAGCCGGATCCTGCCGGTCCGGTTCGACCCGGCCTTCCCGGCCGAACACCGCCTCTCGGGCTTGCACGGCAGCCGGCGCCTCCTGTGGCCGTTGCGCCCCAGGCTCCGGCGGCCGCAATGTGAAGTCCGGCGGCACACTCAACGGGGCGCGGGTGATGACGGCAAACTCGTCCGGCGGATCCTTCGCCAGTCCAAGTTGTTTTTTGGCATCTGTGCAGGCAGCCAACGACAGGGACAGCACTATCCCTGCCAGTATGGGCAGACGGATGGTACTCACCAGGCTCCTCCTCCACTCAGGCAGCACATATTAGCTTGAAACGGGCTTTCGACCCAATACCCCATCGAGCAGCAGCAGCCCGACCCCGGAGACCACCGCCGTATCGGCCAGATTGAAGGCCGGCCAATGAATCCCAAACGCGTGAAAATCCAGGAAATCCACCACCGCGCCCAGCCGCACGCGGTCGACGATATTGCCGATCGCCCCGCCGACCACCAGGCCGATCCCGGTGCGAACCAGCGGTTCTGGTCGCCGCCACAGCCAAATCAGCATGGCGATCACGATCCCCGAGCTGAGCGCCACCAGGAACCAGCGCGCGCCGGCGCCGCGAAACAGACCGAACGACACCCCGGTGTTCCCCACCAACACCCAATTGAAGAACCCGGTCACCTCCACCGGAAACGGCCGCGGCAAGGTGAACAATGTGCTACCGGCAAACGGCAGGCCGAACAGCCCAGCGACGACCATCCACTTGGTGACCTGATCGGCCACCAAAACCGCCGCCGCCAACAGCAAGTACAGCCACAGCGGTCGGCCGGCGGCTCCAGGCGTGTCGGCAGCGCTCGCCTCCGCCATCAGGCCGCGGCCGCCAATTCGTCAACCGCCTGTCTGCACCGGCCACAGATATCGCCGCCGCCATGGGTGCCCACATCCTCCAGCACCTGGTAGCAGCGCACGCACTTCCGGCCCGGCGCAGCCTGCACCTCAACCCCAACGCCTTGCACATCCTCCAGCGTGAAGGCCCCGTCCGGCACCGCGCCTTCGACCAAATGCGCCACCGAAACGATGCCGACTTCCGCCAGATCGACCCCGGCAAAAGCGGCCACGCTGTCCGCATCCGCATAGACCACCGGCGCGGCTTCGAGGCTCGAACCAACCCGCCGCTCCGCCCGTTCGACCTCCAGCGCGCCGGTCATCACACGCCGGACCCGCCGGATCCGCCGCCACTTCTCGGCCAGCATGTCGTCGCGCCAGGTCTCCGGTACATCCGGAAACAGCTGCCGGTGCACGCTGATACCCTTGGCATCGCCGTGGCGGGCCAGCCACGCCTCTTCCGCCGTGAAGCAAAGGATCGGCGCCAGCCAGACCGTCAGGCAATCGAACACCGCGTCCAACACCGTGCGGCACGCCCGCCGCTTGGCCCATGTCGGGTGGTCGCAATAGAGACTGTCCTTGCGGATGTCGAAGTAGAACGCCGACAAATCCACCGCACAGAAGTTGTGCAGCGCCATCCACAGACTGTGGAAGTCGAAGTCATCGACCCACTGGCGAACCGACTTGTCCATCTCCCAAAGCCGGTGCAGCACCCAGCGCTCAAGCTCCGGCATGTCCTCGATCGCCACCCGCTCTTCGTCGCTGAACCCATCCAGGTTGCCGAGCAGAAAACGGAAGGTATTGCGGATCCGCCGGTACAGGTCCGACTGGTATTTCAGGATCTCCGGCCCGATCCGCAGATCCTCGCTGTAGTCGGAGCTGACCACCCAAATCCGCAAGATGTCGGCGCCGTACTTGCCGATGACGTCCTGCGGCGCGGTGACGTTGCCAAACGACTTCGACATTTTGCGGCCTTGCTCGTCCTGCACGAAGCCGTGCGTCAACACCGCGTCGTACGGCGCCCGCCCGCGCGTCCCGCAGCTTTCCAACAAGGACGAATGGAACCAGCCGCGATGCTGATCCGACCCTTCCAGATATAGCGACGCTGGCCAGGCGAGATCCTCCCGCTGCTCCAGTACGAAGCTGTGGGTGGAACCCGACTCGAACCACACCTCAACGATGTCGGTGATCTGTTCGTATTCGTCAGCGGTGTGTTCGTTGCCGAGAAAACGCGACGGGTCCGACGAGAACCAGGCGTCACCGCCATCTTGCTCGAACGCCGCGCCGATGCGGTCGAACACCGCCTGGTCCCGCAGGATCTCACCGGTCTGCTTGTGCACGAACAGCGCAATCGGTACGCCCCAGGCGCGCTGCCGCGACACACACCAATCGGGTCGCGTCTCGATCATCGAATGCAGCCGGCGGCGCCCCGCGGCAGGCACGAAGCGGGTGTCGCCGATCGCTTTCAGCGCCTTCGCCCGCAACTCGTTCGTCTGCATCGAGATGAACCATTGCGACGTGTTGCGAAAGATCAGCGGCGCCTTCGAACGCCAGGAGTGCGGGTAGCTGTGCCGCAGGCTACCTTTCGCCAACAGCTTCCCGGATTCGTGGAGGGTCTTAATGACCGCGCCGTTGGCATCGCCATCCTTGCCGTCATCGGTCAACACGCGCTTCCGCGCAAACAACGGAACGTGATCGTAGAACGCGCCGTCCTCGCCAACCGTCTGCGGCACTTCGATCCCATTGTCACGGCCCAGCCGCCAGTCATCCTCGCCATGTCCCGGCGCGATATGCACGAAGCCGGTGCCCTGATCCATGGTGACGAAATCGGCGGTGAACACCGGCACCTCGAAATCGTAACCCTGGCCGCGGAACGGATGCTCACAGACCGTCCCGGCGATGTCCTTGCCCAGCAACGTCGCCTCGACCGTATGCGCGTCGATCTTCCCATCGGCCAGCACCGCCTGCAGCAGCGTTTCGGCAACGATGATCGTATCGCCCACGGCAGCGCGCGCACCGTCCGCCACCGCGTCGATCCGCACCCGCACATAGTTGTGTTCCGCCGCGACGGCGATCGCGCGATTGCCCGGAATGGTCCAGGGCGTGGTCGTCCAGATGACGATGTCGGCACCCGCAAGGCCATAGCCGCCCCGCAACACCGGGAACCGCACATGGATGGTCGGCGATTTGTGTTCGTGATACTCGACCTCGGCGTCCGCGAGCGCGGTCCGTTCCGGCACCGACCACAACACCGGCCGCGCCCCACGGTACAAACCGCCGTTCATCGCGAACTTGCCGATCTCCCGTGCGATCTGCGCCTCGGCCGCGAAGTGCATCGTCGCATACGGCTGTTTCCAGTCGCCGACCACGCCGAGCCGCTGGAACTCGTCGGACTGCACACCGACCCAGTGTTCGGCGAACTGCCGGCATTCCTGCCGGAACTCCAGGACCGGCACATCGTCTTTGTTGCGACCGGCCGCACGATACTGTTCTTCGACCTTCCATTCGATCGGCAGGCCGTGACAGTCCCAGCCCGGCACATAGTTCGCATCCTTGCCGAGCATCTGCTGCGAACGGTTGATGACGTCCTTCAGGATCTTGTTCAGCGCGTGGCCGATATGCAGGTTGCCGTTCGCGTAAGGCGGCCCGTCATGCAGGATGAACTTCTCCCGCCCCTTCGAATCCTCACGCAACACGGCGTACAGATCCATCTCGGCCCAGCGCTCCAACAGCACCGGTTCCTTTTTGGGGAGACCCGCACGCATCGGAAAATCCGTGCGCGGCAAAAACACAGTATCTTTGTAGTCCACGGTCATCGGCTGGTCTCTTGATCCGCCGGTCGCACGAGGACCGGCGCCGTCTTTGTTCTTGGGGATATACGCAGGCGTGTCTGACCCAGCCCTCAAACGAAGGCTGGGCGGGTAATTCGACCGTGAATCATCCGTGACGGGGCCATGTCGGGGACCATAGCAGCGCGAGTCGGACGGTCAAGCGGGCGCCGGGGTCGCCGCCAGCAGGGCGCGGGCCTGCTCGACATCGGCCCCAATCTGCGCCTTCAGCTCGGCCAGTCCGTTGAACTTCTGCTCCGGCCGCAGGTGCGCCAGCAGCGCCACCCGCAGCCCGCGGCCGTATAGATCGCCGTCGAAATCGAGCAAATGCACCTCAAGCAGCGTCCGCGTCCCATCGACGGTTGGCCGCGTGCCCAGATTGGCCACCCCGTCCCGCCAACCGCCGTCGCGCGAGCGGGATTCGGCCGCGCGCACGGCATAGACCCCAGTCGCCGGCATCAAATAGTTCCGCAGCCGTAGATTGGCCGTTGGAAACCCAATGGTCCGGCCTCGCTTGTCGCCATGCTGCACATGCCCCTCGATCTCCCACCAGCGGCCCAGCGGGCCGGCTGCCGCCTCGGGCTGCCCCTCGCGCAGGTAGCCGCGGATCGTTGAGGAGGCGTAATCTACACCGGCCGCGTCAGCCACCGGGCCGACCACCTCGACGGCATAGCCCTTCGCCGCCCCAACCCGCCGCAACATCTCCACGTCCCCGGCCCGCTCCTTGCCGAACCGGAAATCCTCGCCGACGACAACCCCGCCCACCCCCAACTCGTCGCCAAGGATCGTCGATGCAAAGGCTTCGGCCTCGACAGCCGCCAATCCGGCGTCGAAACGGCGGACAAACAGCACGTCGACCCCGCAGCCTTCCAGCAATCGCGCCTTCGGGCGAAACGGCGTCAGGCGAAAGTTGCCATTGGCCCGGCCGAAGAAGGTACGCGGATGAGGTTCGAAGGTCAGGACGCCGAACGGCGCCCCCTTCGCCGCGGCCAAACCCTGTGCTTTGGCGAATACCGCCCGGTGTCCAAGGTGGACACCGTCAAAATTGCCTATGGCGACTGTCGCGCCGCGGCAGTCCGGCGGCACCGACCTGCCTCGAAAAACCCGCATGACAGCGGGATTTAGCGGCCGCCTCCCGGCCTGGCAACAAGCTTATTGCGGCGGCGTCCGACTGGGCACGAAAATGCGCGCTTCACCGTCGACCACAACCTTTTCGCCGACCATGCAAACCGTCTCGAAAGTCGCGCGCCGCCCCTCGAGCGCCTTCAACGTCACCCGTGCCGTAACCGTATCCCCGGCCCGCACCGGCGCCTTGAAATTCAGCGACTGGCTAAGGTAGACGCAACCCGGGCCCGGCAGCTTCATCCCCAGGACCGTGGAAATAAAGCTGGCCGTCAACATGCCGTGGGCGATCCGCCCCTCAAACATGGTGTCGGCGGCAAACTCCTGGTTCAGATGCACTGGGTTGTTGTCACCGGAAATCCCGGCAAACAGGACAATGTCGGTTTCGCTAACGGTTTTCGCGTAAACCGACGTCATGCCCAGCTCAAGGTCTTCGACATAGTAGCCGTGCAATTCGTCAGGCGTGGCCTGGGTCGCCATATCCGGCTCAGGCAGCGTTACGGCGATATCGGAAGCCATCGTATTCCTTCGCTTGTTGCAACGCGCAATTTTATTGCAGCGCAATATAGCTGAGTAAACTGGGTCATCAAAGCTTCATAGTGTGGGCGAACACGGTTAATTTCACGTTCCACCCGGACAGATATCCCCATGACTCACCCGGAATTGCTGACAAATGGACCGGAAACAGCGAGAAAAATCATTGTCCTAGCGCATGGTGCCGGGGCGCCGATGGATACGCCCTTTATGACCGCAATGACCGAGGGGCTTGCCGCAGGCGGCGATCTGCGGGTGGTCCGCTTCGAATTCCCCTATATGGCGCTGCGCCGCACAACAGGAAAGCGCCGCGGGCCGGACCGTCCGGCCGTCCTGCAGCAGACCTGGCATGAGGTTATTGAGGCCCTTGGCGACCCGTCACGGATCATCGTCGGCGGCAAGTCGATGGGCGGCCGCATCGCCAGCGAAGTCGCCGAGGCAGCCCGAGTCGGCGGCGTGCTTTGCCTTGGCTACCCGTTCCACCCGCCCGGCCGGCCTGAAAAGCTCCGCACCGCCCACCTGAAGGACCTGACCCGGCCCACCCTGATCCTCCAGGGCGAGCGGGACACCTTTGGCACGCCGGAAGACGTCGCCGGGTACGATCTCTCGCCCGCCATTCGCGTCGAATGGATCCCCGACGGCGACCACTCCTTCAAACCACGCAAAGCCTCGGGGCACACACTGGACTCAAACATGACTCGCGCGATCGAGGCATCTATCCAATTTGCGCAAGCCATCTGACCGAGTGTTACTGGGTGGTGCCTCAAACCATCGCCCGCAAGCCCGCCCTCAGTGTCACAGCCAACCCGGTCTTACGCAGCATTTGCGGACTCGGGGCCGGCTGTGATTAGCCAAGCGCTGTGTCCCGCCTGCATGACCATGCCGCCGCGCTGCTGCGCACCCTCCCGCCGGAGACCGCACACAACGTGACGCTTTGGGGCCTAGCGCACGGCCTCGGCCCCCGCGCGCCGGCGGATCGCTTCGATACGCTCCAGACTCAGCTCTGGGGTCTGCGCTTCCCCAATCCATTCGGGATCGCCGCTGGCTTCGACAAGAACGCGGTAGCCGTGAAGGGCGCCCTGAGTCTCGGTATCGGCTTTGTCGAGGTCGGCGGTGTGACACCCCGCGCCCAATCTGGCAACCCGAAGCCACGGCTGTTTCGGCTGCCCGAAGACGGGGCGCTGATCAACCGCATGGGCTTCAACAATGACGGCGCCGACGTCGTTGCCAAGCGCCTTGAGAACCGAGCGCGCACCGGCATCGTGGGTGTCAACTTGGCGGCGAATGTGGACAGCGGCGACCCGGTCACGGACTTCGTCACGTTAGCCGAGACCTTTGCCCCGTGCGCCGATTTCCTGACCGCCGACATCTCTTGCCCAAACACAGCAAACGGCCAGGTGTTCCTGGACCCCATCGCACTACGAGAGTTGCTTGCAGCGCTCGCGCGGGCACAAACAGGCACACCATTGCTGGTCAAACTCTCCCCTGACATCGAACAACCAAATCTGGCCGAGCTGCTGCAAGTCATCCTGGCCGCCGATGTCGCGGGACTTATCGTCTGCAACACCACGCGCAGCCGGCCACCAACTCTGGTTGGCCAACACAAAGATGATCGGGGCGGCCTTTCGGGGCGGCCCCTCGCGCCGCTCGCCCGCGACATGCTGCGCCATAGCCACGCAGCGACCGAGGGGCGGCTGCCGTTGATCAGCGTCGGTGGCATCGACGGCGTGGACGATGCGTACGACCGTATCCGTGCCGGCGCCCATTTGCTGCAGCTCTATACCGGCCTCGTCTATCGCGGCCCCAGCCTCATCCCGCGCCTTTGCGAGGGCCTCGCCGCCCGCCTCGCCACCGACGGGTTTGCCAGCGTCGATGCAGCCGTCGGCAGCGCCGCGACCTAGTAGGGCGAAGCACTCTCACCGGTGACGAACGCGATGCCGACGGCGACCGCCGCCGGTATTGTAGCAATCACGGTCAACACGACTGGCTGCATCGCCCGCCGCACCACCGCGCCGCCAAAGCGCGCTCTCGCCGGCACCATGTCCGTCAGAAACACCAGCGCCAGCATCGCCATCGCCCAGAGACTCACACCTTCGGTGAACAACACCAGCACGTAGCTGATCGCCAGCAACGCCCCGACACCACCGAACGCGCCGGTCGCACCGAACCCGAACTTCTGTCCCGTCACTGCCAATGTCAGAAACGCCACCAGCAACACGCCGCCCGTTGCCGCCGCCAATCCGGCCGTAAGTTGCGCCAGGCTCGCCGACGCTCCAAGCAACGCGACGACCGATAGCCCGATACTCGACACCAACAACTGCACGCCCGGCACCAGGGTCCCACCTCGCTCGCCGGAATGCAGCGCCCGCCATAGGATCACCACCGATGCCAGCCATAGCAACACCAGCGACAAGACGACATCGAACGCGATCCCAAACGACAACAGCCGTAGCGCCATCCACGACAACGCCAGCAATGGCAACAACAGGATGACGACGCGTTCCCCAGTCACCCGGCGCTGACTACTCGCATCCAGCAACAAGCCGGCGATCAAGCCAAGCAAGGCGATGAAGAACACCTTCTGCTTCGCCGCGGTCGCCACCGGCGCTGGCAATCCCTCCACCAACACAAACGCCACCAGGAAACCGATACCGGCGGCCAACATGACAAACCGCCGGCCACGCCGGTCGCCGCCGATCAGCCGCACCAAAACGGCGACGATCAACGCGACGAAAAACGGTACAACAGTGCTTTGTGTTGCCGGGTTTGTCAGCAGTGCTTGCAGAGTGACGCCCTCACCTGGAACCACCCCACTTTACGCCGCCAAGACTCATCGCGGCAACGCCACCGACGGCCACAAGGAAAAAGGGGCAGCACCACTTACGCTGCCCCTTCAACAAGATGCGATCGGTTGTTACCGGATGCCGCCTTCGATCAGCGGGATCAAATCGCGAATGGTATCGGGCGTAATGACGCCGCCACCTGTATCGACCTTCCAACCGGTGAGGCCGTACTTCTTTGACAACACACACTGCACGACCGGCAGGAAGCCCTGCAGATAGAGCTGTTGGTCGAGTGTGACGGTCACATAACCGTCGAGCAGGCCGTCGATCGTCGCCGGCGCCAAATCGATGCCGCCGACAATCACCTCACCCGGCTCCTTGCCGGCTTGTTTCAGTGCCTGCGCGGAGATCCCGGTGAGATTCCCATGCTGAGTACCGAACGCCTTGATGTCTGGGTTGGAGTCGAGATAGGCGACAATCACCGGCACGGCGAGCGACGAGTCGGAGTCGACTTCGGCGCTGATCACCAGTTCGTCGACATCCAGGCCGGAGTCGAGCAGCGCGTCGCGCAAGCCCTCTGCCGACGCACTGCGCCCTGACGCAAAGTGGCCGTAGACAACCGCCTTGTCGCCGGCGGCCAGATCGCCATGTTCGACCATCTTCTTACCGGTCAGCCAACCGCCGGCGTAGAGTTCGACCCCGACATAGCCGAAGCCCTTACCGACAAATTGGTCGTAAAGCGGCTCGATCGACGCATTGCCGCTGGTGATCAGGATGCCCTGATCCTTGGCGTCGGCAACCAGGCCCTCCCACGCATCGAAGCCGGGATGCCCCATGATTTCGATGCAGGCCGGCTGCGCGGCGACCGCTTCACGGAACTGGTCGAGCATCGTCTCCGGCTGCCAGCTCGAGTAATGCTCCCGCAGTTCGACCCCGAACGCCTCGGCCGCAGCGCGCGCACCGTTGGTCCGTGGCAACGTCGCGCCGCCGCCTGGGGCGCCCCCCATCTGGAAGTACATAACAATGCCGTCGCCCAGCTTCTCCTGGGCGGTCGCCGCAGTCGTCATGCCGGCAACCAAGGCGCCACCGGCCACCGCAATCATCAACGCTTTTTTCATCGTGTTTTCTCCTCCCGGAAATCGTTGACAACACTATCCCGGCGGCGATGTCGCGCGCCGGGCCAACAGACCGTCGGACGACGGCCGAATACCGACCAGCCTTTTCATACGGGTCGGATCCTCGATGGACAGATGGAAGATAACCGCGGCCAGGAACACGAGGCCAACCACCAACCTTGTCCAAAATCCGCCAAGGCCGCTGCTGATAATCCCCGCTTCGATGCAGCCGACCATGAACGAACCGAAAAACGTGCCAGGGATATTGCCCTTACCGCCGGTGATCGCGGTCCCGCCGATGAACACGGCGGCCATGACGATCAGCAGGAAGGCGGTGCCCTGGGTCGTATAGAAGTTCTTATTCTCGAGCGTCACCATCACGCCGGCAACGGCGCCCAGCGCCCCCATCAGCACGAACATCTTGATCTTCTCGCGCTTAACGTTCACGCCGACAACGCGGGCCACATTCTCATTATCGCCGATGAACATGAGATGTTCGCCGAACTTGTGCCGATTCAATAGGAACCATATCGCAACGGCCGCCAGCAGTGCCCAGATCACCTGGACCGGCACGATGCCGATCCGCCCCGTCAACGCCGCATGCACGGTGTATTCGTCGATACCGCGCAAGCTGTATTGCTGCCCGCCACCAATGATGATCGACAGGCCTTCGAACACGAACAGCGTCGCCAATGTTGCGATGATCGACGGGATACCGACCATCGTCACCAGCAGCCCATTGAGGAAACCGATCGCCATGCCGACCCCGACCGCCAGCACCAGGAACAGCCAGGGCAAAAGGTTGGTGACACCTTCGCTGCCGACAAACCCGTCAGCATCCGTATCCAACGGAAACGCGATGAACTTGTTGGTCATCGCGAACACGATGCCGGACATTTTGACCACGGACGGAAACGACAAATCGATCTCGCCGGCGGCAATAACCAAAGTCAGACCAAGCCCGATGATCAACGGCGGCGGCACGGTCGCGAAGAAGGACATATAGACCCGCACACCCAGAAAACTGCGCGGCGCGGTAATCATGAAGATGCCGATAATCAGCATCAGCGCCAGCAGGACCGGCAACCCCTCGATCCGCTCGAACACCGTCCGATGCGACTTGATCTCAGCCATCCGCGTGTTGGTCCCGTTTGTCGTGCAAGTCGATCAGATACTGGGTCAATTCAGCCAACGACAGTTCACCGCGCGCAATCTCCGCCACCACGCGTCCGCGGTCGAGGATCACCAGCCGATCCGCCACCTCGTACACATGGGCCAAATTGTGTTCGATATAGATGCAGGCCCGCCCCGATTCTTTGATTGAGCGCACAAAGTCCAGCACCTTCCGCACTTCCTTGACCGCCAACGCCACAGTCGGCTCATCCAGCACGATCAGGTCGGCATCGAAATACATGGCCCGGCCGATGGAGATGCCTTGCCGTTCCCCGCCGGACAAATCGCTGACCCTTGAGTCTACCGTGATGCCGGCACCGCGGAAGCCGATCGCGTTCAGCAGGATATCCTGCGCGATCTCCTTCTGCTTCTTGACGTCGATGAAGCCGAACCGGTTGGTGATCTGGCGACCGACGAAAAAGTTACGCCACAGCGGCTGCATCTCGCAAAGCGAGCTTTCCTGATAGACCGTCTCGAACCGCAACTCGTGGGCGCGCCGTACCGAATAACCGGACCAGTCGATCTTTTCGTCGCGCACATACATGTCGCCGGCGGTCGGTTTCTGCACGCCGGTTAGAATCTTGATCAGGGTCGATTTGCCGGCGCCGTTATCGCCAAGCAGTCCAACGATCTCGTTGCGGCCAACCGCGAAGTTAATCTCCGACAGGGCCCGCACCGCGCCATAGTGCATGGAGACGTCGGCCATTCGCACGACATGTTCATAAGTCCTATCAGCAACGGCGCCGCCTCGGAGCTGCACCTCACTCATTGGCGGCCGACAACCACCGGCAGGCGATACACCATAATCCCCCGATCATTCTGGCTGTTCCTTGTGCTTCGCGAGAAACAAGCGAACATCTTCCATCGCGCCATCCAGCAACCGCTCCATGGCAGTTTTGGCAGCTTCCGGATCTTGCGCAGCGATGGCGTCCAAAACCGGTCGATGCGTCACCTGGCCGTTTAGGCGCGCGTAGGGTGACGCGTTGGAAATCTTCATGCTCGTCACCAGCGCGCTCTCGATCAGCGCGCCCATCGAGATCAACAACTCGTTATGGGTTGCCGTCAGTATCGCCCGGTGAAAGCGGAGGTCCGGTCCGGTAATCGCCGCCGGATCGTCACCGCCAGCCGCCATTTCATCGTAGGCCGCACGCATGTCGGCCAACTCCTCGGCCGTGCGGCGGCTGGCGGCATGGGTCGCCGCCACCGGTTCGATCATCCGGCGCACTTCGAACAGGTCTTCGACGATCGTCTCGGTCGGCAGAGCTTCCAAGCGCCATCCCAGCACATCGCGGTCGAGCATGTTCCATTGGTCGCGATTCAAGACCCGCGTTCCGGTCTTGGGCCGCGATTCGACCAACCCCTTCGCGGCGAGCAACTTCATACCTTCGCGCAATGACGTTCGGCTGACATTGAGTTCGGTGCCGAGCACCGCTTCGCTCGGCAACAGCGCGCCGGGAGCAAGATGCCCGCCCAGGATGCGCAGCCCAATTTCGTGGGCCACCTGCCCATGCAGACTCCGCCGCGGAAATCGGCCGGCGCCGAAGGCCATGATCCTCCCGTTGTCGCTGGGGTTACATCCCCTTGCGAGCAAAGATCATACGATATGGGTTTTGCGGTTCAAGGCCAAACGGGCGCACCAGTGGTTGGGCCCGTCGCTTCGTGGAGGGGAGGGCGCCTAGGCCCGCAGCAGATGGAGGCTGAACAGCTCGTCCGGGTCGCACCAAACCTCGTCGGCCCGCCAGCCGGCGGCGGCGGCAAGATCGGCGAACTCCGCGGTCCCGTATTTATGCGAATCCTCGGTATGGATCGTCTCGTCGGCCCGGAAGTCGAACCGCTGCCCCAGCAATTCCACCGATTGCGGCTTGCGGCTGACCAGATGCATCTCCACCGCACCGCGTTCGTCATTGAAGAACGCCCGGTGCCCAAACGCATCAAGGTCGAAATCCGCGGCCAGTTCCCGATTGATCCGGACCAACAAATTCATGTTGAACGCGGCAGTCACCCCCGCCGCATCGTCATACGCGGCGTGGAGGGTGGCCTGGTCTTTCTTCACGTCGACCCCGACCAGAAAGATCCCGCCATCACCCAAGGTGCGCCGAGCGTCGGCCAAGAAAGCCCGCGCCGCATCACGCGTGAAGTTGCCGATCGTCGATCCCGGGAAGAACCCCAGATGCACCGCATCACCAACCTCCGGCGGCAACGCGAACTGCGTGGTGAAGTCGGCGTGAACCGGCAGCACAGCGAGGCCCGGATAGTCGGCGGCAATCGACTTGGCACCGGCGCGCAGATGATCGCCGGAAATGTCGACCGGGACATACGCCCGCGGGGCGTCCAAGGCATCCAACAGCATGTGGACCTTGATACTGGCGCCGCTGCCGAACTCCACCAGCGCCACATCCGCACCGGCACGCGCCGCCACATCGGACGCCCGGTCGCGCAACAACGCCATTTCCGTGCGGGTCGGGTAATACTCCGGCAGCTCGCAAATCTGCTCGAACAGATCAGAGCCGCGGGTGTCGTAGAAATACTTGCTGGGCAGCGTCTTCTGCGGTTGCGACAGCCCGGCAATCACATCGGCCGCAAACTGCTCGGCACCCTTCGGCGGGTGAATATCGGCGACCAGGGCGTCCATCAGACGTCCGCCGCCAAGCGCACGCCGGAGAATTGCCAGCGCTGATGCGGATAAAAGAAGTTGCGGTACGACGTACGCATCTGCGCCTCAGGCGTCACACACGAACCGCCCCGCAAGACAATTTGATTGGCCATGAACTTACCGTTGTACTCCCCGACGGCGCCCGCCGCCGGTCGAAAGCCTGGGTAGGAGATATAGGGACTCTGTGTCCATTCCCAAGCATCGCCGAACATCTGCTGCAACGAACCGTCGCCACCGCCTGCCGGTAACGCCCGCAACATGCCAGATTCCACATAGTTTCCGGTCAGCGGCATCCTGGCGGCCGCCACTTCCCATTCGGCCTCGGTCGGCAACCGCTGTCCCGCCCAGCGGGCATAGGCGTCGGCTTCGTAATGGCTGACATGCACCACCGGCGCGTCGTCGTTGACCGGCTGCAGCCCGGCCAGCGTCATGCTATGCCAGCCGTCATCTTCCATCTGCCAATAAAGCGGCGCCGACCAGTTCTCCTCAGCCGCTGTCGCCCAGCCGTCGGAGAGCCACAAGGTCGGCGTCCGATATCCGCCATCCGTCATGAAGGCCTGCCACTCGCCATTGGTCACCAGCCGCGACCCCAGCTTGAAGGGCTGCACCAACGTCCGATGGCGCGGCGTCTCGTGGTCGAAGGCAAAACCGGGACCGTCGTGACCAATCTCGTACGCGCCGCCATCGAACGAAGCCCAAGTCAAATCGACCGGTCCAACTGCCTCCGCCGGCCGATGCGGCCGATAAGCGGGACACAACGGGTTCTGCGCCAGCGCATGCAACAGGTCGGTGAGCAATAGCTCCTGATGTTGCATCTCATGGTGCAAGCCAAGTTCCAACAGCGGTGCTGCCTTCTGCCACGCCGCCGCACTGCAATCCGCGATGAACGCCGCCATCGCTCGGTCGACATGGGCCCGGTAGGCCATTACCTCGTCCACCGACGGCCGCGTCAGCATGCCCCGCCGGGGGCGGGCATGACGGTCGCCGACCGCCTCGTAATAGGAGTTGAAGAGGTAGGAGTAGCGGGGGTGGAACACCGCGTAGCCGTCGCCGAGGGGGCCGAGTATGAAAGTCTCAAAGAACCAGGTCGTATGCGCCAGATGCCATTTGGTCGGACTGGCATCGGTCATCGACTGAATGACCTGGTCTTCCGGGCTCAGCCCTTCGGCCAGCCCCTCGCTAGCGGCCCGCACCCGACCGAATTGGTGGCCAAGCCGGAGGCGTTTGTCTTCGTCTTGCCGAGATTGGCGAGTCAAACCGGCGCCGTACATGCTGGTCACTCCCTGCAGCGGTGGGCGGCAGGTAGCGAACGCCTGATTCGATTTCAAACACCGCGGCAGCCCAGCATCAGGGATGTGATGGATAAGTCTGCGTACGGGCTACCGGCCGCCGATATGGCATGGCGGCCGCTGTGGCCGATCAGCCTCCACAGTCCAAACCGACTAGGTTGCGGCAAATCAACAGCCCGGCGCCTCGTCACCAGGCGACCGGCATCACTAGTCCTGAGCGCTGCATGCGTACGCCGCCAAGAGGGGTATTTTGCGTGGTAACGCTGGCCGGAATGGCCAAGATCCGCTATTCCGGCCTGACCGCGCGCCCCAAAAAACTGCCCCGAGCGCTGCGGACCGGCCGTCAAGGAGGAGGAAGCTCGAAATGAGCGTTTTGGATATCAAACCCGCCGCGGATTGCCGCTACGACATCGTTTCCCTCGGTGAGGTGATGATGCGCCTGGACCCCGGCGAGGGCCGAATTCGCACCGCCCGCCAATTCCGCGCCTGGGAAGGCGGCGGCGAGTACAATGTGGCCCGTGGCCTGCGCCGGTGCTTCGGCAAGCGCGCCGCCGTGGTCACCGCCTTCGCCAAGAACGAGGTCGGCCTGCTTATGGAGGATTTGATCCTGCAGGGCGGCGTCGACACCTCCCTGATCAAATGGATCCCCTATGACGGCATCGGCCGCACCGTCCGCAACGGCCTGAACCTCACTGAGCGTGGCTTTGGTATCCGCGGCGCCGTCGGCTGCTCGGACCGTGGCAACACCGCCTCCGCCCAGCTCACCGTCGGCGACATCGACTGGGAGCATCTGTTCGGCGAACTAGGCGTCCGTTGGTTCCATACCGGCGGTATCTTCGCCGCCCTGTCCGAGACCACCGGCCCGGTGGTGATCGAGGCCGCCAAGGCAGCGGAGAAGCACGGCACCATCGTTTCCTACGACCTCAACTATCGCCCGTCCCTGTGGAAGGGCTTCGGCGGCCTGGAAAAGTGCCAGGAGATCAACCGCGAAATCGCCAAACACGTCCACGTCATGATCGGCAACGAGGAAGACTTCACCGCCTGCCTCGGCTTCGAGGTCGAGGGGGTCGACGACAACCTGACCGACCTGGACGTCAGCTCGTTCCAGCGCATGATCGAAAACGCGGTGCGGGAGTTCCCGAACTTCAAGGCCACGGCGACCACCATGCGCGGCGTCAAATCGGCAACCGTCAATGACTGGGGCGCCATGTGCTGGGCCGATGGCAAGTTCCACACCGCGACCCACCGCCCGAATATGGAGATCATGGACCGGGTCGGCGGCGGCGACAGCTTCGCCTCCGGCTTCATCTACGGCATGATGACCTTCGGCGACCCTGCACAAGCGGTCGAATACGGCGCCGCCCACGGCGCCTTGGCCATGACCACACCCGGCGACACGACCATGGCCTCGCTCGCCGAGGTTGAGAAACTGGTCGGCGGCGGCGGCGCCCGCGTCGATCGGTAGGAGGATCCAGATGCTAGACGAACTGCTGAAACGCCCGATTGTCCCAGTGATCGTCATCGAGGACGCCAACGATGCTGAGCCGCTAGCCGGCGCCCTACTGGAAGGCGGCATCGACATAATCGAGGTCACCTTCCGCACGGCGGCGGCCGGCGAGGCCATCGGCCGGGTCAAGAAGGCCTTTCCCCAGATGCTGCTCGGCGCCGGTACCGTGCTGACCACTGAACAGGCGGATCGCGCCATCGATGCGGGCGCCGGCTTCGGCCTGGCCCCCGGCCTCAACCCGGCGGTGGTCAAGCACTTTCAACAGCGCGGCGGCACCTTCATCCCCGGCGTGATGACTCCATCGGAAATCGAACGCGGACTGGAACTCGGCTGCAAGTTCCTGAAATTCTTCCCCGCCGGCACCGCTGGCGGCCCGGCGATGCTGAAGGCCCTGGCCGGCCCTTACGCCAGCCAAGGTGTCCAGTTCTGCCCGACCGGCGGCGTCAATCTCGGCAACATGATGGACTATCTGTCCCTGCCGATCGTCGCCGCCATCGGCGGCTCCTGGATCGCCACCAAGCAGCAGATCGCCGACAAGGACTGGGGAACGATCACCAAACAGGCCAAGGACGCCCTCGCCGCCTGTCAGTAAACTAGTGTTGCGGCGGTGCGCCTAGGCGCGCACCCCGCAGCCCCGCAACACAATCTGTGTGAGCTGATCCGCCGCGACGTCCGGGATCTGTTGAGAGCCGAGCACCGCGCTCGTCTGTGCCGCGAAGTCAGCATAGGTCTGGGTCGCGGCCCACAGCGTGAACATCAGGTGCTTAGCATCCACCTTGTCCACCTGCCCGGCATCAGCCCAAGCGGCGAACACGCCCTCGATCTCCTCGACGCGCTGCCGCAGCTTGGTGCGCAGGAAACGCTTCAGATACGGCGCCCCATGAATGACTTCATTGGCGAAGACACGTGACTCGACCGGGTACGTCCGCGACAGTTCGATCTTCGTACGAATGTACTCGGCCAACGCTTCGGCCGGGTCGTTTTCGACCTGGAACACATCCATCTGCGAGATCCATAAGTCGAGGATCTCCGACAACACCCGCTTGTACAGCGCTTCCTTGGTGCCGAAATAGTAGTGAACATTCGCCTTCGGTAACTCGGCCAAATCGGCAATCGACGCCGTCGTGGCGCCATCGAACCCGGCTTCCGAAAAGACCACCGCCGCCGCATGTAGAATGCGCTGCTCCATGAGCCGGCGCACGTCGCGCCGGCTCATCGGTCTTTCTTCGACGGCCGCCTTTACCGCCGCGGGCGACCGCCGTTCCACTTAGGCAGCTTCCTTCAGCACCTCGGCCAGCGTCCCGAAGATCTCGTCGATCTGCGATTTACTGATGATCAGCGGCGGCGACAGCGCGATGATGTCGCCGGTGGTGCGGATTTGCAGGCCCTTCTCGTAACAGCGTAGGAACACATCGAACGCCCGCGCCGTCGGCTTGCCGGCGATCGGCGCCAGTTCGATACCGGCGATCAGCCCCATATTGCGCAGGTCGATGACATGGGGCAGCCCTTTCAGCGAGTGCACCGCGTCTTCCCAATAGGGCGCCAGCTCGGCGGCCCTGGCAAACAGCCCTTCTTCCTCATACACCTCCAGGGTCGCCAAACCGGCAGCGGCGGCCAACGGATGGCCGGAGTAGGTGTAGCCGTGGAAGAACTCGATGGTGTTCTCCGGCCCGTCCATGAACGCATCGTAGATATCGCTGCGCACCCCGACCGCGCCCATCGGCACGTAACCGCTGGTGATCCCCTTCGCCATCGTGATCATGTCAGGCGTCACGCCGAAATAGTCGGCACCGAACGGCGCACCCAGCCGGCCGAACCCGGTGATCACCTCATCGAAGATCAGCAAAATGTCGTGCTGGTCACAGATCGCCCGCAGGCGTTCCAGATATCCCTTCGGCGGCAGCAGCACACCCGTCGACCCGGCAACCGGCTCGACGATAACCGCGGCAATCGTGGAGGCATCGTGCAACGCGACAATGCGCTCCAACTCATCCGCCATGTGCGCGCCCCACTCCGGCTGTCCGCGGGAGAAGGCATTGTGTTCGAGGTTGTGGGTGTGCTGCAGATGGTCGACGCCGTTAATCAACGGCCCAAAAAACTTGCGGTTGGCGACGATGCCGCCGACCGAGATGCCACCGAACCCGACGCCGTGATAGCCGCGTTCCCGGCCGATCAGCCGCGTCCGCGTTCCCTGGCCACGCACCCGCTGATAGGCGATGGCGATCTTCAGTGCCGTATCGACCGCCTCCGACCCCGAGTTCGCGAAGAACACATGGTCGAGGCCCTTCGGCAGCAGCGTCCCGACCCGGCTCGCAAGCTGGAAGACCTTCGGATGCCCCATCTGGAACGACGGGGCGTAGTCCATCTCCGCCACCTGGTTCTGCACCGCCTCGACAATCTTCTTACGGCCATGCCCGGCATTGACGCACCACAGGCCGGCGGTCCCGTCCAGGATCTGCCGCCCGTCATGGCTGCGGTAGTGCATATCCTTGGCGCCGACCAGCAGGCGCGGCGCCTTCTTGAACTGGCGGTTTGCCGTAAACGGCATCCAATACGATTCCAGGTCGTTCGGTACGACCGTTGCTCCGGCGTCCAGGCTCATGCCCATACCTCCACGGCTCGCTGACCGGATGGTCAGGATCTGGGCAAAAGTACCATGCGGAAGGCAGCCGCGCCATCACCCCCGGCCGAAACTTGACCAGTCGGTCAGCTAATTTTAGAGTCGCCAACTAAGGGATTTGGGAAGGAAGAAACTATGGCAGGCGGTCCGCAGATCGCCGCCGGACGGCTGACCGGCAGGCAGTACGAAGAGAATTTCGACGACATCAAACCACCGCTCGATCGCCGACGGGCGCTGATCGAAGCCAGCCGCTGCTACTTCTGCTACGACGCCCCGTGTATCGAGGCCTGCCCCACCGGCATCGATATCCCCAGCTTCATTCGCAAGATCTCGACTGACAATGTCCGCGGCGCCGCCCTCGACATTCTGAATCCGAACATCTTCGGCGGCATGTGCGCCCGCGTCTGCCCGACTGAGGAGCTCTGCGAAGAGGCGTGCGTCCGCAACACCCAGGAAGAGAAGCCGGTGCACATCGGCGCGCTGCAGCGCTACGCCACCGACAACTTCTTCGAAACGGGGGAACAGCCCTTCACTCGCGCCCCCGCCACCGGCAAGCGCGTCGCGGCCGTCGGTGCCGGTCCGGCAGGCCTGTCCTGCGCCCACCGCTGCGCGACCCTCGGCCACGACGTGACAGTGTTCGACGCGCGCGACAAGGCGGGCGGCCTCAACGAGTACGGCATCGCCGCCTACAAGACGCCGCACAATTTCGCCCAGACCGAGGTCGATTTCATCATGGGCATCGGCGGCATCACCATCGAGACCGGCAAGAAGCTCGGCCGCGACATCGCTCTGGCCGACCTGCGCAGCGACTACGACGCCGTATTCCTCGGTCTTGGCCACACCGCCGTGCGCGAGCTGAGCATTGACGGCGAAGTTATGAGCGGCGTGCACGCCGCCGTCGACTACATCGCCGAACTGCGGCAAGCGGCCGATCTCGCCGCGTTGCCGGTGGGCCGGCGCATTGTCGTCATCGGCGGCGGCAATACCGCCATTGATATCGCCGTACAGACCAAGCGCCTCGGCGCCGAGGACGTCACCCTGGTCTACCGCCGCGGGCCGCGAGAAATGGGCGCCACCTGGCACGAGCAGGAGATTGCGCAGACCAACGGCGTGAAGATCAAGCACTGGGCGATGCCCCGGCGCATCCTCGGCAACGGATCGGTCGAGGCAGTGGAGTGCGAATACACCCAACTCGACGCATCGGGCCGCCTGAGCGGGACCGGCGACACCTTCTCCCTGGCCGCCGACCAGGTGTTCAAGGCCATCGGTCAGATGTTTGTGCCCGACGCGCTGAACGGCAGCGCCCAGGAGGTGTTGGAAATCGCCAACGACCGCATCGTCGTCAATGACGACCGGCAGACCTCGTTGCCCGACGTGTTCGCCGGGGGCGACTGCATTGCCGGTACCGACCTAACCGTCCAGGCGGTCGAGGATGGCAAGGTCGCGGCGATCGCAATCGACCGCCTGCTGCGGTCATAGGGAGGTTCCGATGGCAGATCTGCGTTGCGACATCGCCGGCGTCAAATCGCCGAACCCATTCTGGCTCGCCTCCGCCCCACCCACCGACAAGGAATACAACGTCGTCCGCGCCTTCAAGGCTGGTTGGGGCGGCGTGGTCTGGAAGACCCTTGGCGAGGACCCGCCAATCGTCAACGTGACGTCGCGTTACGGCGCGATGCACTACAACGGCACGCGGCTGGCTGGCTTCAACAACATCGAACTGATCACCGACCGGCCCCTCGAAGTGAACCTGCGCGAAATCAAACAGGTGAAACGCGATTGGCCGGACCGCGCGGTCGTCGTCTCCCTGATGGTGCCGTGCGAAGAAGAGAACTGGCGCAACATCCTCGCCCATGTCGAGGACACCGGTGCCGACGGCGTCGAACTGAACTTCGGCTGCCCCCACGGCATGTCGGAGCGTGGCATGGGCTCCGCCGTCGGTCAGGTGCCGGAATACATCGAGATGGTGACGCGCTGGTGCAAGCAGTACACGCGCATGCCGGTGTTCGTGAAACTGACACCCAACGTCACCAATATCCTCGCTCCCGCCCGCGCCGCGCAAGCCGGCGGCGCCGACGCCGTTTCGCTGATCAACACCATCAACTCGATCGCCTCGGTCGACCTCGACGCCATGGCCCCGACCCCGACGGTGCACGGCAAGGGCGCCCATGGTGGCTATTGCGGCCCCGCCGTGAAACCGATCGCCTTGTGCATGGTCGCCGAAATCGCCCGCGACCCGCAGTGCAACGGCATCCCAATCTCCGGCATCGGCGGTATCAGCACCTGGCGCGACGCCGCCGAATTCATCGCCCTCGGCGCCGGCTCGGTCCAGGTATGCACCGCCGCCATGCATAAGGGCTTCAAGATCGTCGACGACATGATCGACGGCCTGGGCAATTGGATGGACGGCAAGGGATACGCCGATCTCGACGCTTTCCGCAGCGCCGCCGTCTCCAACTACGTGAACTGGGGCGAACTCGACATCAATCATGAGATCGTCGCCAGCATCGACCAGGATGCCTGCATCAAATGCGGCCTCTGCCACATCGCTTGCGAAGACACCTCCCACCAGGCGATCCGTGCAGCCCGCACCAACGGCGACCGCCGCTATGAAGTGATTGACGCGGAGTGTGTCGGCTGCAATCTGTGCATGCACGTTTGCCCGGTGGAGGGGTGCATCACCATGGTCGAAGTCGACAACGGCAAGCCCTACATGACCTGGGGCGAGGACCCACGCAATCCGGCCAACATGAAGGCGGCCGAGTAGCCACCAGCGATGCCGGAACCGGTTCAGGCCATATCGCGACCGGCCGCCACGGCTGCACCCGCCACCCCTGTCATCGAAGCGGCCGATCTGTCGCTGACTTTCCAGACCGCCGACAGCCCGGTCTACGCCCTGTCCAACATCAACCTGACCATCAACCAGGGCGACTTCGTCTCGCTGATCGGCCCGTCGGGCTGCGGCAAAACCACTTTGCTGCGGGTGATAGCCGATCTGGAGCAACCGACCGGCGGCAACATGACGGTGCTCGGCGAGCCCCCGGACGTGGCGCGACAACGCCGCGCCTACGGCTACGTCTTCCAGGCGCCGGCGCTCTACGCCTGGCGCACCGTCGAGCGCAACGTGATGCTGCCGCTGGAAATCATGGGCATGTCCCGGGCCGAACGCGCCGAGCGGGCGCAGCGTTACCTGGCCATGGTCAACCTCGCTGGGTTCGAGCGGAAGTATCCGTGGCAACTCAGCGGCGGCATGCAGCAACGCGTATCGATCGCCCGCGCCCTCAGCTTCGAGCCCGGCTTGTTGTTGATGGACGAGCCCTTTGGTGCGCTCGACGAAATCACCCGCGATCACCTGAACGAACAGTTGCTGCGGCTATGGGGGCGCACCGGCAAGACGATTGTCTTTGTCACCCACTCCATACCGGAAGCGGTGTTCCTGTCGAGCCGTATCGTCGTGATGTCGCCGCGCCCCGGCCGCATACAGGCGGAGATCGATTGTTCCGCCCTGCCGCCGGACCGCGATCTCGACGTCCGCGAAACGTCGGATTTCATTGAGATCGCCCACGAAGTGCGCCAGGCCCTGCGCGACGGCCATAGCTATGACGAGGACTAGGCCTTGACCACCGCCGCGGTCGCCGGCGCTCCCGTTGCCCGTGCCATCCCGCGGACGCCCAGCCGGCTCGCCTCGATTCTTACCGTGCTGTTTGGCCTAGTGGTGATCTGGTACGTCGCCGCTCTGCCAATGAACGCCGGCCAGCTCACCCGGCAATACGCGCGAATCGATCCCGACCGCACCTTCACCTTCAACGAGAAACTGTTCGCCACCTGGACCGTCCGCCGGCCGATGCTGCCGACCCCGGACATGATCCTCGGAGACTTCTGGAAGACCTCGACCGGCGCGCCCATCACCAGCAAACGCAACCTGATGTTCCATGTCGGGGTCACGGCCCTGGCGACCACCACCGGCTTCCTCGCCGGCGCGTTGTTGGGGATCGCCCTCGCCATCGGAATCGTGCATCTGCGAACCCTGGACGCCAGCCTGATGCCATGGCTGATCGCCTCACAAACCGTCCCGATTCTGGCGATCGCCCCGATGCTGCTGGCGGTACTCGGCGCCCTTAGTGTGTCCAGCCTCGTCGCCAAGGCGGCGATCTCGATGTATCTGTGCTTCTTCCCGGTCACGGTCAGCATGGTCAAAGGCCTGCGCTCGCCGGACCGGCTATCCCTCGACCTGATGCGCACTTACAGCGCCACCCAGGCGCAACTGTTCGTCAAGCTGCGCTGGCCCGCCTCGATCCCGTTTCTGTTCGCCAGCTTGAAAGTCGCCATCGCCCTCGGGCTTGTCGGCGCAATGGTTGCCGAGCTGTCGACGGGCGGTCAGGCCGGCCTCGGCGGACGTTTGCTGAACGCCTCCTACAACGGCGATATGCTGCACATGTGGACGGCCCTCGTGACCTCGTCGATCCTGGCGATCGTCCTGGTCGCCGCCGTGTCCCGGATCGAACGCCTAGTGCTGACCGGGATGGGATCGCGTCCACCGGATCAGAACGCGTAATGCCCCGCGGCCTCGCCGGACGCGCTTGGGACATGCTGGGCCTACTACTGGTCCTCAGCAGCCTCATCTGGCCGGCGGTCATCGACCCCGAAACCGGCACCGGCCTGCGGCTGTTCGCCAGCACCGCCGCCACCTTCGCCGCGTTGATCCTTCTGGTCAGCCTGCTGACCCGCAACCTCGCGTCGCCCGTTGCACCCGCGGCGGCGATCCTCGGGGTGATCGCCGGCGCCGCCGCCCCGCTCATCCTCCTGCGATTGACCGGCCCCGGCAGCGCCGCGTTCGGTTTATGGGTCTACGTCGCCGGATTGACCATCTTGATCTGGCGCGCGATGGGCGTGCTCAGCACACTTATCGACCGCGACATCGTCCGCCGGATTCTCGTCGCCAGCGTTTTCGGCGTCGCCTTTGTCTGGTATTGGCAGGTCATCACCATCGGCTTTGCCGTGCCGTCGATCCTACTACCGCCGCCGTCGATGATCTGGGACCGCATGGTCGCCGACGTGCATTTGTTGTGGGGCGATTTCCGGCTGACCTTCTTCGAAGCAGTACTGACCGGCTTCACCATCGGCAGCCTCTCCGGCTTTCTGTTTGCGGTCGTCGTCGAACGCTACCCGTTCCTCGCCCGCGGTCTAATCCCTCTCGGCAGCGCCTTCAGCGCCATTCCGATCATCGCCGTCGCGCCGATCATGATAATCTGGTTCGGTTTCGGGTCGAGTTCGAAAGCCGCGGTCATCACCCTGATGACCTTTTTCCCGATGCTGGTGAATGCGCTGGCTGGATTGCGCAGCGCCGACCGCATGGAACTCGACCTCATGCGCTCCTATGGCGCCGGCTATCCGACCCGTTTCTTCAAGCTGATGCTGCCGGCCGCCCTGCCCTTCGTCTTCAACGCCCTGAAGATCAACTCGACCCTGGCGATGATCGGCGCCATCGTCGCCGAGTTTTTCGGCACGCCGTTGGCGGGCATGGGCTTCCGTATCAGCGCCTCGATCGGCCGGCTGCAGCTCGACATGGTCTGGGCGACCATCGCCGTCGCTGCCCTCTCCGGATCCCTATTCTACGGCTGCATAACCCTGTTGGAACGGCGGTTGACCTTTTGGCATCCGTCGCTGCGCACCTAACCGGGGGACGGCATTGATTTTGCAGGCTAATCTTACGACCAAACGCAAAGCATGGAGGAAGTCATATGCATAAGCTCGCTACTATCGCCGGCGCCGCGGTTCTCGCCGCCGGCGTATCAACGGCGTCAGCCCAAGACCAGCTAACCCTGCAACTGAAGTGGGTCACCCAAGCCCAGTTCGCCGGTTACTACTACGCCCTCGAAAACGGCTACTACGAAGAAGAGGGACTCGACGTCACCATCAACCCCGGCGGCCCGGACGTGAACCCGATCCAGGTCTTGGTTGGCGGTGGCGCCGACGTGACGGTCGAATGGCTCGGCAATCCGCTGGCCGCGCGCGAACAGGGCACGCCGATCGTCAACATCGCCCAGATCTACAACCGCTCCGGCCTCGGCCTCACTTGCCCGCGTGCCACCGGCATCGAGTCCACCGACGGCCTCAGCGGCCACCCGATCGGCACCTGGTTCTTCGGCAACGAATACCCGACCTTCGCCTTCCTCAACAATCTCGGCGTCGAGACGGACCAGGTGGTCAAGGTCGGCTTCAACGTTGATCCGTTGCTGAACGGCCAAGTCGACTGCATCACCACCATGACCTACAACGAGTATCTTCAGATCCTCGACGCCGGCTTCGCGCCGGATGATCTGAATGTCTTCCTCTATGAAGACTTCAACGCATCGGTCCTCGAGGATGGTCTCTACGCACTGGAGTCCGCGCTGGAAGATCCGGCCATGGTCGACAAACTCGCCCGCTTCGTCCGCGCCAGTATCAAAGGCTGGGCCGGCGCCATCGAAGACCAGGAAGGTGCGGTCGACGCCGTGGTGAAGAACGACGAGACCGGCCTCAGCCAGTCCCGCGACAAACAGGTTCGCGCCATGGCGGCCGTCGCCGCGTTGGTCGAACCCGGTGCCAACGGCATCGGCTACCTCGACCCGGCGGCTTACGAACGGTCCGTCGACGTGCTGCTGGTCGGTGGCGGCGAAGCCCCGGTCATCACCGAACGTCCGGAAGGCGCCTGGACGCATCAGATCTTCGAAGCCGCGACCCAATAACGGCAATCCAAGTCGCCGACAAAGGGAGGGCCACGCCCTCCCTTTTCTTTTGCCGGAACCATATGACGACGATGGACACCAACGGACCGAACACAGCACAGATCGAACACTGGAACAGCCGCGTCGGCGAAGCCTGGGCCGCCTTCCAACAGGAGATGGACGCCAGCCTCAGTCCCCTGGGTGAACTGGCGCTAACCGCCGCGAACGCCTTAATCAGCACCGTCCGTCTCGCGCAGAAAACTCCATCAAGTTCAATCGCCAGCAGTTCAGAGCACGCAGAGTCCCACTTACAGCCATATCAACTGTGTTCTTGAGCTCTTCCTCCAAACCCAGTCTATGGATTTCCACATCGTCTCTCGTTTTCTCATCGGCATCGAGAAAGGGAGTCAGGTCCGGCAGCTCTCCCTTCGTACCTGCAATTTGCGCAGTTGCCTGCTGGAGTTCCATGTTTAACAGCCACCACATTGTATCCTTCCCAAAAGGAAGCAGAATGGACAAGCAGTATAATATACATGGTGCGCGACGGCTTTTCATATGCTGATAGCTGCTTAGGCCAACGCCCGCCAACATCCACAGCAAACAGCTAAATTGATAATGCAAAACGCAAGTTAGTTTAAGGTCGGAAGGTGGGAGAGCAACGGCGCCACGCAGCGCTTTATGATGCGATACTTCTTTGCTTCCGACTGCAAGGTAGGGTCCCAAGGAATAACTGGCCCCTGATCTGCGGGCACTGAAAGGGTGTCTTTGCCCCGAGAGGGCATGCCTGTACATATTTACTATGCCTTGAAATGGGGCCATGAGCGAAACCAGACGACAAGCTGGTCGACGAACCTGTGCTTGATAACAGCCGACAAAGAAAATGGCTGAACCATTTTTGGCCAACAATCGGGGTTCGACGGTAGCCGTTTGGTTGTAATACTGTAGCGCGCTGCGCTACAGGTAAGCGTGCTGCAACGTATCAGAGAGCCATGGCTGCCACCTGATGCAGAGCTATTTCAACGCTTGCAAGATGACGAACATGCACAGAACTGGTATGCTGGCACCAATTCGACCTAGAGTTCCAAGCATGGCCCAAATGCGTGATACTGATGCCATGATGCTACAGCAGCAACTCGTCTAGCGCACAGCCTGATAAGCGTGCAATCGCATAAGCGCACAGCGAGTTCATGTACCACGATGCAGATTTAGCCTGTCTCGTGTCTCAATAAGCGCATAAGGAATGCTTGCGAAAAAGTGGTGCCCTACACCAGTAGCTACTGCAGCGAACATGTAGTGAGCGGCACAAAGTGGATAGCAGCAGAGCGGACAGCGACTATTATTTAGTGCGCGGACCACTTATACAATGGACAGCGGCAGAGTGGACAGCGAGTTCGTCAGCAAGCTGTTTCTTACATTTTTTAAAGGCTGATTGCTCATCGGTCAACGAGCTGTAAGAAAAAGCACGCGCTCTTACGGCAACTGAAAAATATCCACAACACACTTATGTTGAAGCCAGTTGTGCGCGCGCTTAAAGCAGCGCAGCGAGTTTGTTTTCTAAGCGTGGTTCGCGCGCACCATCGGCGCGCTAATGCTTTTGTACAGCAGACATGGCGGCAACGCTACGTCGATGAGTGATGGTTCGACGACATGGACTAACAGGCCCACTGTTTAAGGAATAATAGGGTCACTACTGTACATAGATTGTGGCGTCAGGTGTCCCTGGTGCAAGGGTTTAGTCTCGCTGAACAA
>JANQOE010000111.1 GCA_028279245.1 Alphaproteobacteria bacterium
ACCGCCCGCCTGTTGGCGGAGCGCGGCATCGCCAGCCTGCGCATCGATTTCCGCGGCTCCGGCGACAGTGACGGCGCATGGGAGGACACGACCTTCACCCGCCAGATCACCGATGCGACGGCCGCCATCGACCTTCTGGCCGACCACGACGCCGTCGATGGCGACCGCATCGGCCTGGTGGGCTGGAGCCAGGGGGGCCTGGTCGCCGCTGCGGCGGCCCAGCACCCGGCGGTCGCCTCCACCGTGCTGTGGGCGCCGGCCGCGACACCGGCCGCCAATTTCACCTTCCTGCTTGGCCCCGAGGCGATTACCGAGGGCCTGGCAGCCGGCGACGAGATCGTGACGGCCGAGCTGCCCTGGGGCGCCACCACCAACCTGCGCGGCGGCTTCTTCGAAGAGCTGTTCGTGGTCAACCCGGTCGCCGAGATCGCGGCCTATGACGGGCCGCTTCTGGTCATCGTCGGCTCGCGCGACACGGTCGTCTTCCCCCAGCCCCAATCCGGCGCGCAATTCCTGCGCTACCACGACGGCCCCGAAGAACTGCTGTTGCTGGACACCGACCATGTCTGGGACGCCTTCACCGGCCCCGACATGGTCGACCAGATGGCGTTCTGGACCGGGGCGTGGCTGGGCATGACGATGGACTAAGGACGCAGACTCGACCAAGCGCCGTGGTCGCATCGGCTCGGCGCTAACTTTTAGTATAACTTCTTTGTGTGTAATGATGATGCTAGTCTACTTATTCGATATACCACCAAACTAAAGGTCATTGTGGTCGTGACTGATCTCAAGAGAACGGCGCTTGTCTACGACTTTGACGGAACACTGGCACGAGGAAACCTCCAAGAGCATAGCTTCATTCCCGAATTGCAGATCTCGCACGCCGACTTCTGGGCCGAAGTCAAGGCTAGAACGAAAGACAAAGATGCGGACGAGATACTTGTTTACATGCATCTGATGCTTGAGAAGGCGCGTGAGAGAGGCACGCCAATTACAGCAGAAGAACTAAAGCGCCACGGCGAGCAGGCGCAGCTTTTTCCGGGCTTGTCGGGGAACGCCTGGTTCAAACGAATAGATCGGCACGCCGAAACTGTCGGCCTTGCACTGGAACACTACATAGTCTCTTCGGGTGTCTACGAAATGATACTTGGCTGCCCTATTCACAGGGCATTTCGTAAAATTTTTGCTTCGAAGTTCATTTATGAGAACGGAATGGCTTCCTGGCCGGGCGTTGGAATCAACTACACAACCAAGACTCAATACCTGTTTCGTATCAACAAAGGTATTGACAATCACTGGGACAACGACCGCATCAACAGTTACGTCCCCCAAAGCGAACGCCCCATTCCCTTCAACCGAATGATCTTCTTTGGCGACGGAGATACTGACATTCCCGCAATGAAAATGCTCACCTATCAAGGGGGGCATGCAGTTGCCGTTTACGACCCATCTCGCTCAGCTAGCGACCTGTCAAAGATCCACCGACTGATCTCTGACGGACGGGTCGAGTTTGTCGCGCCGGCTGACTACGAAGAAAAGTCACAGCTTGACATCATCGTTAAGGGGATTCTGGGTCGAATAGCTCGAGTTGCCAACTCAGAGCTCAATTGATCATGAGAGTCGGCGAGAGAGACCTATCGACTGCCCGCCGTCACTTAAGGATAGCTGGATCGGCATAACTCTCAGGTGCTAGGCGCAGCTTGTTCCGGCGACCTATCGAACACGGCCATTCAGCCTGGTGATCAAATGCCGTCACCCTCCCGCATCTGCTTGGCCGCCAGGGCGTAGCCGCCGGCGGCGCCGTCGACGAAATGCATGTGGTTTGAGGTTGTCGCCGACGGCACGACGCAAGTCATCAGGGCGCTGTCCTGCATGTGCAAGCCATAGCGCAGGACACCCTCGCGCTTGGCGGCGTCCAGAATGGTGCGCAACGTTGCGATCGTCTCAGCGGAACAGTCCACCGTCATCATCAGCCCGTCGTCGAACTTGCGGTAGTCGGTATTGGCGGCGATTTCTCGGCGGTACTGGTTCGGGTCGAAGCCGCCGATGCGCAGGCCGAGCTTGAAAACGAGCCAGCTGATGCCGTTGATCAGTCGCAAGTGAAGTCGGCGGCGGAACAGGGACAGGCCATTTCGGGCAACGCGGGACTGCAGAGCCGCTGCCCCCGACGGCCAGCCAACATCCGGGCCTTGCACCGGCACCGGGTTCAGGGAGCCGGTGCCTTCCAACAGCTCGACCACATGCGCAACGATCGCGGCGAAGCGTTCGCGGTCGGCATCGGGCAGCGGCTTCACAATCAACGATGCGATCTTGCCGCGCCGAGCGTTGATCGGGCCCCATTGGCAGGAGAGGCCGGTCAAGTCCGGCTCCTGCTTCGTCCCCGCAGGCGGATCTTGGATAGCGCCGGCTTTCAATTGCCGCTCAACCCATCCCAAGCCACCGCCGCTGAACATGGCGTAGCGCACATCGTCGGACGCGGACCAGAAGGCCACGGACACGTCTAGCCCGGCGGCTCGCACCTCCTCGACCGCGACCATGCCGACCCGCAGGCTTAGACCGAGATCGCGTTCCGTCCAGAAAGCGACGCGTCGCAACGCCTCGGCGGCGATATCGGCCTGTTCCGGCGAAACCGCGAAATGGGCCCCGTCCCCACCGAATGCAAACACGGGCAATGCACCGCCAAGCGCATTCGACACCGCGCTGATCGTCGCGGCGCCGGCCAGGTTCACGGCCTTGTAGCGTCCGTCCTCGATCGCTCCGGTCGAGTTCACGACATCGGAAACGCCGACACGCCAGCCACCCGGCAATGGGGCGTAGTTGGACGGATCGGCGACCTGCGCGAAGTCCTGCAAAACCGGAACGGTTTCCAGCCAACCGTCGCCCACAGCTTCTTGGCTACGGTCCAGCAATTCGATCAGCCGTGGCAGATCACGTGGAAGGTCAGATCGTGCATTCCGTCATTGCAGGATTTCGGAAGAAGACGGCACCACGCAACGGTTCGTTCCTCGCAGCCACTTGGCACTCGACAAGGCGGGTCGCAAGCTACCATAGCGAACTGCGATCGTTCGCCACTTTTCCAACCCCCGGGTTGAGATTGTGTCTGCAATGCACGGCGACCAAGTCCGGATTGTCCGCAGGTGGCGGGCGGTCTAGCCTTCGCGCTCGTCGCGTTGCGTATCGGGAACGGCAGGCATGGTCGGCGCCTCCAGACCAGCCCGATCAAGCACCAGTTCGATAAACGCTCGGGTTTCCGCAAAGGGCGGAATGCCGCCATACCGGGCGACCCGTCCCGGGCCGGCGTTGTACGCTGCGAGCGCCAGATCGACGTTTCCAAAGTGGGCAAGTTGCATCGTCAGATACCGCGCCGCGCCGTGCAGGTTCGAGACCGGCTCGAACGGATCGGCAACGCCCAGATCCGCAGCCGTTTCCGGCATGAGCTGACCGAGCCCGACCGCACCGGCCGATGACACGGCGTGCGGGTTGAAGCCGCTTTCGATACCGATCAGCGCGGAGAACAGGCGCACGAATTCCGGCCGGTCCAACCCCGCCGCACGAACGCCTCTGGCGCCCGCATGGTCATGCGCCACGGCCTCGGCGAGACGGCGGTATTCAGACCGCGGCCCAATCGGTCCGCG
Organism: Alphaproteobacteria bacterium; assembly: GCA_028279245.1. GTDB lineage: Bacteria > Pseudomonadota > Alphaproteobacteria > UBA6615 > UBA6615 > JANQOE01. The sequence goes on from JANQOE010000111.1 coordinate 3,636, forward strand.
CGGAGCGACGGGAACGGCCTGCCGCTGTTCCGTCCAATCGCGGAAGGATTGAATGCCGCTCTCGACGGTGCCGAGGACCACCAAATTGCCGGCGACGGCGCCTACGGCCACGCAGCAGCCGACAAGAAACGCCGTGAACCCCTCACCCAGGGCTTTGCTAACGAGAACCCAGAATTTGACCATCGAGGACGCCGCAGAATATCTACAATCGAGCTAATTCAAACGTATAGCGTTGAATGGGAATAGCACGACCGGCAAACGAGTGCAGCGATTCATCCCGCACGACCGCGCCCGGCCTTGAGGGCTGGACCCAGAGACCGGCTGTTCAGCGCAAACTCTTTTCAAACCTTCACCGTCTTTGAAGCGTCACGGGACTGTCGCGTGCGCGTAATGGTGCCCGGCTACATGTGCCCGCTTTCGGCGAGGGCGCGGGGCGTTTCTCGCCATTCTCCCATCAACCTTTTCCGAGGCACCCGCATGAGGCTCTCCCTTTTCCGCACCGTTTCGACGGGCGCGCTCGCGCTGGCGCTGGGCACCCTGCCCGCGATGGCCCAAGAGCAGTTTCCCGCCACGCTGGCCGGCCACGCCATGCTGCCGGCGGCCACCTTCGCGCCCGCGCCCGCCGACGCGCCGATCTATTTTCAGACTTCCGGCCGCTTTACCGGCCCGGGCAACCAGCGTGACGACAGCCTTTACACCCGCGAGGGTCAGACCTGGCTGTCGGCCGAAGGCGCGCCGCGTACCACGGGCATGTATCTGCCGTTCGTCGGCCAGCCGGTGCAGGGTTTCTCCGGCATCTCAACCCTGGATGACGGCACCTATCTCGTCCTGACCGACAACGGCTTCGGCAGCCAGCGCAACAGCGCCGACACGCTGTTGATGTTCCATCAGGTGGCGCCGGATTGGGACAGCGGCCGCGCGGCCCTGTTGGAGACGACCTTCCTCAGCGACCCGAACCATGTGCTGCCCTTCCCGATCGTCACCGAGGTAACGGACACGCGCTATCTGACCGGTGCGGATTTCGACCTTGAGAGCATCCAGCCGGTCGGCGACTGGATCTGGTTCGGCGAGGAGTTCGGGCCCTACATCTTCGCCACCAACCAGGACGGCGAGGTTGTCGCCTTCTTCCAGACGGAGGTCGGCGGCGAGATTGTTCACAGCCCGGACAGCCACCATCTGTCGGCCCCGTCGGCGCCGGCCCATTTGCCGTTCGATGTCCGCCGCAGCCGCGGCTTTGAGGGCATGGCCGCCTCGGTCGACGGCACCATGCTCTACCCGATGTTCGAGGCCCCGCTCTTGGACCCGGAAACCGGAGAGGCGGAAGCCGAGGACGGCGTGCCGTTCGTGCGCGTGCTGGAGTTCGACATCGCCGATCAGGCCTTCACCGGCGAAGAGCATCGCGTGCGCTTCGACGCGCCGAACCATTTCGTCGGTGACTTCAACATGATCAGCGACACCCACGGCCTGTACATCGAGCGCGACGGCGGCGAAGGCGATCCGCGCCTGGCCTGCACGGGCGAGCCGATGGTCGACTGCTTCAACGCGCCAGCGGAATACAAGCGCGTCTGGCTGCTCGATTTCGGCGCCACCGACGCGGATGGCTTCGTCCAGCGCCTGGGCTATGTCGACCTCTTGAACATCGCCGATCAGGATGGCGTCGCTCTACACGGCACGATCGACGGCGTGTTCACCTTCCCGATGGTGACGATCGAGGATGTCGACATGGTCGACGCGGATCACATCATCGTCGCCAACGACAACAACCTGCCCTACTCCACCGGGCGGGCCCACGGGCAGGCGGACCACAACGAGTTCATCCTGCTCTATGTGCCGGAGTTCCTGGCGCAGATTCAGTAGTCCGCGATGGATCGAGGCCAGGACAGCCGCCCTGGCCTCGTCGCGCAACCCTATTCAAACGGACGCGGCTCACCCGCGCCACAAACGCGGCGGTTCAACTCTCACAATTCTCAACGAACGCGTGAGCGGCCCTAGCGCGCCATAGCCGCCATGGGCATCTCAGGATCTGCGTGAATGATCGTGAGGTGCGTCCCATGGGTTGGTCTTCGTCAGTTCGGCAGCGCGGACCTGCGTCGTTAAGAAACCTCGCCATCGCAGCCCTTATCGGAGCCGCAGTCGGCTTGCCCCAAACGGCCGCAGCCCAGCTCAGCGACGATGAGGCCGCGCGTCACAGTCTGAACCTGGTCGTCGCCGAACCCCGGACGAGTATCAATTCCCTGGCCGCGCTGGTCGACGAGGGCGACCCGGCACTGGCCCATTCGATCATCACCGCCATGCGCTTTTCGTGGCTGCCGCCCGGGACCCTGCAAGCGGCGCTGGAGATCCTCGCTGAAGGCACCTACCCCGCCGATGACCCGCCGCAAGGCTGGTTCGACTGGGTCTTGTGGCGAGAGCAGACAACCGACATCGCCGCCCACGATAGTTTTCCAGACTTCCAGCGGCGCTTGCTCGCCACCATCGACCCGCGTTTCTTGGATTTCTTGCCGGAGGGCGTGGACCATGAAATCCGGCTGGAAGAGATTGCCTGGGGCGGCGTCAGTGTCGACGGCATCCCGGCGCTGACCAATCCGGACCTGATCGACGCGGCGGAGGCCGACTATCTGGCCGACGACGACCTGGTCTTTGGCGTCGAGATCAGTGGCGACGCGCGCGCCTACCCCCTGCGCATCCTGAATTGGCACGAGATGTTCAACGACGTCATCGGCGGCGTGCCCGTCTCGCTGGCCTATTGCACGCTGTGCGGTGCCGGCATCCTGTTCGACACCACGGTCGAGGGCTATGACGAGCCGTTCGTCTTCGGCTCATCCGGGTTTCTCTACCGCTCCAACAAGCTGATGTACGACACGGCCACCCGCAGCCTGTGGAACCAGTTCACCGGCCGCCCCGTCGTCGGCCCGCTGACAGGATCGGGCATCGAACTGCCGATCCGCCCCGTGGCCATCACCTCCTGGTCGAATTGGCGCGAGCGGCACCCGGACACGCGCGTCCTGTCGCTCGACACCGGTTACCCGCGCGACTACAGCCCTGGCGCGGCCTATGGCGAGTATTTCGCCAGCCCGGAACTGATGTTTCCGGCCCTGCTGCGCGACGAGGCGCTGGCGCAAAAGGACTACGTCTTCGGCATTCGCGCGCCCGGTGGCGCCAAGGCTTGGCCATTGGAGGCGTTCGAGGG